>JBKPRI010000355.1:0-7254 GCA_046734515.1 Candidatus Methylomirabilota bacterium | reverse complement strand
CGCACGCTGTTCACGGTGATCGTGGTGTTCGGCTGCGCGATCATCGCGTTCGGCGTCTCGCGGAACTTCGCGCTCTCGCTCGCCGCGCTGTGCGTGCTCGGCATGGCGGACGTCGTGAGCGTCGTGATCCGGTACTCGCTCGTGCAGCTCTCCACACCGGACGCGATGCGCGGGCGCGTGAGCGCGGCGTTCTCGCTCTTCACCGGCACCTCGAACCAGCTCGGCGAGTTCGAGTCCGGCGTGCTGGCGGCCCTCTTCGGCGCGGTGCCGGCCGTGCTCATCGGCGGCGTCGGCACGCTGGTGGTGACGGCGGCCTGGATGTACCGCTTCCCCGAGCTCCGCCGCTTCGAGCTGGCCGGCTAGTCGGCGGCCCGGATTTTGCCCTCACTGACCCCGGCGGTTGCTGTCCACCATGGCCATCCCGAAGCCGAAGCACCTGAAGCGCTACCAGCAGATCGCCTGGCTGCTGGTAAAGCACGTCCGCTCAGACCTGGCCCCGGCGGCCGGCCTGGACGAGGTCGCCGCCGACAGCCAGGCCGGCCGCGAGATGGCGGTCGAGGCCGAGAGCCTCGCCACCGACCTGGAAGCCCTCGGCCCGACGTTCGTCAAGCTGGGCCAGCTCCTCTCCACGCGTCCGGACCTGCTGCCGCCCGCCTACCTCAAGGCGCTGGCGCGTCTGCACGACAAGGTGGAGCCGTTCCCCTTCGCCGAGGTGGAGAAGATCGTCGCCGACGAGCTGAGCGTCCGGCTGTCCAAGGCCTTCGCGGAGTTCGAGTCGACGCCGCTGGCCGCGGCCTCGCTCGGCCAGGTCCACCGCGCGCGGCTCCGGGACGGGCGCCGCGTGGCGGTGAAGGTGCAGCGCCCGGGCGTCCGCGAGCGTGTCATGGAGGACCTCGAGGCGCTGGAGTACATCGGCGGCTTCCTCGACGGGCACACCGAGGCCGGCCGCCGCTACGAGTTCGCGCGCCTGCTGGAGGAGTTCCGGCGCAGTGTCCTGCGCGAGCTGGACTATATCCAGGAGGGCGGCCACCTCGTCACCCTCGGCCGCAACCTGGCCAGCTTCAAGCGCCTCTACGTGCCGGCCCCGATCCCGGACTACACGACCTCGCGCGTGCTGACCATGGAATACGTGACGGGCACCAAGGTCACCGCGCTGAGCCCGGTGGTCCTGCAGGAGGTGGACGGCGCCGCGCTGGTCGAGGAGCTGGTGGCCGCCTATCTCAAGCAGATCCTGGTGGACGGCTTCTTCCACGCCGACCCACACCCGGGCAACGTGCTGCTGACCGAGGACGGCCGGCTGGCCCTGATCGACCTCGGGATGATCGGCCACGTCACCCCGCGCATGCAGGACTACCTGCTCCAGCTCCTGCTGAGCGTGAGCGACGGGCGGCCTGACGAGGCGGCCACCTACGCGATCAAGCTGGGCCAGACGCGCACGGAGTTCGACGAGGCGACCTTCCGCCGCCGGGTGGCCGACCTCGTGGCCAAGAACCGCGACGCGACGGCCGAGGACATGCCCGTCGGGCGCGCGGTGCTGGAGCTGGCGTGGATGTCGGGTGATTGCGGGCTGCGGCTGCCCCCCGAGCTCGCGATGCTCGGCAAGACGCTGCTGCACCTGGACGAGATCGGCCGCGGCCTCGATCCATCCGTCAGCCCCAACGCGCTGGTGCGCCAGCACTCCGCCAGCATCATGCAGCAGCGTCTCGTGCAGTCCCTGGCACCCGGCAATCTGCTGTCCGGGCTGCTGGAGACCAAGGAGCTCGTGGAGCGACTGCCCGAGCGCCTCAACCGCTTCCTCGATCGGCTGGCCAACAACGAGCTCCGGGTGAAAGTGGACGCGATCGACGAGAACGCGCTGATGGTCGGCATCCAGAAGGTCGCCAACCGGATCACCATCGGCCTGCTGCTGGCCGCGCTGATCATCGGCGCGGCCATGCTGATGCAGGTGGAGACGGACTTCCGGCTGTTCGGCTACCCCGGCCTGGCGATGATCTTCTTCCTGCTCGCCGGGGCCGGGGGAGTCGCCTTGATCTGGACGATCCTCTTCCGTGACCGGAAGTAGCTAGGCTGCGCGGCGCCGGCGGGACTTGCGGCGCGCCGGCGGCGCCGTCTTCCGTTCGGCGCTCGCCGCCGAACGGGTCGTGCTCCGCGCCGTGCTCGCCGCCGAGCGTGTGGCCTCGCGCGCGGTGTCCGCCGCCGTGCGGGTGAGCTGACGGCTGCTGTCCACGGCGGCGCGTGTCATGTCGGCGGCCATCTTCACGGAGCGCCGGGTGGCCGGCGCGGCCATGTCGGCCATCGCGCGTCCCAGCTCCTGCATCCCGCTGAGCGCCGCCCTGGCCGTGTCGGTAGCGACCTTCACCGCGTTGACCGACATGTCGCGCGCGGTGTCGGTGAGGTTGTCGGCCGTGCTCCGCCGATCGTTCGCGATCTGAGTGGTGCGGCGCATCCGTCGCTTCGCCATGGCGTGCTCCTCCACTCGGAGTGCGGAGCAAGCACGGTGCCACTGTCTTCGCGAGGTGGTTGGCCCCACGCGTGTACGGAGCAGCGCGCATGAGTGGCCCGTCGAGATCCGTCTGGCGCGGTGCCCTCGCCGGACTCGTCGGCGGCCTGCTGGCCGCCGGCGCGATGAGCCTGGTGCACCAGCTCCTGCCGAAGCCGGCCGCGCCGGCCGATGAGGGTGAGGACGCGACGGTGAAGACGGCGGACTCCATCGTGCGAACGGTGGCCGGACGTCCCCTGTCCGAGGCCGCGAAGCCGGCGGCGAGCCAGATCGTGCACTACGCATTCGGCGGGAGCATGGGCGCGATGTACGGCGGCATCGCGGAGCTCGTGCCCCGCGTCAGCACGGGCCTCGGCGTGCCGTTCGGCCTCGCGGTCTGGCTCGGCGCCCACGCGATCACCGTGCCGGCCCTCGGTCTGGCCGCCTCCCCGGCGAGCCGGCCGCTCGCCAAGGAGGCGCCCGAGCTCGGCCTTCACGTGGTCTACGGCGCGGTTGTCGAGCTGGTGCGGCGCCTCGCGCGCGGGCTCAGAAGCGCGTGATCAGCACGAAGCCGGCGATCATCAGCACGCAGCCGGCCACGCGCCCGGCGCTGAGCGCGTGCTCGGTGAAGCCGAGCGCGCCGAAGTGATCGAGCACCACGGAGCAGACGAGCTGCCCGGTCACGACGAGGGCGGTCAGGGCGGCGGCGCCCAGCCGCCGCGCGAGCAGTACCGTGGCCACGGCGTAGACCGCTCCGAGCAGGCCGCCCAGCCACGCCCACCACGGCGCGCCGATCACTCGGGCCGCGGACGGCCATGGCGTCCGGCTGACGAGCGTGGCGACGCCGAGGATCACGACGCCGAGCAGGGAGCTGAGGATCACGGCCGGCATGGCCTCGCCGAACGCTTCCTTCAGGCGAGTGTTGGTGCCGACCTTCACCGTGATGAGGGCGCCCACGAGAAACGCCACGGCCAGGAGCAGGCCGGCCGTCATGGGGCCTTCGGCGCCAGCACGGAGGTGCGGCCGGGGTTGATCAGGTCGGGGACCGTCCAGCCCTTGAGGTCGTACTCCTTGAGACAGGTCTCCGCGAACGCCTTGAGCTGATCGACCTTGCCGCTGGCCTGCGCGCCGAAGAGCGCGTAGCGGCGAATCTCCTCGTGGCTCCCGGCGTAGTTGATCTCGTAGAGCTCGTGACGGCCGCCGAACTCGGTGCCGATCGCGTCCCACAGGAGCTTCAT
The DNA here is from genome assembly GCA_046734515.1 of Candidatus Methylomirabilota bacterium. Lineage (GTDB taxonomy): Bacteria > Methylomirabilota > Methylomirabilia > Rokubacteriales > CSP1-6 > AR5. The sequence goes on along the minus strand of JBKPRI010000355.1, from coordinate 3,537 downwards.
CAGCTTCACGCGATCGACGGCGTCCACGCCGTTGGAGCCGCGCAGGTACTGGTCCAGGTACGGCCGGATCTGCGGCGTCAGGAAATCGTTGGCGTGCGAGTTCAGGAAGATGAGCCCGCTCGCCACGGTCTTCTCGATGAGGTTCTTCACCTGCGCGTAGCCCTCGGGCGCCAGCACCTGATAGGCCGCGGCCGAGGCGGAGTTCGGCAGCACGGCGCCGCCCTGCCACGGCTCGGCGTTGGACGCCATCGAGTCCGACAGGCCCCAGAGAAGGTTGCGCCACACCAGCACCTCGCCCACGTTGGCCTGCACGCCGCGGTACTCGGCGGTGCCCGTCATCTCGACCGCCTTGAGCAGCAGGCCGGCGATGAAGTCGAGCTTCACCGCCAGGCGCGTGCAGCCCTGCAGCATCGCGCGCGGCAGAAAGCCCGTGCGCGGGAAGAAGTTGTTGGCCTTGTCCACGTCGCGATAGACGAAGACGTCTTCCCAGGGGACCTCGACGTCGTCGAGCACCAGGATCGCGTCGTTCTCGTCCAGGCGGCTCGACAGCGGATAGTCGAACGGGCTGCCGAGCACGGCGGCGCGATACTCGTTGGACGCGCGGCAGATCAGCTTGCAGCCCGGCGCGCCGGTAGGGATCATGAACACCACGGCGTAGGCGGGATCCTGCACGGGGATCAGCCCGTGATGCGCGACGAACGTGTAGTTGGTGAGCGCGGACCCGGTGGCCACGACCTTGGCGCCCTTCACCACGATCCCCTTCCCCGTCTCGCGCACCACGCGCACGCACACGTCGGAGGCGCCGGCGGGCGGGGCGCCGGGCGCGCGATGGCGGTCGACCGGCGGATGGATGATGGCGTGATTGACGAACGGCACGCGCTCCTGGCTCAGGTGGTACCAGCGCAGCGCGTTCGCCTGGTAGGGCGCGTAGAACTCGGCGTTGGCGCCGAGCGTGCCGAGGAACGCGGCCTTGTAGTCGGGCGAGCGCCCCATCCAGCCGTAAGTGAGGCGCGCCCATTCCGCGATGGCATCGCGCGCGCGCACCTGCTCGGCGGCGGAGTACGGCACGCGAAACCACGCGTGAGTGTCGTTACCGGCATCGGACTTCACGGTCAGCTTCGGCTTCAGCGCGGGATCGTGGAGGGCGTCGAACAGGCGCGCCAGCATGCGCGCCGCGTTGCGGAAGGCCGGGTGCTCGGTGATCTTGCCGACGCGCTCGCCGTAGATCCACACCTCGCGCCCGTCGTCGAGCGACTCGAGGAATTCCTTGCCCGTCATCGGACGCGGCGTGGGGGCCATCGCGTGATCCTCCTGGGCCGCCATGATGCGGCCGGCTTGACAGTCTGTCGAGCCCGGCGCAGAGTCCGGCGATGACACCGACACCCCTCCTGCTCGTCGACGATCCGCGTCCCGGCGTACGGCGGCTCACGCTCAATCGGCCGGACAAGCGCAACGCGCTGAACAACGAGCTGCGCGGCGCGATCCTGGCCGCGCTCCAGGAGGCCGACGCCGACGCCGCGGTGAAGGTCTCGATCCTGCGCGGCGCGGGCGTGTGCTTCTCCTCCGGCTACGACCTCTCCGCCAACAACGCCGAGGGGCAGCCGGTCTATTCGCCCGGCGGTCCCGGCCAGTGGGCGCGGCACGTCGTGGAGAGCTGGTTCAAGATCTGGGATCTCGGCAAGCCGGTCATCGCGCAGGTCCACGGCTACTGCCTGGCCGGGGGGAGCGAGCTGGCCGCGTGCTGCGACCTCGTCTATGTCGCGGAGGACGCCCGGATCGGGTATCCGCCCACGCGCCTGATGAGCCCGCCCGACAACCAGTTTCATCCCTGGCTCATGGGCATGCGGACGGCGATGGAGATGCTCCTGACCGGCGACGCGATCAGCGGCACCGAGGCGGCCGCCAAGGGCTTTGCCAACCGCGCGGTGCCGGCCGCCGAGCTGGAGGCGGCGGTGCTGGCCGTCGCCGAGCGCATCGCGCTGGTGCCGACCGAGCTGTCGCAGATCAACAAGCGCGCGGTGCACCGTGCGATGGAGATCATGGGGCTGCGCGCGGCGATCCGCGCGGGGACGGAGCTGCAGGCGCTGGCCTTCACGACCGCGGCGAGCCAGGACTACCGCGCGCAGTTCAAGCGCGACGGCGCCAGCGTGCGCGAGCTGCTGAGCCAGCGCGACAAGGCGTTCGGCGACTACCGCGAGCGCGACAAGGACACGGCCGGAGGCTGAGGCATGCGGCTGGCGCCGCGGTTGTGCCGGCGGCCGCGCATCCTGTTCGTCGGCATCAACCCGAGCCTGCACTCGGCGCGCTGTGGCCATCATTTCGCGGGCCCCGGGAATCCCTTTTACCGTCTGCTCCACGCCGCCGGGCTGGTGGACGAGCCGATGACATTCGCCGACGACGTGCGCCTGCCGGGCCTGGGCCTGGCGCTCACGAACATCGCCGCGCGCGCCACGCGCGAGGCCGCCGAGCTCACGCCGCGCGACTACGCACGCGGGCGCGCGCGCCTGGCGCGCACGATCGCGCGCATCCGGCCGCGCGTAGTGGCGTTCGTGGGACGGACGGCCTATCGCGAGTTCGTCGGCCGCGCGGCGAGCCCGGGGCCGGGGCCGAAGCCCGAGCGCATCGCCGGCGCCGCCGTGTTCGTCGTGCCGAACCCGAGCGGCCGCAATGCGGCCTTCCCGGGATTCGACGACAAGCTGGTGTGGTACCGGCGCCTGAGAACGTGGGCCGACGCGCGGCCGCCGACTAGCCGAGCAGCGCGAGCGGCTCTTCGATCAGGTCGGCCAGCGCGCCCAGGAACTGCGCGCCGCGCGCGCCGTCCACCGCGCGATGATCGCAGGAGAGCGTCAGCACCACCACGGGCTGCACGGCCGGCTGCCCGCTGACCGCCACCACGCGCTCGGCGATGCGGCCGACGGCGAGGATCGCGGCCTGGGGCGGGTTCACGATGGCGTTGAAGGCGTCCACGCCGTACATGCCCAGGTTGCTGATGGTGAACGTGCCCCCCTGGATGTCGGCGGGACGCAGCTTGCCGGACTGCGCGCGGGCCACGACGTCCTCGCGCCGCGTCGCGATCTCGGCCAGCGTCAGCGTGTCCGCGCGGTGGAGGACGGGGACGACCAGGCCGTCGTCGAGCGCCACCGCCAGGCCGATGTTCACGTCGGCGTGGCTCACGAGCGTGCCGTCCTTCCATGAGACGTTCACGCGCGGGTGCCGGCGCAGCGCGGCGGCGACCAGGCGCACGAGCAGGTCCGTGTAGGTGACGCGGGCGCCGCCCGCCTCGACGCGCTCGCGCCACGCGATCAGCCGGGTCGCGTTGACCTCGCGCACCAGGTAGAAGTGCGGCGCGGTCGTCCAGCTCTGCGTCATGCGCTCGGCCATGATGCGCCAGACGTTGCTGACGCCGGCCGCCGGCGCCGTGCGCTGGGCCGGCACGTCGCCGGCGAGCACGGCGCCGCCGGGACCGGAGCCGCGCACGATGTACAGGTCGACGCCGCGCTCGGCCGCGAGCCGTCGCGCCTTCGGAGAGGCGGGCGC
>JBKPRI010000354.1:0-11798 GCA_046734515.1 Candidatus Methylomirabilota bacterium | reverse complement strand
GTGCTGCGCCGCGGCGGCCGCGCCGCCGGCCGGCCCCGATTCCACCAGCCGGATCGGCACCTCGCAGGCTGTCTCCACCGTGCAGGTGCCGCCGCTCGAGAGCATCAGCAGCAGCTGGCCCGCGAACCCCTCGGCGCGCAGCAGCGCGTTCAGCGCGACCAGGTACGTCTCGACCACGCCGAGCACGTAGGCATTGGCCACCGTCGTGGACGTGCGCTCGTACTCGCGGATCTCGCCGGAGACGACCGAGGACAGCGAGACGCGCAGCTCGGGCGCGCGCTCGCGCAGGCGGCGGGCGACGGTCTGCTCGTGCGCCGGATTGCGAAAGCCGTGCAGCAGGCTCACGGCGACCGCGGCCACGCCGGCCGCGCGCAGCCGATCGATGCAGGCGTCGACCTCCGCGGCTGACACCGGAACGGCCTCCCGGCCGTCGGCCATCAATCTCGCCGACAGGCCCAGACGCAGCGGCGGCGGCACGAGCGGCGCGGGTTTCTCGATCGCGAGGTCGTAGGCGTCGTACCGCGTCTCGCGGCCGATCTCGAGCGCGTCCTCATGCCCGGCCGTCGTCAGCAGGCCGGTCGGGGCGCCCTTGCGCTCGATGAGCGCGTTGGTGACGAGCGTGGTGCCGTGGATGACGTACCGGACGTCGCGCGCCGCCACGCCGGCCCGGGTCAGCGCGCGGCGCGCACCACCCATGACGCCGGCCGCGGGCTCCTTGGGGGTGGTGAGCACCTTCTCGATGACCGTGGTACGGCCGGCCGCGTCGAGCAGGACGACGTCCGTGAACGTGCCGCCGATGTCGACCGCGAGGTACCAATCCACGAGTTCGATCTTGGGGCCGCTAGTGTAGGAACCCGCTCGCGTTCTGTCAAACCCGCGGCGTCCTGGCGGCGTGGTCCTCGCGCTCGACGCGAGCGGCGTTACTTCACGGGCTTCTCGGCGTACCCGCGCTCCACCATGCAGCGGCGGTAGCGGTCCTGATTGACGCTCGTGCGTGGCGGCTCGCCCGGCCGGCCGCTCACGGTCATCTGGGCGGCGACCAGGCAGTCGTTCGTATCCTGGCCGACCTGCTGCTCGGAGGCGCCCGCCTTCGCCCAGCCCGGCGATGACGAGGCGCACCCGGCCAGCAGCAGCCCCAGCGCAGCGAGGCTGACGACGAGCGATCGCATCGCGCCCTCAGCGCTCGATGATCTGCTGCTGGTCGACGGTGATCGGCTTGCCCCACCAGCTCTGGTCGCGGGCCAGGGCGACGTCATTGCGCGTCACGTTGGCCTTCTGGCCGCCATTGCGCCACGAGAACCGCAGGTGATCGCCGGAGGCGAAGTGGGTGGGGTGATCCTTCCAGGTGGCCCATTCCTCTCCCGTCGCACAGCCGGCGAGGAGCAGCAGGGGGATGCCGAGCACGAGCTTTCGCATGGGGAGTCTCCTATGGTTTGTTCGGGTAGGCGGGGAACGACGAAGGCTCGGCGCCCCCGCGAAGCCTGGCCGAGGTGGCCAGAAGGCCGAGCCCACCGATCACGGCCACGACGCCGAGCGCGCGACCCAGCAGCGGCGCGGGCGCGGCCAGCGTGGCGGCGGCGATGACGGCGAGCCCGACCGAGAGCACGGTGCCGATCGCGCACGACCATTCGCCGGGAATGCGACGGCGGACCTCCCGGCACATCATCACGTCGACCACGGCCGCCAGCATCTGCGCGCCGACGACCGTCATCATGGCGGCGGAGACGACGATGAGCAGCATGACCTGGCCCGGTTGCCATGGTCCGAAGACCATGTCGAGCGGCAGGCCGAAGAGCGTGAGCGCCGCCGCGATTGCGATGCCCGCGCGCAGGAGCAGGAGCATCCGGTTCAGCGTCAGCCGGGCGGCAAACGCGGACGCCCACAGACTGAGGAGGCCATCTACCAACCAATAGGCGGCGCTCGCGCGCGCAACGACGGCCGGCGCGATCGCGGACTGAGAGAGCACGTAGCCGCCCACCACGAGCGCGGTGACGCCACGGACCACGCCGATCCGCGTCAGCTTCCCGGCCAGCTCGCGTTCCAGCATCGTGGGCATTGGGATGTCCTCGGCGCGCAGTACACAGCGCCAAGCGCAGCCGGGCAATGAGACCTTCGGCTCATCGATGCGACTTTGGTCCAATGGCCCTGCATCCCGGCGCCGTGATCCGATTGGCGCTACCATGACGACCCTGGCGACATCCATGACCCCCGCAATGACGGCCCAGCGTGCGCGACGGGTGCACACCGTGCGCGGGGTGCTGCTGCTCACGTTCGGCCTCGTCCTGGGCGCCCTGGTGCTGCTGGCGTTCCGCGTGCCGCACATCACCGTACGGACGCTCGTGATGGTGGTCACCGGCTTCCTCGTTCTCGACGCGATCGCGACCGCGCGGCCGGCGGTCCAGGCAGGCGAGCCCTGGCTTGGCTGGGCGCCCCAGGCTCTCGCGAGCCTGGCCGCCGGTGTGCTGATGCTGGTCGTGCCTCCCGTCCGATGGGTGGGAGTCTTCGCGGGCTGGGCGATCGTCTCGGGCGCGATCGAGGGCTCGAAGCGCCGCCTCGCCGTGAGCGTCCTGTCGCTGGCGCTCGGGGTCTTCCTGCTCGCCAGCCCGGGTCGCGGTCACGCGGTGCTGCTGCTGGCCGTGTCGGCCTACGGCATCATCGCCGGCACGCTCCGGCTGTGGATGGCGGGGAAGGTGTCCTCGCCGCCCGCCCGCTCCTGACGCTCGGGCCTGCCGTCAGCCGGCGACGCGGCTCGTGCGCAGGTGGACGCGGAAGGTGGCGCCGCCCGCCGGATCGTTTTCCGCCAGCAGTCGGCCGCCGTGCGCCTCGACGATCATGCGGCTGATCGCCAGCCCCATACCCAGGCCGTCGGACTTCGTGGTGAAGAACGGCTCGAAGAGGCGCTCGAGATCGGCCTGCGCGATGCCGTCGCCGGAGTCGTGCACGGCCACCTCGACGTCGGCGGTCTCCAGCGCCGCCGTCCTCACGGTGATCTTGCGGTCCGCCGTGCGGCCGGCCGCGCTGGCGGCGATGGCGTTGCTGAGCAGGTTCAAGAGCACCTGCTGGATCTGCACGGAGTCGCCGTAGGCGACCGGCAGCGTCCGCGCCAGCGTGACCTCGATGGCGACGGCGTGCAGCAGGGCGTCGTTCGCGACGAGCGCGACGGTGGTCGTGATCAGGTCGTTGATGGCCAGTGGCAGCTTGTGGACATCCGACTTCCTGAGCAGCTCGCGCATCCGGCCGATCACCGCCGCGGCCCGCCGATCGTCGCTGACGATGTCCGCGAGGCAGCCGCGGAGCTCGGCCAGGTCCGGGCTCGCTTCGCCGAGCAGCCGGGTCGCCGCCTGCGCGTTGCTGAGAATCGCCGTCAACGGCTGGTTCAGCTCGTGGGCAATCGACGAGGCCAGCTGACCCAGGGCGCCGACCCGGTCGAGATGGGCGATCTGGCTGACGTGCCGCTGGATGGTGGCCTGCGCCTGGCGCCGCGCCGTGATGTCGAACCGCATGACCACGGCGCCCCCACCGAGGCGCGCCAGGTGACGCACCCGCACCTCGAGCCAGCGGTCGTGCCCACGCCGCGACGCCGGGCATTCGAACGTCAGCTCGTCACGGTGGCCGGTCAGGATCGACGCGATCGCGGCGTGGATTTCGCGCGCGACGTCGGCCGGCATGTCGAGGGTGTTGTCGCACGCCTTCAGGAAGTTCGCGCCCACCGCGAGGGCGTGGTCGCTCCCGGCCGCGGCCGCCCAGGCCGTGTTGACCTGCACGATCGTGCCGCCGGCGTCGAGGATGGCCGTCTCGCCCGGGAGCGCGGCCAGGACGGCCTCGTCGATCGAGGCGCGGCGCTCGGAGCTGGTCATCGACGTGTCATCGCGTGTCGGACCGGTCCGTCCGCAGGAGCACGCGGAAGATGGCGCCGCCGGCCGGATCGTTCTCGGCCACCAGCCGGCCGCCGTGCGCTTCGACGATGGTGCGGCTGATCGCCAGGCCCATGCCGAGGCCGTCGACTTTCGTCGTGAAGAACGGCGTGAAGAGCCGCTCGAAGTCGCCCTCCGAAATGCCCTTGCCCGAGTCGTGAACGGACAGCTCGACGCAGGCGCCGGGGCCGACGGCCGTCCGCACCGTGACCTTGCGGACGCTGGCGCCGCCGTCGGCGGTCGCCGCGATGGCGTTGCTGATGAGGTTCAGGATCACCTGCTGGATTTGCACCAGATCGCCGTAGATGACCGGCAGCGCGGGGCCGGGGCGGAAGTCGAGGGACACGGCGTGCAGCAAGGCATCGTTGGCCACGAGCCCGATGGTGTTCGTCACCAGGTCGTTGAGCGCCAGCGGCAGGCTGCGGAAATCGGTCTTTCTCAGCAGCCGGCGCATCCGGTAGATCACCTCGGCGGCCCGCTGATCGTCGCTGATGATGTCGGCGAGGCAGGCCCGCAGCTCGTCCAGGTCGGGCTCCGCCACGGCGAGGAGGTGATTGGCCGCCTGGGCGTTGCTCAGGATGGCCGTCAGCGGCTGGTTCAGCTCGTGAGCGAGCGACGACGCCAGCTGGCCCATGCCGGCCACGCGGTCGAGATGCGCGAGGTCGCTGACGTGTCGCTGCACGGCGGCCTCCGCGTGCCGGCGCGGCGTGACGTCCAGGTGCATGACCGCCGCGCCGCCGCCGAGGCGGGCGAGGCGGCGGACCCGCTCCTCGAGCCAGCGGTCTTCACCGTCCCGCGACGAGAGGTACTCGATGACGAACTCATCACGTCCGCCGCGCAGGATGTCCGAGACGGCCGCGTGCACCTTGCGGGCGACGTCGGCCGGCATGTCGACGGCGGCGCGGCACGCCTCGAGATAGTTCGCGCCGATCGACAACGCCGCGCGCGCGACCGGGCTCCGCGTCGCGGTGGCCCAGGCGTCGTTCATGTGCACGATCGTCCCGGCGGCGTCGATGATCGCCGTCTCCCCCGGCAGCGCCGCCAGGACCGCCTCGATGATCGAGGTGCTCGCCTGCAGGGCCGTCTCGCTCTGCATCCGAGCCAGCGCGCTCGCGCAGTGCTCGGCCAGCACCTGCAGCTGCTGGAGGATCGGGGCGGGCCAGGCGCGCTCGGCGGACAGGGTGGTGAAGACCATGAGCCCCAGCCGGCGATCGGCGCCCGGCAAGGGGACGGCCGCCAGCGAACGAACGCCACCCGCCTCGAACGCCGCGCGCTCGGCGTCGGCCTCGGCCGGAAGCTCCTCGCGGCGGCCGAAGGCGACGACGGCGCCGTCGTTCAGCGCGGCCCGGAAGTAGGCAAAGGGCTCCAGGCCGATGACCGGGGGTGGTGGTGCCGCCCCCTCGGCGCTCCACGCGTGAGTGACCGAGAGCACGCGGCTGTTCGCGGAGGGCTGCCACACGGCGCCGCGATCGACGCCGAGGAACGTGACGACGCGCCGCAGACAGTCCGAGATCTGCTCGTCGATCTTCGTCGTCGGCATCGTGCGCAGCACCGCGCCGACCTCGCTCACGAGCGCCTCGAAGCGCAGCCGCTGGGCCAGGATCTCCTGCGCTTCGAGGCGGCGGCGCCGCTGGGCGACCAGCGTGACGATGAGCCCCGCCTGCGCGCCGATGAGGCCGATGACGGCCACGATGTGCCAGCGATACTCGTGCCAGAGATGGGGCTGCGCGAAGATGATCTGGCTGTCCGCCGGCAAACGCCGTTCGTCGAGCTGCCAGCGCGCGAGCTGCCGGCCGTCGAACCGCGGCACGGCCGTGGCGAAGCTCGGGACCGGTGTCGCCGGGACCGGCTCCCCGCGCATGATCCGTGTCGCCATCCGCCCCGCATCGCGACCGATGTCGTCGAAGTCGAGGATCGATCCGCCCACGACACCCCGCCCCAGCGCCAGCCCCAGCGGTGTGAAGACCGGACGGTTCGCCGCCTTCGAGATCTCGGGCACGAGGTCGACGCCGCTGAAACGACGGCCGGCGCCGTCGACCTGATAGCTCGACTGCACGACGACGGTATGCTCGGGCAGCCGCGACACCTGCGCCAGCGCCTCCGCGATCGGGAGCTTCGTGAGGTCGATGACATCGATGCCGCGCGATCGGGGTACCGCCCGCCTGATCAGATCGTGATAGACCTGTTCGGGCGGGCTCGCGCCCCCGACGAGCGCGACGTGGCGCGTATCGGGCAGCAGTCCCAGCGCCGCCTGCACCGTGCCCGCCATGTCGAAGCGGATCGTGAGGACGGCGAAGCCCGGCGGCGGCGTGATGCCGCGCGCGCTGCGCTCGTCCACCCCGCAGACGACGACCGGCGTTCCCGGCCACAGGTCGTCGCGCGCGCGCAGGACGAACTGGAACGGCTCGGGAAGCGCCGCCACGATGACGTCGAAGCGCTGCTGTCCGTATTTGGAGCCATAGACCGTCCGGAGCCGGCGCTCTTCCACGTCGGGCGACGCGAAGCGGGCGATGTCGACGTGCTCCATCTCGATGCTCACGCGGAATGACCACTCCGTCAGCAGGGCGGCGCGGATTCCGGACGCGATGGCGGACGCGGCCGGCAGGCCGGGCTGACCGGGAAGCAGGATCAGCACCGAGGCATGCTCCGGCGCGGCGGAGACCGCGGCCGGCAAGCCGAGGCTCGCTGCCGCGAGCAGCCCCGTCAGCAGCCACGAGGGCACGCGCGAACCCCAACGCATGACCGCCGCACTATAGCAAGGAGATCTCAGCGGTCGTCCTACGACCAAAGTCCAATGACGCCGTCGCCAGGCCGGTGGCACGATCCGAGCGCCGGACGGTCATGGCCACGATTCTCGTCGTCAACGCGGGCTCGTCGAGCATCAAGCTGGCGCTGTTCGAGGTTGCCCACGGGCGCCCTCTCCAGCTCGACGCGAAGGGCGGGATCGAGGGCATCGGCACCCAGCCGAGGCTGCGGGTGCGTGACGCCCAGGGGACGGTGCTCGTCGAGGAGAAGTACTCGGCGGCCGACGTGTCCGACGCCGAGAGTGCCATCGCGCGCGCGGGCGTCTGGCTGCGCGCGTACCTGAAGGGCGGGGCCCCGGCGGCGGTCGGCCATCGCGTCGTGCACGGGGGGCCGGTGTTCTCGGCCCCGCGGCTCGTGGATGATCGCGCGCTGGCCATGCTCGAGGCACTGGTGCCCCTGGCGCCGCTGCACCAGCCCGCCGCCCTCGAGCCCATCCGCGCCATTCGCCTGCGATTCCCCGACACGCCGCAGGTGGCCTGCTTCGACACCGCGTTTCACCGCGAGCATCCGGAGGTAGCCGATCGCTACGCCTTGCCGGAGGCCCTCTATCGCGAGGGTGTCCGGCGCTACGGCTTTCACGGGCTGTCCTACGAGTACATCGCACGAAGCCTGCCGCGCGTGGCGCCCGAGATCGCGCGCGGGGCGGTGGTGGTCGCTCATCTGGGCAGCGGGGCGAGCATGTGTGCGCTCCGCGACGGACGCAGCATGGACAGCACGATGGGCTTCACGGCGCTCGATGGGCTGCCCATGGGCACCCGCTCGGGCCAGATCGATCCCGGCGTGCTGCTGTACCTGTTGACCCAGAAGGGCTGGCGCGCCGAGGACCTCGAGCGACTGCTCTACCACGACGCGGGGCTGCGCGGACTCTCGGGCCTCAGCAACGACGTCCGCGAGCTGCTGGCCTCGGATGCACCGGCGTCTCGCCTGGCGCTGGACTATTTCATCTATCGGATCGGCCGCGAGGTCGGATCGCTCGCCGGTGCGCTGGGCGGCATCGATGGGCTCGTCTTCACGGCGGGGATCGGCGAGAACTCGCCCGACATCCGCGCACGGGTCTGCGCGCGAGCGGAGTGGCTCGGGGTGCAGCTCGACCCGGCCGCCAACCTGGCCGGCGGCCCGTGCATCTCGACGCGGGGCTCGCGCGTGTCCGCATGGGTCATCCCGACCGACGAGGAGCGCATGATTGCCGAGCACACGCTCGCCATCGTGAGCCACCCGACGTGGGACCCCACGTGAGACCAAGGTCCGATGGATCGTGGCCTCAAGGGTGTCACCATCACCGCACCCTGAACGAAAGGAGTACACGAGCGATGGCATTCCGAGCGCGAATCGTCGTGGTGATCGCGGCCGCCGTGACCTGCCTCATGACCGGCGTCGCGACCGCCCAGGACAAATCCGGCGACAAGCCCGCCGACACCATGGACCTGCTGCGGGAGAAGGTGCGGGCCGACAAGAAGCTGCTGGTGGCCTCCGCGCTCGAGCTGACGGAGGACGAGGCCAAGGGCTTCTGGCCCGTCTACGCGGCGTACCAGAGCGACATGATCGTGCAATACGACAAGACGGCCAAGCTGCTCGGCGATTACGCCGCCGTCTACAAGACGATGACCGACGAGGCGGCCACCCGGCTGCTCGGTGATTTCCTGACGCTCGAGACGGACCACGCCGCCCTGCTGAAGGCGTACCAGCCGCGGTTCCAGAAGGTGCTGCCGCCCCGGAAAGTCGCGCGGTTCTATCAGCTCGAGAACAAGCTCCGGGCGGCACTCAACTACCAGCTCGCGCAAGACGTCCCGTTCGTCAAGTGAGAGGAGAGCCGAACATGCTCAGCGTTCGAACGGCCACCGCCGCGCTGCTGGTGCTGGCGCTCGCCCTGCCCATCAGCCCGGCTCCACGGCCTGCCACGGCCGCCTCGTCGAGTGAGATCGACCGTGACGTGAACTCCGCGCTGTCCAAGATGTACGACAGCGTTCCCGAATCCCGGAACCTCGGCCGGCAGGCGCGGGCCGTCCTGGTCTTCCCGAGCATCGTCAAGGCCGGCTTCCTGTTCGGGGCGCAGTACGGCGAGGGCGGGCTGGTGCAGCAGGGCCGCGTCCGCGCCTACTACAACACGGTCGCGGCGTCGTATGGATTTCAGGCCGGGGTGCAGAGCTTCGGCTACGCGCTGTTCTTCATGAGCGATTCCGCCGTGCAGTACCTGAACAACAGCGGCGGCTTCGAGGTCGGCACCGGGCCCAGCATCGCGATCTTCGACGCCGGCATGGCCCGCTCGTTCTCGACGACCACCGCGCAGAGCGACATCTACGCGATCTTCTTCGACCAGAAAGGCCTGATGGCCGGCGCCGGGCTGCAGGGCACGAAGATCACGCGGCTCGACCGCTAGCAGATCGTCCGGCCGCTCGACCGCGGCCGGCGTGGCCCGTCACGCCGGCCGCACGTGGACGTCCCGCTGGGGGAACGGGATCTCGATCGCGGCCTCCCGCAAGGCACCGTACGCGCTGACGGCCAGCTCGCTGTGCGTCTGCATCCAGGTGTCGAAGCGGTCGGTCCACACCCGCATCTCGAACAGCAGCGCGCTGTCCCCGAAGCCCCGGAACAACACGACGGGCGCCGGCTCGGCCAGCACGTGCGAGTGCTTGCGCGCGACGGCCAGGAGGACGTCGGCCACCTTCTCCGGTGAAGTGCCGTAGGCGACGCCGACGGGCAGGTCGATGCGACGGTGGCGATCGGACAGCGTCCAGTTCGCCACCTTCTCCGACGTGAGGCTCGCATTGGGCACGATCACCTCGGCACCCTCCCACGTCCGGACCGTGCAGGCGCGCAGACCCAGCTGCTGCACCTGGCCTCCGACGTCACCGATCTGCACCATGTCGCCCACGTTGATCCGCCGCTCGTAGAGCACGACCAGCCCGGAGACGAAGTTGTTCACGAGGCCCTGCAGTCCGAAGCCAATGCCGACGCCGAGCGCGCCGGCCAGGATCGTGATCTTGGTGAGGTCGATCCCCAGCGCCGCCACCCCCAGCAGGAAGCCCGTGAACACCAGCGTGTAGTGCACGAGGGTGGAGATCGCATACGGCAGCGTCCGCTGCGGCGCCACGCGCGGGTAGAGCTCCTCCTCGAGCACGAACCTCACGACGGCCGACAGGATGAAGGTGGCGACGACCGTCACCACGAACACCACGACGCCGCCCGCCGAGATGGTGAGCGCGCCGCGCTGGATCTCCGCCGACAGCGCCGTGCTGGCCAGCGCGACGGTGGTGGACCAGAGGCCGAAGTGCCGCAAGGCGAGGACGACCCAGCCGCCGACCGTGAGCCAGCGCAGCACGGTCCGGAAGCGCCGCTCGATCAGCGGTCCGTGGCCCTGGACCATCCGCAAGTCCGAGAGCGGGCGGCTCCGGAGTCCCACGAACAGCAGGCCGTCGAGTACCTTCATGCCCGCGTACAGCACCATGCCCACGTAGATGCTCCCCAGCAGCCCGGCCCCGACGAAGAGCGCCAGCCGCATGTAGCCCGCCACGGCCGCCACGCCGGCGCCGGTGATGGCCAGCAGCACGCAGACGACGGCGAGCTGCGCGACGCGATCCGACTCCGGCGACGTCAGGGGGCGACGCCACGCCAGCACGGCGATGACGCCGACCACCTCCAGGATGAAGATCCAATGCTCGAGCAGGGGGACCGCCGAGGCGAGCGCCCGGAAGAGATCCACGAAGACGAGCGCCCCGACGCCGTAGAGCAGCGGCATCCGGCGCGCGGACAGACCCACGCTCGCGACGAGCAGCGTCGCCGTGAGCACGAGGATCCCGGCCGCGACCTGGATGACGCGGGCCCGCGGTCCCGAAAAGCTGTTCGCCAGGAGCGTCAGGAGGATCGCCGCGGCCACGGGATGCTCGAGCGCGGCCAGGCGGTGGGCGCCGGCCTCCAGCGTGGGCGCGATCCGCCGCGCCTCTCGACGGGCCCGGGACATGATCAGCAGGAGCGCGCTCAGCAGACCGAGATTGATGACGAAGCGGGGGACGTGGTCGGCGGTGTACTGACTGACTTCCGCCATGGCGCCGGTCACGGCGTCGCCGAGACGGCCGGGCAACTCGCTCATGGCGGCCGCACGCTCCTCGCCGTTCCACAGCGCGATGCCGTCGCGAACCAGCAGCTGTCCGGCCGTGTCGGTGCGCGCAGTGGCTAGACGCATGAGCGCCTCATCGCACCGCACCACGTGCTGGGCGACGCGGTCCTGGAGCACGAGCATCGCGCCGCGCTCCTGCTGGAGCCGGGGCTTTGCCTGGTCGATGGCGGTCAGGACGCCGTCGATCCGCTCGAGCACCGGTGCCGGCGCCCGCGACGCTCGCGCATCGGTCCGCGTCTGGGTCCACGTCTCGCGCAGCCCGGCCAGGCGCTGGAGGCCTCGCTCCAGCGCGGTGGCCCGTTCCCCGAGCACGGTGACGTAGGTCGCGAGCTCGGCGCGGACGCCTTGCCACTGGTTCGTGAGGCTGTCGAGCGCGGCACCCGACGGGCGATGCGCGAGCTGGCGGTCGGTCTGCTCCGCCTGCGCAGCGATCCGCTCCGCGGTCTCCTCGAGCCGTTCCTGGATCGCGAGGATGCCGGCGCCCGGCGCCAGCAGCGCGTCGAGATCGCGCAGCACGCGGGTCGCCTCCTCGGCGCGCTGCGCCACCTCCGGCGCCGGGATCGACGACGTCACCGAGGCATTGGACGCCGGTGGCGCCGGGGGAGCCTTGGAGGTGAACGGCCAGATGGCGCCGGCCGCGGCCGGCGCCAGCGCCACCAGGAGGACGGCGAGCGCGGCCGATGCGAGCCGCCCCGTCATCGCTCCCCGGGTGCCGGCCAGTGCCGTACCAGCATGTCGAAGGCCTGGGCGATCGAGGCCACCTGATCCGGGCGCACGCCCGAGCCGGGCAGCGCCGCCATGCGGCGGATCGTCGCGATGCGCTCGGGTTCGGTCTTGAGGACCATCAGGTTCAGCGTTTCCTCGCCGTGGCAGCGGGCACAGCGAAGGACCATCAGCGAGGCGCCGATGCGCTGGACCTCGCCCTCGGGAATGTTCGCGCCCGGGTGGCTCTGCATGCGCTCGAC
>JBKPRI010000353.1:0-7851 GCA_046734515.1 Candidatus Methylomirabilota bacterium | reverse complement strand
GGGCGCCGGGCCTCCGCCCTCTCGGACGTAGGCCAGCAGGTCTTCGATCTGTCGCTGCATATCGGTCATTCGCCGTCTCATCTTTAGGATGATCTCGACGCCGGCGAGATTCACGCCGAGGTCACGGGTGAGACGGAGCAGACGGGCGATGTCATCCACATCATCGGCGGAATACATCCGGGTCTGCCCCTCGGTGCGGCTCGGTCTCACCAGCCCCTTCTTCTCGTAGAAGCGCAGCGTCTGCGGATGCACCTTCAGCATCTCGGCCACGACCCCGATCATGTACAGCGGTTTCGCGCGGTCACTCACGACGCGCCTCCTCGGTACCGCGCGAGCTCGGCGCGGTCGGGCGCCGGCAGTAAACGTTCCAGCTCGCGCACGAGCTCGTCGGTGCGCGCGTCGAGGCCTGTCGGGATCGTCACCCGCACCGTGACGTAGAGGTCGCCCACGCTGCCGTCGACCAGGCGAGGCAAGCCCTGACCGCGGAGTCGGAAGACCTGGCCGGGCGCGGTCCCCGGCGGCACGATGAGGACGGCCTCGCTGAGAGGGGTCGGCACACGGATCCGGGCGCCACGCAGCGCCTCCCACACGCCCAGCTCCACCTCACAGTGGACGCCGTCGCCCTGCCGTGTGAAGAACGGGTGCTCCAGCACCCGCGTGCTGACGATGAGGTCGCCGCGCGCGCCCCCGAATGGTCCCGCGCTCCCCTCACCGGTGACGCGGACCTGCGTGCCGGAGTCCACACCCGGCGGGATCTCGATGGAGACCGGGTCCACTGCGCGGCGCACGCCGCGGCCCTGACAGGGCACGCACGCGCGGCCCTCACGACGGCCGCTACTCTGGCAGTCGGGACATGGCGAGAAGCGCGGCACGCCGAGCGACAGGCGTGCGCCGCGCGCGACGTCGGCGAACTCCAGCTCGACGGTGACGTGAACGTCGTCGCCCCGACGGCCCGCCGCCGGCGCCTCCGCGCCCATGGCCGGGCCGAAGCGGTCGTACATCGCGCGCGCGTTCGGATCGCTGAGGACGCGGTACGCCTCGGCAATCTCCTCGAAGAGGGTCAGCGCAGTGCTGTCCCAGAAGTTCACGTCCGGCGAGTACTGCCGCGCGAGCCGCCGGTAGGCCTGGCGGATCTCGCGCGGCGCTGCGGTCGCCGCGATGCCCAGGACCGCGTAGTAATCGCGACGCATGCCCTACTTCTTCTCGTGCTTGTCGCCCAGGTCCTCGAACTCCGCGTCGACGACCTCGCCCTCCTTGGGTCCGGGGGCGCCGCCGGGCTGCGGGCCGGCCGGCGTGCCGGAGGCCGCCTGCCCCTGCTGGCTCTCGCGATACATGATCTCGGCCAGCTTGTGCGAGGCCTTGGTCAGGTTCTCGTACGCGCGCTTGATGCGCTCGACGTCCTCGCCCTTGAGCGCCTCCTTGGCCTCGCCCAGCGCCTCGTCGATGGCCTTGCGATCGGCCTCGGCCAGCTTCGCGCCGTGCTCGGACAGCGTGCGCTCGGTGGAGTACACGAGGCCGTCGGCCTGGTTGCGTGCCTCGATCTCGGCCTTGCGCTTGGTGTCCTCGGTGGCGTTGGCCTCCGCCTCCTTCACCATGCGGTCGATCTCGTCCTTGGTCAGCGTGGTGGAGGCCGTGATCGTGATGTTCTGCTGCTTGCCGGTGGCCTTGTCACGCGCCGACACGTTGATGATGCTGTTGGCGTCGATGTCGAAGGTCACCTCGATCTGCGGCACGTTGCGCGGCGCCGGCGGAATGCCGACGAGGTTGAACTTGCCCAGTGTCCGGTTGTCCCGCGCCATGGGCCGCTCGCCCTGGAGCACGTGGACCTCGACCTGGTCCTGGTTGTCGGCGGCGGTCGTGAACGTCTCGCTCTTCTTCGTCGGGATCGTGGTGTTGCGCGAGATCAGCGTGGTCATGACGCCGCCCAGCGTCTCGATGCCGAGGGACAGCGGCGTGACGTCGAGGAGGACCACGTCCTTCACCTCACCGGTGAGGACCGCGGCCTGCACGGCGGCGCCGACCGCCACGACCTCGTCGGGGTTCACGCCCTTGTGCGGCTCCTTGCCGTAGAGCCCCTTCACCGCCTCCTGCACCTTGGGCATGCGCGTCTGGCCGCCGACCAGCACCACCTCGTCGATGTCCTTGGCGGTGACACTCGCATCCTGCATCGCCTGCCGGCAGGGCCCCAGCGTGCGCTCCACGAGATCGGCCACCAGGGATTCCAGCTTGGCGCGCGTGAGCGTCATCACCAGGTGCTTGGGACCGCTGGCATCGGCCGTGATGAACGGCAGGTTCACCTCCGTCTGCACTGTGGAGCTGAGCTCGACCTTGGCCTTCTCGGACGCCTCCTTGAGGCGCTGCAGGGCCATGCGGTCCTTGCGCAGGTCGATGCCGTTCTCCTTGCCGAACTCGGTGGCGATCCAGTCGATGATCCGCTGGTCGAAGTCGTCACCGCCGAGATGCGTGTCGCCGTTGGTCGCCTTCACCTCGAACACGCCCTCGCCGATCTCGAGAATGGAGATGTCGAAGGTGCCGCCGCCGAGGTCGTAGACGGCGATCTTCTCTTCCTTCTTCTTGTCGAGACCGTAGGCCAGCGCAGCGGCGGTCGGCTCGTTGATGATGCGCAGCACCTCGAGGCCGGCGATCTTGCCGGCGTCCTTGGTGGCCTGTCGCTGGCTGTCGTTGAAGTACGCGGGCACCGTGATGACCGCCTGCGTGACCTTCTCACCGAGGTAGGCCTCGGCCGCCTCCTTCAGCTTGCGCAGGATCATGGCCGAGATCTCCGGCGGGGCGTACTGCTTGCCACGCACCTCGATGCGCGCCTCCCCGTTGCCGGCCTTCACGACCTTGTACGGCACGAGCTTGATCTCCTGGACGACCTCGTCGTGACGCCGGCCCATGAAGCGCTTGATGGAGAACACCGTGTTCTCCGGGTTCGTGATCGCCTGCCGCTTGGCCACCTGCCCCACGAGAATCTCGCCATCCTTGGTGAACGCCACCACCGACGGCGTCAGCCGGCTCCCCTCCTGGTTCGGAATCACCGTCGGGTTGCCGCCCTCCATGACCGCGACGACGGAGTTCGTCGTCCCGAGATCGATCCCGATCACTTTTGCCATGACCCTTCCGTTTCCTTTCTCGTCTGGTGGTGGAGGGGGCCGATCAACCGGCCCCCTCCCACGTCCTTACTGGATGTCGATCTTGATCTCGCGAGGCTTCAGCTCCTCGGCTTTCGGCAGCGTCACCTGGAGCACGCCGTCGCGGTAGGTCGCCTTCACCTTGTCGGCCTGTACGGCGAGCGGGAGCTGGATGAGCCGTTCGAACTGCCCGAACACGCGCTCCGAGTGCAGGGACTGCTGATCCTTCGCCTCGTCGGTCAGACGTCGCTCGCCCTTGATGCTCAGCAGGTCGCCCGTGATCGACACGGTCACGTCCTTCTCGCTGACGCCGGGCACCTCGACGGTGAGTACCAACGCGTCCCTCGTCTCGTGCATGTCCACGGCCGGGAGCCACGTGCGCATCGGCGGCGCAGCGGGCATGCGGCGGCCGAGGAACGAATCGAACAGTCGATTCACCTCACCCTGGATGTCGCTCATGTTGCGGAACGGTTCCCACTGGTCCACGGTCCCGAACGGACGCCAACGCTCCATCGCCATCTCGAACCCCTCCTTGAGTTGTTCTGCCGGTTGGACACCTGGGGCCCAACCGATCCTGAGTACATATGTCATATATCAGCTGAGTGTTTACCTGTCAAATAGTCGGCCTAAATTTCCCGCCTCCGGCGCTTGCCTGGGTTAGGGTGGCAGCCATGAAAGGATGCTCCGGCTGCCTGGTAGCCACGGTGTCGCTCGGCATCGTCGCGCTGGTCGTGGGGGGCGCCATAGGGGCCGGGACGCGAATGCTGGCCAAACCGGCCGCCGCCGCGCTGCCCGCCACGACCGCGGCCGACGGTAGCCGCGCACAGCAGAAGATCTTCGAGATTGCCCGCGCCAGCCGCCTGGCCCGGCCGGTGGCGCTGACCGAAGCCGAGATCAACGCTCTACTGGCGCGCCATCTGGTCGAAGCGCGCGGCGTGCGTCTCAACACGCTCGGAGTCCGGCTCGTCGGGGGTGACCGCGTGGAGCTGACGGGCCAGGCCCCCCTGCGCCAGCTTCTCGACGAGGCAGGCCTGGGGGGTCTGGGCGGCATGCTCCCCGCAGGCTGGCTGGAGCACCCCATGTGGGTTCACGTCGGCGCCCGCACGCGCGTGAGCGAGGGGCCGCGGCGGCAGCTCAGTCTGGATGTCGAGGACTTCGCGGTCGGACGTCAGCGGCTGCCGGCGCGCATGCTACGACTGCTGCTCGACCCCGCGGCCGTGGGGCTGCTGCGCTGGCCGCTGCCCGAGCACGTCCACGACATCACCATCGAGCCCGGGCGTGTCGTCATCCGGGGCGCTTCGTAGCGTTCACGTAGCGGAGCTGCAGGTCGTAGAGCAGCTCGTCGAGTACCTGGGTCTCCTCGGGCGAGCGGCGCCCTTCGGTCTTTTCACGAAGGAGGGCGAGGACGTCGATCACCTCGGCGGCCATGGGCAAGTCGCGCTGCCCGCGCTGCCCCGTCGTCGGGTCCGCCTCCCCGAGCGCCATCAGGCCCGAGCTGCCGAGCATCATGAACAGCCCGACCAGGCTGCGTCCGGGGTCGCCCGGCTCGGGCGGCGGCGCTGGGCGAGGCGCGGCAGGCGTCTCACGCCGCGGCTCGGGCGCAGCCGCCGGCTCGTCGTCGCCACGGCGACGGCGGTCGATGACCTTGAATGCGCCCTCCGGCTCGTCCGGTGCCATACGGCTCGGAGCCTAGCACACGCGCAAACCCTTGCTGTATAATCGCTCGCACCGCCTGGAACGCACATGACCCAGTCTCCGGATGCTCTCTTCGATCGGCTCCTGGACATCATGCGTCGCCTGCGCGGCCCCGCCGGCTGTCCCTGGGACCGTGAGCAAACCCGGACATCGCTCAAGCCGTATCTCATCGAGGAGACGTACGAGGTCCTCGAGGCGATCGAATCCGGCGCGCCGGACGCGCTGCGCGAAGAGCTCGGCGACCTGCTCTTTCAGGTGGTCTTCCATGCGGAGATCGCGACCGAGCGCGGTGAGTTCACGATGGCGGACCTGCTCGCGCGCCTGGCGGACAAGATGGTGAGCCGGCATCCGCACGTCTTCGGCGAGGCCAGCGTCGAGACGCCGAGGCAGGCTCTGGCGCAGTGGGAGACGATCAAGCAGCGCGAGGCGGAAGCGCGCGGACGCCGGCGCTCCGTCATCGACGGCGTGCCGCGTGCGCTGCCCGCGCTTGTCCGCGCCCAGCGGATCCAGAGCAAGGCTGCGCGGGTGAACTTCGATTGGCCCGACGCCACGGCGGCCTGGGCGAAGGTCGAAGAGGAGATGCGCGAGACGTCGGCGGCCCTGGCCGCCGGCGACCGCGAGCGCGTCGCCGAGGAGCTCGGCGACGTGCTGTTTTCGGTCGTGAACGTGGCGCGCCTGTCCTCGCTCGACGCCGAGGACGTGTTGCACGGCGCCAACGAGAAATTCCGGCGTCGCTTCACCACCATGGAGGACGAACTGAACGCCAGCGGGAAGTCGGTCGCGAGCGTGTCGGCCGAAGAGCTCGAGCGAGCCTGGGACGAAGCCAAGGCGCGGGAGCGGTCACGATGAGGGCCAAGGTGGGCGCCGCCTCCATCGCGGTGGAGCGGGGAGACATCACGGACTGGGACGTCGACGCCATCGTCAACGCCGCCAACGCCACGCTGACCATGGGCGCCGGCGTGGCGGCCGCCATCAAGCGCAAGGGCGGAGTCCTGATCGAGGAAGAGGCGGTACGGCAGGGGCCGATCGAGGTCGGCGAGGCCGTCCTGACTCCCGGCGGCAACCTCGCCGCCACGCACGTCATCCATGCCGTCGCCATGGGAGCGGACCTGAGGACCGATGCCGACACGATCGCCCGAACGACGCGGGCGGTGCTTGCCCTGGCCGACAAGCATCGGCTGACGTCGATTGCCCTGCCGGCCCTCGGCACCGGGGTGGGCCATGTGCCGGCGCCGGCGGCCGCGGACGCGATGCTGACGGCGGTAGTGAGTCACCTCAAGTCCGCGAAAACAACGGTGAAACGTGTCGTCTTCGTGCTCTACCAGGATGAGGCGCTGCGCGCCTTTACGGATACGTTGAAACGGCTGGCTGCTATACAGTAAGAGTTCGCCATGGCCCAGGTGAAGCTCGGGCAACAGATGGTCCGACGTCTCGGCGACCTCCTCGTCGCCGAGGGACTCATCACCGAAGCCCAGCTCCGGCAGGCGCTGTCCGACCAGAAGGGCAAGACCGACAAGCTCGGCACGATCCTGGTCGGGCTCGGGTTCATCACCGAAGAGCAGCTGATCGGGTTCCTCTCGCGCCAGTACGGCATTCCCTCCATCACGCTGGGCAACCTCGACATCGACGCCGAGACGCTGCGGCTGGTGCCGCCCCACATCGCGAAGAAGTACGAGGTCCTGCCCGTCAAGCGTATCGGCGGCACCCTGACGCTGGCGATGTCGGATCCCACGAACGTGTTCGCCCTCGACGACGTCGCCTTCATGACCAATCTCCAGATCCTGCCGGTAGTGGCGCCGCAGGCGGCCATCCGGCGGGCGCTGGACAAGAACTACGAGTCCACGCAGCCGGCGTCGATGGACGAGCGGATGTCGGAGGTAATCGGCGACCCCAGCAGCGTCGAGGTCGTCGGCGAGGAGCAGTCGAGCCCGCAGGTCGACGTCTTCGAGCTCAAGGAATCGGCCGACGAGGCCCCCGTCGTCAAGCTCGTGAACATGGTGCTGGCCGACGCTATCCGCAAGGGCGCGTCCGACTCGCACTGGGAGCCCTACGAGAAGACGTTCCGGATCCGCTTCCGCATCGACGGCGTGCTGCACGAGATGCTGTCGCCGCCCAAGCGGTTGGAGCCGGCCATCATCTCGCGCATCAAGATCATGTCGAACCTCGACATCTCGGAGCGCCGCCTGCCGCAGGACGGCCGCATCAAGCTGCGCTTCGGCCAGCGCGAGATCGACTTTCGCGTGTCGATCCTGCCCACGATCTTCGGTGAGAAGGCCGTGCTCCGGATCCTCGACAAGGACTCGCTGCAGCTCGACCTCACCAAGCTCGGTTTCGACGTGGACAACTACGAGAAGTTCAACAAGGCCATCCATCAGCCGTACGGCATGGTGCTGATCACCGGACCCACGGGCTCCGGCAAGACGACGACGCTCTACTCGGCCATCTCGACGATCAATTCGCCCGAGCACAACATCATGACGGCCGAGGATCCCGTCGAGTACAACCTCAAGGGCGTCAACCAGGTCCAGGTCAGCGAGCCGGTGGGACGGACGTTCGCGGCCGTCCTCCGCTCCTTCCTGCGGCAGGACCCGGACGTGATCCTCGTCGGTGAGACGCGCGACCTCGAGACCGCCCAGATCTCCATCCGCGCCGCCCTCACCGGCCACCTGGTCTTCACCACCCTCCACACCAACGACTGCCCGTCCACGGTGGCCCGGCTGGTCGACATGGGGGTCCAGCCCTTCCTGCTCTCCTCGGCGCTGCTCCTCATTTTGGCGCAACGGCTGGGACGCAAGATCTGCAAGGATTGCAAGGAGCCCTTCGAGGGCCACGAGGACGATCTGGTGCCGTACGGCCACGTCTCCGAGGGCCGCGGAAAAGTGACCTTCTATAAGGGCAAGGGCTGTCAGACTTGTAACTTCACCGGCATGAAGGGCCGGGTGGCGCTCTACGAAGTCATGGTCGTCACGGAGGAGCTGCGGAACGTGATCCTCAAGAACGGCACCACGGCGGAGATTCGCGA
>JBKPRI010000352.1:0-10627 GCA_046734515.1 Candidatus Methylomirabilota bacterium | reverse complement strand
GGATCCTGCCGTCCGCCGACGTCGTGCGACTCTTTCCACGCGACGAGGCGTCGGCGGCGCGCGCGCGGCGGGCTGCCGACGCCGCGCGCCTGGCCCGCCTGATCAAGTTCCTCGCGGTCAACCGGGCGGGCGAGCGCTATCTGCTCTCGACGTCCACCACGATGCTGGCGGCGCCGATCATCGTGCGCACGGGCGAGCCGGTCATGGCGCGCGGCGGCTTTCACGGCCTCGACCCCATCCTGACGCCGGCCGCGCTGGCGCGGCTGGTGGAGGAGCGCCAGGTGCGCTTCGTGATGCTCGACGATCTCTCGTTCGTGAGCCGGCGCCTCGGCGCCGAGACCGCCGGCCGCCCGATCGCCGAGTGGGTGCGCACGCACGGCACGCCGGTCGACGCCGAGCACTGGCGCGCGGCCGGTGCACGCCGCACGGCGATGACGCTCTACGACCTGCGCCCCGGGACGACCCTCGTGCCTGTTGAAATGGGGGCCCCGACATGGCCCCCAAGCCCCCAAGGCTCGGAGCGCCCCGGCGAAGCCGGGGCACTCCTCGATCGGCCCTAGTTCTTCTTCAGCTTCACTTCTTCGAGCGGCGCCGCCCACGGGTAGGGATCGATCAGGTTCAGCGCGGGATTCTCGACACGCGGCCCGAGCGCGCTCGGCCAGTAGTAGTCGTAGATGGCGCCCCACCGCACACGGTCGTAGATCATCTGCTGCACTTGCTGCAGCATGGCCTGACGCTTCTTCTTGTCGGTCTCGCGCGCCTGCTGGCGATAGATTGCCTCGATGTCAGGATAGGCGCCGTAGGCGTAGATGCCCTCGCTGGCCAGCGTCTCCGACAGCCGCGAAGACGCGTTGCCGTAGACGGCGTTCACGCACATGCACAGGCCCTTGAGCTTCTTGCTCTCCAGCGCCTTGTAGAACGCCGCCCGCTCCATCGTGCGCACGCGGGTGCGGATGCCCACCTGGGCCAGGTAGTTGCTGATCGACTCGCCGGCCGAGAAGTACGGCGGCCACGGGTGCAGATCGCCGGCGTCGAAGCCGTTGGGGAAGCCCGCCTCGGCCAGGAGCTTCTTGGCCCTCGCCGGATCGTACGGGTAGGGCTCGAGCGGGATAGCAAACTCGAAGGACTTGGGCACCACGTTGCCGGTCGGCTTGGAGGCGCCCAGCGTCTCGGATTCGCTCAGCGCCTTCACGTCGATGGCGTGCATGGCGGCCAGCCGCACGCGCTTGTCGGCCCACGGCGACTTCGGATCGAACTGCTCGAGGAAGTCGAGGTAGAAGGTACCGATGCCGCCCGAGAAGGCGAGCTTCAGCTGCGGATCGCGCTTGACCTCGCTGGCCTGCGGCGCGTCGAGCAGGTAGGCCACGTCGGCCTCGCCGCGCTTGACCATGGCCAGCCGCGTCGTCGATTCCGGCACGCTCTTGTACACGAGCCGCTTGACGCTCGGCATCTTGCGCCAGTACCCCTCGTAGGCTTCCATGACGAGCTCGATGCCCGGCTGATGGCTCACGAACTTGTAGGGGCCGAGGCCGATCGGGTGCTTCAGAAAGCCGTCCTTGCCGACCTGCTCGACGTACTTCTTCGGGACGATCCACGCCGCGCCCGACGCGAAGGTGCCGTAGAAGGCCATGAAATCGGGCCACGGCTCGTGCAGGTGGAAGCGCACGCGCGTGGGCGAGACCACCTCCACGTCGCGGACCTTCTCGTGGAGCATCTTGCCCTTGGCGCGCGCGAAGCTGAACTTGACGTCCTCGGCGGTGAAGGGGTCGCCGTTGTGGAACTTCACGCCCTCGCGCAGCTTGAACTCGTACGTGCGCTGATCGGGACTGATCGTCCACGACTCGGCCAGGCTCGGCGCGTTGTGATTGCCCGGCATCGGCTTGACGAGCGCGTCGTGCAGGGCATAGAGCACCCAGAACGGTGTCAGCACGCCCGCCACCTCGCCCGGATCGAACCACGCCGGCACCAGCGAGACGTACACCGCGAAGCGCATCTCGCCCTCGGGCTTGGCCTGGGCCGCCGCCTCGCGGCCCGGACCGGCGGCGAGCAGCGCGCACGTGAGCACGAGAGCGGTGGTGAGACGACGCGTCGAGGCAGTCATGGGTCTCCTCCGAAGTGTGGCGGCCAGACCGCGAAGCGGTGATGGATGGTAGCATGGCGGGCCATGCGCGAAGTCCACCCCACGCGGCAGGTGCCCGGCGAGCCTCACCGCCGCTGGTTCTCGTCCGCGGAGCTCGATCTCATCGTGTGGTGTGACGCCGGCGGCGCGCCCGTGGCCTTCCAGCTCTGCTACGACAAGGGGCGCCACGAGCGCGCGCTCACGTGGGAGCCGTCCACCGGGCTCAGCCACAGCGCGGTCGACGACGGGGAAGGCGAGCCGGGCCTGCGCTACAAGGCGACGCCGGTGCTGGCCCCCGACGAGCCGCTCGAGGTCCAGCGGATTGCCGCGCACTTCGACGCCGCGAGCACGGGCGTGCCGGGCGAGATCAGCGCCTTCGTCAGGAAGCGCCTACAGGGTTAGCTCGGCCAGCTCTCGGCCATCTTCGGCTTGCGGTCGGGGCCGGCCTGCACGCGGTAGAGGACCATGCGCGTGAGGCTCGTGACCTGGTGGATCTCGCCGGCGGGGAAGATCACGGTGTCGCCGGGCGTCAGGCGTACCTCGCGGCGTCCATCGTTGAAGAGGCCCTCGCCCTCGATCACGTGGTAGATCTCGTCGGCCGTCGGGTGCGAGTGCACCGGTGAGGTCTGGCCCGGCTCCCAGCCCACCACGCTGATCGAGCAGTACGGCGTCTCGGCCAGGAACTTGTAGACGTGATGGTCCGGCGCGAATTCCTTCTGAGCCTGCAGATCGAAGACGTCCATGCTGGTCTCCCTGGTAGGGGCACCCTGGAAGGGTTCCGCCGTCGTACTATACCGGACATGCAGATGGCGAACATCCCCTTCGGCACCACCGACTGGTCGGTCGTCGAGCGCACCGTGCATGCCGGCGAGACCGGCACCGCGACGTGGCGCACGCAGACGTTCGACGGCATCCGCGTGCGCATGGTGGAGTACTCGCCCGGCTATCTTGCCGACCACTGGTGCAGCAAGGGGCACATCCTCCTCTGCCTGGACGGCGAGCTGCACACCGAGCTGGCCGACGGCCGCGTGATGGTGCTGCGTCCGGGGATGACCTACCAGGTCGCCGACGGCGCCGAGGCCCACCGCTCGCGCACGTCCATCGGCGCTCGCTTGTTCATCGTGGACTGAACGGGACGCTCCGGAGCCGTGGTGGTCGGCGACCGGCCTACGGGAGCGTCATCTCCAGGGTGTAGAGGCCGCCGGTGAAGCGATCGACGGCGTAGACGACCTGGCGCTCGTCGATGAAGACGTCGTTGATCTGCGCGGCGCCCGCCTTCGAGCCGCGCGGCGCCTCCGGCACGAACCACGCGACCTCGCGTGGCTTGAACGGATCGGACACGTCGCAGGCGCGCACGCCGCCGTTGAAGAACGTGCCCACGATGATCGTCTCGGAGTGCCAGGCGCCCGGCGCCGGCCGGTTCTCGTGCAGGTTGTGGGCGCCGTAGCGGCCGCCGCGCGCCTTGAACTCCTCCACCGGCGGCGTCGGCCACGTGGCGATCGGCACGGGATTGCGCTCGTCGCGGATGTCCACGATCCACACCAGCTTGGGCCAGTCGCGCCCGCCGTCCTGCACCGCCTCGTCGGAGACGATCATGAGCCCGCGCTCGAGCAGCGGCAGCACCGTGTGGGTGAAGCCGGGGAAGGGCGGGTGATAGTCCCAGCGGCTCACCAGCGTGGGCTTCGTCTGGTCGCTGATGTCGAGGATGAGCGCGCCGCCGTCGAGATAGCCGACCCATGCGCGGTCGGGGCGCTTGGGGTAGACGTTGGTGTTGTGGGCGCGGAAGCCGGAGTCGAACACCGGATGGCGCACCGGCGCCGGCTCGGCATCGCCGTCCCGCGTGCCGGGCAGCCACCAGCGGCCGATCTCGGTGGGCTTGGACGGGTTGCGCAGGTCCACGATGCGGTAGCACTGGTCGTCCTTGGGATTGCGCGGCTTGAAGTCGGCGGCGCCGCTGGCGATGTGCAGCGTCGTCGGATCCACGAACCACAGATGATGCGTGCCGCGCGAGTGCGGGCCCGAGGCGTCGAAGAAACCCACGCGCTTGGGCTTCGTCGGATCGGCTACGTCGAAGATCTCGACCCCGGCCGGCTGCAGGCCGACCGTCTTCGTCTGGTAGGCGACCACCAGGAGATCGCCGGCCATGTCGAGCGAATTCGAGCGCATGTCGCCGTGCGGCAGGTCGGACTGGAAGATCACCGAGGGCTTGCGCGGATCGCTGACGTCCAGCGCGGTCAGGTTCTTGGGTGCGGACTCGTGCGCGAGCCACAGCACGCGCTTGCCGTCGCGCGCGAGCTGGATGACCATGCCCTCGCCGACGTTGCCGAAGCCGTTGAGCTCGTGCTGCGCGAGCAGGCGCATGTTCATGGCGATCCTCCGGGCGGGATCGTAGCACCGTGGCGCCGCTTGACAACCCCGGCCCCGGACGTCTAATCGTGAGCAGCCCCCGACAAGAGAGGCGGCCCCTTCATGATCCGGCAACGCGGTGCAGGACTGGCAGCGATGCTTCTCGCCGTGACGGTGGCCGCATTCGCCCACGCCCAGGCCAAGCCGCTGAAGCTCCGGATCGCCGTCCACACCCAGACGGTGGGCGCGCCCGACGTCATCGCGATCCGCCAGGGCTACTTCAAGCAGGAAGGGCTCGACGTCGAGTGGCGCCGCTTCGCGCTCGGCAAGGAAGGGCGCGACGCCATGATCGCCGGCGCGCTCGACATCAACTCGACGGCGCCCACCCCGTTCCTCATCGGCCTCGACAAGGGCATCCCGTTCACCGCCATCGCGGTGAACTCGTACTTCTGCGGTACCAACCACGTGGTCGTGCGCAAGGACTCCGACATCAACACGCCTGCCCAGCTCAAGGGCAAGCGGATCGGGGTGCCGAAGGGCACGATCACCGAGTACGTGCTGCTGGCGCGGCTGCTGCCGGCCCACGGGCTCAAGACGGGCGACTACGAGATCGCGGGGATCCCCGACGCCAAGGACCGCATCCCGAGCCTGATCGCCAAGGCCATCGACGCCGCCACGCTGGCCGATCCGTTCGTGGCTGCCGGCGAGCACGAGGGCCTCATCCGCAGCGTCGAGAACTTCTGCAAGTACGACCCGATGCCGTTCATGGTGACGGCGACCAACAAGATCGTGAAGGAGAACCCGGAGGCCGTCGTGGCCTATCTCCGCGGCTGGCTGCGCGCCGTGAAGCTCCTGAAGGAGAAACCCCTCGAGGCGGCCACGGTCTATGCCGACGACCAGAAGTCGCTCGGCCGTGACACGCCGGTGGCCGTGCTCGACAACGCGCTGCGCCGGATGAAGTGGGAGCCCGAGATCACGCCGGCGATGGAGCGCTACCTGACCGACCAGGCCAAGGATCTGGTGGCCGGCACCATCGAGGGACGCATCAAGGCCGTGCCCGCCATCGCCAAGGCGCTCGACAAGGAGCTCCTGCGCAAGGCCTCGCAGGGCCGCTGACCTGCGCCAGCGACTGTCCGCGCTCGCCGGCCTCGCGCTGCCGTTCGTCGTGGTGGCGCTCGTCTGGCAAGGCGTCGCCATGCTCGGCGTCATGCCGGCCAGGCTGTTCCCCGGCGTCGATCGCATCGCCGCCACCTTCGTTCGCCTGATCGCGACCGGGGTGCTGCCGGTGCACGCGGTCAGCACGCTGGCCCGGCTGGGCGCCGGCTTCGCCCTGGGCGCGGTGGCGGGCGTGATCATCGGGCTTCTCATGGGGCGCTCCCGCTGGGCGGAGGATGTGCTGCTGCCGCTCGTCAGCGTGGGCAATCCCATCCCCGGCCTCGCCTACGCGCCGCTGTTCGTCATCTGGTTCGGCCTCGGCAACCTGCCGGCCGTGCTGATCGTCGGCTTCGCCGCCGCGTTTCCCGTGGCCGTGAACACATGGACGGGCGTACGCGCGGTGAAGGCGATCTGGATCCGCTCGGCCGTGGCCATGGGCGCGTGCGAGCGCCAGCTCTTCCGCAAAGTCGTGCTGCCCGGCGCGCTGCCGGCCGTGATGACCGGGCTGCGCCTGGGCCTGGCCCGCGCGTGGCGCGTGCTGGTGGCCGTCGAGATGCTCACCGCGGTGCCGCTCGGCCTCGGCTGGCTGATCTTCGGCGCCCGCGAGTTCCTGGCCACCGACGTGATGCTGGCCGGCATCGCGGTCATCGGCCTGGTGGGCATCGGGCTCGAGAAGCTCGTGTTCGAGCCGCTCGAGCGGGCGACCGTGGTCCGCTGGGGCATGCTGGCGCGATGAGGCGGCCGCGCGCGCGAGCGGTCGTGGGCGCCGCAATCGCTTTCGGCGTGACCGCGCTCGCCTGGGAAGTGTTCGCGCGCAGCGGCTCGCTGCCGCCGGCGATCACGCCGCCGGTGGAGGCGATCGCCGCGGCTCTCGGCCGCATGATCGCCGACGGCACGATGTTCGTGCACGTGGGCTACACGCTGGCGCGCATCGGCGCCGGGCTTGGCCTCGCCCTGCTGGTGGGCGTGCCGCTCGGCATGCTGATGGGCCGCTTCAAGCCCGTCGAGCGCTTCGTGCTGCCGCTGGTCAGCGTGCTCAGCCCGAT
Source organism: Candidatus Methylomirabilota bacterium (assembly GCA_046734515.1). Taxonomy (GTDB): domain Bacteria; phylum Methylomirabilota; class Methylomirabilia; order Rokubacteriales; family CSP1-6; genus AR5. Next base: position 3,961 of record JBKPRI010000352.1, on the reverse strand, counting down.
CCCATCGCTGGCGTGGGTGCCGCTGTTCATCCTCTGGTTCGGCCTCGGCAACACGGCCAGCGTGGCGCTCGTGCTCTACGCGGCCCTCTTCCCGCTGGTGCTCAACACGTGGACCGGCGTGTGCGGCGTCAATCGCCTCTGGATTCGCGCGGCCGAGTCGATGGGCGCCGGCTCCGGCGCGATCTTTCGCCACGTCGTGCTGCCGGGTGCGCTGCCGTTCGTGATCGCCGGCCTGCGGCAGGCGTTCGCGCGCGGCTGGATCGCCGTGGTCGGCGGCGAGATGATCGCGGCCACCCGCTGGGGCCTGGGCTGGGTGATCTTCGACTCCAAGGAGTTCCTCAATACCGACGTGATGCTCGCCAGCCTGGCGGTCATCGGCCTGCTGGGGCTCGGCGTCGAGCGGCTGGTCTTTGCCGCGCTCGAGCGGCGCACGGTGGAGCGCTGGGGCCTCATGCGAAGCGCGCGGGCCTGATGCGCGGGATCGAGATCGTCAAGGTCGGCTACGACTACGCGGCCGACGCCGGCGTCGTGACCGCGCTGCGCGAGGTGTCCTTCGATGTGGGCGCCTCGGAATTCCTCTGCCTGGTCGGGCGCAGCGGCTGCGGCAAGACCACGCTGCTGAACCTGGTGGCCGGCTTTCTGCCGCCCACGCGCGGCGAGATCCGCATCGGCGGGGAGACCGTCAAGGGCCACGGCCTCGACCGCGGCGTGGTCTTCCAGGACTTCGCTCAGCTCTTCCCGTGGCGAACGGCGCAGCGCAACGTGGAGTTCGGCCTCGAGATGCGCGGCGTCGGCGCCGCCGAGCGCGCGGAGACCGCGCGCCGATTCCTGAAGCTGGTGGACCTCGAGCGCTTCGCGCGCGCGTATCCTCACGAGCTCTCGGGCGGCATGCAGCAGCGCGTGGCCATTGCGCGGGCGCTGGCCTACAACCCGGCCGTGCTCTTGATGGATGAGCCCTTCGCGGCGCTCGACGCGCTGACGCGCGACGAGATGCAGCGGCTGCTGGTCGACGTGTGGGCGCAGACGCGCAAGACCGTGCTCTACGTCACCCACAACGTCGCCGAGGCGGTGTACCTGGCCGACCGGGTGATCGTGCTCTCGCCGCACCCGGGCACGGTCATCGCCGACGTCCGCATCACGCTGCCGCGCCCGCGCGACCCCCTCAGCGTGGCCTTCCTCGACTGTCAGCGCGCGATCGTCGGCCACCTCGGCGCCGGCCGCTGACGCGAACGGCGCGGCTCACGCGCCGGCGCCCATCCTCGCAACCTGCTCGCTGCGCCAGGCGGCGCGCGATGCGAACCCCGGGCGGGTGCGGCAGATGCGCTCCGTCGCCGCCATGATCGCGTCCTCGGGCGCCTCGATGTCGAACGGCTCGGCGAACGGCTGCGGGGTGTGCCACGGCGTGTCCACGAACAGCTCGACGCGATTGCCCTCGGGATCGGGGAAGTAAATGGACCACGCGTTGCCGTGGGTGACGATGCGGAACTCCTTGCGGCCCGACTCCTTGAGCCGCGCGTGCGCGGCCTTCAGATCGGCCAGCGACGGCAGCTTGAACGAGATCTGGTTGACCACGTTGTAACCGGCGTCCGGCGGCCGGCCGGTGACGAGCACGAGCTGGTGATGCTCGTCGGGATCGCGCGAGAGAAACACCAGCGTGGGGCCGTTCGGCAGCGCCCCGCGGTCGCTGACCAGCAGGCCGAGCGCGCGCGTGTAGAACTCCTCCATGCGGCCCATGTCCGTCACGTGGATACCGAAGTGGCTGAGGGCGGCCGGTGCGGTCATGCGACCTCCTTCGCTAACCCTTGGCGTTGCGCGTGTAGATCTCCACGATGCGCTTGTGACATTCGTCGAGGGCCTTGGCGGCCTCCCAGTTCTCGACGAGCACGCGCTGGATCATCTTGGGGATCACGTGCGTGTTCAGCACCTCGCCCGCGGCCGGCGTCGGCGAGCCGGCGAAGCTGACCGGCACGCCGGTCTCGGCCATCTTGATGAAATGCTTGAATGCGGGCTTCTCGTGCCAGAACGGGCTGTCGAAGAGCCGCTTGTAGACCGGGACCCAGCGGCCGCCCGTGGACTGGATGATCTTGTCGTAGTTGGCCGGCTGCATGAGGTACTCGAGCAGTCCCTTGGCCAGCTCGGGGTACGGCGTCTTCTTGAACGCGCCGTACGCCCACGTGTCGATCTGGTTCACGCTGCCCTTCGGTCCCGCCGGTACCGGTAGCAGGCCGGTGACCTTCTGCAGATCCTTGTCGTTGCCGTCCAGGTAGGCGTAGATGCTCGACGGGTTCATCACGAACGCGGCCTGCTTGGACTGGTAGGCCTTGTTGTTGCCGGAGTTGTCCCAGGAGACGGCGCCGGGCGGGATGATCTTGTGCGTCTTGAACATCGCCTCGATCACCTTCACGCCGGCCTCGTTCTCCTTGGAGGCCATCACCACCGTCTTGTTGTCGGCCTCGACCATCTTGCCGCCATAGCACCACAGCAGGTTCATCACGTTGTCGGTGGTGTCCTCGACGGGGCCCAGGCACATGCCGAAGGCGAACAGGCGGGGCGGCGACTGGATCTTCTTGCTGGTCTCGATGAACTCGTCCCAGGTCTTGGGGTACTCGAGCTTGGCCTGCTCGAGGAGGTCCAGGCGCGCGTGCACCGGCCACGGATTCACGGCCAGCGGCACGCCCATGGCGCGGCCCTTGACCATCACGGAGGCCATGGCGGACTCGAAGATGCCCTTCGGCTCGCGGCGCATTTTCTCGACGATGTCATGCACGTCGAGCAGGTGGCCGCCGGCCGCATAGAACTGCACGTTCGACTCGTACAGCCGGGTCACGTCGGGCGGGTTGCCGGCCTCGATGGCGGCGGCCAGCTTGGCGTTGAACTGCTCGTTGGCGACGGTGGCGTACTCGACGTCGCCCTCTTTCACGCCGGCCTGCTTGGCGAACTCGTAGACCTGCTGCTTCTGCAGCTCGTCGGCGAGCGGGGTGAAGTTGGGCACGTGCCAGAACACGATCTTCTTCGCGCGCTGCGCGTGACTGGTCTTCACCAGCCACCACGGCGAGCTCGTTGCCGCCGCCGCCACCGTCGCCGTCTTCAACACTTGCCGTCGCGTCATCCGGGCCATCGTCCGTCTCCTTTGGCTACCCTTTGACTCCACCGAGCGTCAGTCCCTTGACGACCCACCGCTGGAACACCAGGTACAGCAGCAGGGGCGGCAGCGCGCTCAGGAACGACGCGCCCATCATCGGCCCCCAGAAGAAGACGTCCTCGACGATGAACAGCGTGAGCCCGGTGGTGACCGTGCGCACCTCCACGCTGTTCACGAACACGTTGGCGTACAGGAACTCGTTCCACGACTGCGTGAACGCGAAGAAGGCCACCACGGCCAGGGCCGGCAGGGACATCGGCAGAATCACCCGGAACAGGCTTCCCAGCCGCGTGCAGCCGTCGACGAGCGCCGCTTCCTCGAGCTCGATCGGCACCGAGCGGAAGTAGCCCATGAGCAGCCACGTGCAGAACGGCACGCTGAAGCTGAGATAGGCCAGGATGAGGCCGTGGTGCGTGTCCACCAGCCGCAAGACGGACATCACCGCGAAGAGCGGGATGAACAGGAGCGCCGGCGGCACCAGGTAGGTGAACACCAGCCCGCGCGCGATCAGCCCGCGCCCCCGAAAGCGCAGGCGGGCGAGCGCATAGGCGCCGAGCGTGGCAAACACCAGCGAGGCCAGTGTGTTGCCCACCGCGACGATGGTGGAGTTGCGCAGGTACTTCACGAAGGGCGTCTTGTCGAAGAGGCGCACGTAGTTCTGCAGCGTGGGCTGGCGGGGTATCAGCGTGGCCTCGAAGCCGTAGATCTCCCGGTCCTTCTTGAGCGACGTCGCGATCATCCAGTAGAAGGGCACCAGCGTCCACACCAGCATCAGCGCCAGCAGCGAGTTGCCGACCCACTTCAGCGCCCGCCGGCCGC
>JBKPRI010000351.1:0-14532 GCA_046734515.1 Candidatus Methylomirabilota bacterium | reverse complement strand
CGGATCGTCTGGGACACGGTGGACCGCTTCAAGGGGCTGGACTTCGTCTGGAACCACGTCGGCCATCCCGGGCCGGCCGCCGTCGAGGGCATCGATCTCGGCGCCTTCGATCTGGCCGTGGAGCTCAATATACGCACGGTGCTGATCACGACCGAGGCGGCCATTCCCGCGATCCGCGCGCGCGGAGGCGGCAGCCTGCTCTTCACCGCCTCGACCTCCGGCCTCGTGGGGTCCGGCTTCAGCCCGGTCTACTCGATGTGCAAGTTCGGCGTGGTCGGCTTCGTCAAGAGCCTGGCGCTCCGGCTGGCCTCCGAGAAGATCCGGGTCAACGCCGTCTGCCCCGGCCCCATCGACACGCCGATGCTGCGCGTGTTCGTCTCCCGGCCCGATCAGAAGTCGACGGCCGGCATGGACCCCGAAGAGCTGGTGCGCAAGCGCGCGCACGGCTCGGTGCCGCTGGGCCGCACCGGCCGGCCCGAGGAGATCGCCAACGCGGCGCTCTTCCTGCTCTCCGACGAGGCCTCGTTCGTGACCGGCGTGGCGCTGCCCGTCGACGGCGGCGTGACGGCGGCCTGAGGCGGCCTGACGCCCAAAGGAGAACGTCATGACCAGGACCGAGTTCGAAGCCAACGTTCGTCAGGAAGGGTATGAGGTGCAGGAAGGCGAGATCAAGCCTCACGTGCATCGGGAATTGCACGCGCACGACTTCGACGCTCGCCTCTTCGTGCTGGACGGCACCGTGACACTCGACTTCGGCCACGAGCGCGTCACGTATCGGCCGGGCGACTCCTGCAACGTCCCCGCGGGGACGCAGCATGCAGAGCACACCGAGGCTGACGGGGTGCGCTACGTCTTCGGGCGACGCACTCGGCGATGAGCCTTCAACGAAAGGACCGATGACATGGCGACGCCACCGATGCTCACCATCGACGCCCAGGTGCACGCCTACGAGCGCGATCACCCCGGCCGGCCCTGGGCCGCGGTGCTGCACGGCCCGGCCGAAGTCACCGGCGACGACATGGTGAAGGCGATGGATGCCGTCGGGGTCGATGGCGCGCTGCTCGTCTCGCCGTTCACGATGTACCGCTACGACGCGAGCTACGCGATCCAGGTGCGCGCCAAGCATCCGGGGCGCTTCGCGCTGATCAAGCCCGTCGATCCGGCCGATCCCGGGGTGGCCGACACGATCGCCGAGTGGAAGAAGACGCCGGGTACGGTCGCCATCCGCATCATGATGACGCGCGGCGTGTCCGAGGACGCCGCCGATCCCGGCCTCAACCGCGTGCTGGCCTCCGCGGCGCGGCACGGGCTGCCGGTGAACCTTCTGTGCTGGGGCCGCCTGGCCCAGGCGCGAGAGCTGGCGGCGCGCAACCCGAGCACATCCATCGTGATCGACCATCTCGGCCTGCAGCAGCCGTTCGAGCCGCCGCCTCCGGCGCAGCCCTGGGCCGACCTGCCGGCCGTCCTCGCGCTCGGCGCGCTGCCGAACGTCGCGATCAAGATCACCGGTGCCTGCACGCTGTCGCGCGAGGCCTATCCCTACAAGGACATCTGGGATCCGCTCGCCCGCATCTTCGACGCCTTCGGCATCGACCGCTGCCTGTGGGGCACGGACTGGACGCGCGCGGTCGGCCTGCTCACCTACAAGCAGGGTGTCGACGCCTTCCGCGACACCGATCGCCTGTCGGAGAGCGACAAGCGCGCGCTGATGGGCGAAGCGCTGCAGCGCGTGTACCGCTGGTCGCCGACGCGGGCGTGAGGCGGGCCCGCGCGTGAACTGGCTGGTGAAGGAGGAGCCGACCCACTACGGCTTCGACGCCCTCGTGAAGGACAAGAAGGCCGTGTGGAGCGGCGTCCGGAATGCGCTGGCGCAGAAGCACCTGCGCGCCATCGAGAAGGGCGACCGCGTCTTCTACTACCACACCGGCGACGAGAAGGCGGTGGTCGGGATCGCCCGGGCGCTGTCCGGCGCCTATCCGGATCCCGACGACGCGAGCGGGAAGTACGCGGCGGTGGACCTCGCGCCCGTCAAGCGTCTGCCCCGGGCGGTGACGCTGGCCGAGATCAAGGCCGACCCGGCCTTCAAGGACTTCGCGCTCGTCCGCATTGCGCGGCTCTCGGTGATGCCGGTGACCGACGCGCAATGGGCGCGGATCGAGCGCATGGCGGGGAGCTCGGGCTAGCTGTCGCCGCGCTGCTTGCGCAGGAAGTCCTGGAGCTCCTGCATCAGCTTGTCCGAGTCCAGATCGCCGCTCGGCAGCGCGGGCGGCTCCTCGCCGGCTTCCGCATCGTATTCCCGCTCCAGCTTGCGCACGTGCTCGCGCGTGGCGCGATCCTGCGCCACCGCCTGATCGCACTGAGCGCGGAACTCGCGGATGGCCTCGGCGAACTCGGACATGTCCGGGCGCAGCTCGAGCAGGCGGGCCACGTAGGTGACCAGCGCCTCGATTGCCGCGGGGTTCTCTGCATCTTGAAGATAGTGCGGGGCCTGGCCCATGAAGCCGACGTGCTCGAGGCCGCGCCGCTCCGCGACGTCGAGAATCACCGAGGAGATCCCGGTGGGGCCCTCGTACGTCGGCCGGCGATAGATGCCCCAGCCTTCGAGCCGCGCGCGCGAGGCGGCATCGGTGCTGCGCCCGGTGACCCGCACCGGGCGGGTATGCGGCGCGCCCGCCAGCAGCGCGCCGAGCGAGACGATCCGGCGTACGCCACAGCGCTCGGCCAGATCGAGGAACGCCTTCGTGTAGGTCTGCCAGCGCTGGTGCGGCTCGGGGCCCGAGAACAGGAGCAGACCCTCCCGGCCGGGCGCGGGCGGCGCCGCGAAGAACTCGCTGAGCGGCCAGTGGATGTCGCGGTGCCCGTCGGGCCGCATGCGCACCGTGGGCCGCTCCTGGGTGAAGACGAAGAACTCCTCGGCCTCGATCCGGGCCACGCGCTCGGCGCCGAGATCGCGCACCAGGTGGCGCAGCGCCCCCGTCGCGGCGCGGCCGGCGTCGATCCAGCCGCCGAAGGCCATGACCAGCGTCGTCAGGCCGGCCGGCGGCTCGCGGTCAAACTCTACGTGGTCCATGATTCACCTCGTCGAGGAACTCTCGTATGTGCATGAGCAGGCCGGCCGGATTGTCCCCCTGCACGGTGTGGCCGGCGCCCTCGACGCGCACCCACCGCGCGCGGCGCAGGCGGCCGGCCAGCTTCTCCGCGTCCTCGTCGTGGAACACGTCGCTCTGCGCGCCGCGCACGACGAGGGTCGGGCAGTCCACCGTGTCCACTGCCGCCCAGAGGATCTCGCGCCGGTGCGCCTGCGCCTCGGGATCGACGCGGCCGCGATGGCGCTGGTCGTACTTCCACATGTAACGTCCGTCCGGCATGCGCCGCAGATTGTGCAACAGGCTCCGGCGCAGCAGCTCGCGGTTGCGGCGCGGATTGAAGGCCAGCGCGCGCTCCACGAACTGCTCCACCGAGTCGAGCGGCGTCGCCTCGGAGGTGAACGCGGCGATCTTGCGCACGCCCTCGGCGCGGGTCTCGGGGCCGACGTCAACGAGGACGAGGCCGGCCAGGCGGCGGCTGTGGCGACCGGCCCAGGCCAGCGCGTTGGCGCCGCCGAGCGACATGCCCACGAGCACGCAGCGCCCGATCGCCAGCGCGTCGAAGAACGCCTCGAGGTCGGCGACGTGGCTCTCGATCCGGTAGTCCATCTCGGGCGACCACTCGCTCTCGCCGTGACCGCGCTGGTCGAGCGCCACGCAGTGGTGCTCCCGCCGCAGGGCCGCGCACACGACGTCCCAGGTGTGGGCGTTGAGGCCGCCGCCGTGCAGGAATACCACGGGCGGCCGCCCGGCCGTGCCCCAGTCGAGGTAGTGGAAGCGCATCCGTCCCAGCAACAGGTGACGCGAATCCGGCAGCACGATCTCGGGCAGGTGCACGCCGGCGGTGGACGCCGTCATTTCCAGATGGATGCGGAACTCCTCGGCGCTCAGGCTCATACGCCGTCCAGGCCGCTCGACCATCGCCGGCAGATGTGATGGGCGATCGCGATGGGCGCGGGCAGCGACACCTTCGTGGGATCGTCGGGGCCGGCGGCGGCGCGCGCCACCATCTCGCGGATCTCGTCGCGGGAGAACCACCGCGCCTCGGCGATCTCCTCGGCGTCGACGGTGATCTCCTCGGTCAGCGCCTCGGCGAGGAACCCCATCATCAGGCTCGAGGGAAACGGCCACGGCTGCGCGGCCAGGTAGCGCACGCGTCCGCAGCGGACGCCGGCTTCCTCGCGCACCTCGCGGCGCACGGCCTCCTCCGGCGTCTCGCCCGGCTCGACGAAGCCGGCCAGGCACGAGAACCGGGCGCCGGGCCGCCGCCGGTTGCGGCCGAGCAACGCCCGCTCGCCGCGCGTGGCCAGCATGATCACGACGGGATCCGTGCGCGGGAAGTGGGAGGCCCGGCAGGCCGGACAGCTCCGCTTCCAGCCGGCGGAGGTCATCGCGGTCGGCGCTCCGCACTGGGCACAGAAGCGATGCCGCGCGTGCCAGTCGAGCAGGGAGCGCGCCTCGGCGAGAATGGCTGCCTCGCCGGGCGCGATGGTGGGCGCGAGCGTGCGCACGTCGATCAGCTCGGTGTCGACGTCGGGCGCGACCTTGGCGCCGGCCGCATCGATCGCGAAGTGCGCGCGGCCGTCGCCGAGGCCGAGGAAGATCAGCGGCGCGCCCGCGTCGATCTGCTCGCGCCACGGCGCCACCGGCTGCCAGTCGAGCGCCGGCACCGCGGCGCCGCGCGTGAACGGCTTCAGGTCGCGCAGGGCCAGCAGCCGCGTCTGCGGATCGTCGAGCAACGTGGCGATCCAGCCGCCGTCATCGCGGCGCTCGCTGGCGCGGTCCAGCGGATTACCCCCGAAGCAGTAGACGTCCTCCATGCCGGCGGCTACGCGTCCACCTTCACCGATCGGCCCGTGGCCGAGGACCGCTCGATCGCGTCGATCAGCTTGTGGCGCTTGACGGCCAGGTCGAAGTCGACCTCGAACGCGCCGCGGCCGCCGAGCGCGCCGGCCGCTCGCGCGTAGGCCTGCGCGACGTTGTAGGGCGGTCCGCTCGGAACACTGTCCGGCACGACCTTGTACTTGGCCGGGATGGGCATCGGCGCCAGCGCAGCCTTGCCCTTGCCCCCGTGAAGCTCGCTGCCGCCGGTATTGAACGAGCCCTCGGCGCGCAGCACCAGCGCGCCCTCGCGGCCGTAGATCTCGATCCGGTTGCCGCTCGGATTCGAGGGCACGGCGGCGACGTTGATCGACACCTCGGCGCCGCTCGCCAGGCGGCCGATCACGTTGATGCTGTCCGGCGAGTCGACCGGGACCGGCTTGCCCTCGGGCGTCTGCCACTCGGGAATCCGCGTCGTCACGCGGGCCGAGACCTCGACGAGCTCGCCGAGCACGGCGCAGAGCGCGTCGATGGCGTGGCCGCCGGTGATCGTCAACACGTTGGCGCCGTTCGCGCGGACGCCCTGCCAGATGCGGCCGGGGCCCCGCTGGAGCACGGCCGGCGCGATGCACGTCAGGCTGGCCGTGAGCACCTCGCCGATGTGACCCTGCTGGACGAGGTCGCGCGCATAGAGAATGGCCGGAGCGCTGCGCGCCTGCAGACCGACGATGGTCGGCAGCGCGCGCTGCCGGGCCAGCGCCGCCATCTCTTCCGCCTCGGCCAGCGTGCGGCCCAGCGGCCACTCGCAGAGGACGGCCTTGCCGGCCTGCAGGCCCGCCATGACGAGCTCCCGGTGACCGGGCACCCGCACGCAGACGACGATGAGATCGACGTCACGATCGCCCGCCATGTCGCTGAACCGGTGAAACGCGCGCTCCGCCCCGAACGCAGCCGCGGACGCCCGGGCGGTGTCCTCGTGCGCGGTGCACACCGCTTTCAGCTCGTAGCCGGGCAGCGCCTTGAGCGCGGGCACGTGGGCGTTCTGGCCCCAGCCGCTGCCGCCCTGGGTGACGGTGGCGCCGACGATGCCGACACGGATCGCGCTCATGGCTGGCTCAGGTCCGGCATGTTGCTGGCGGAGGCGGCCAGCAAGGGCGACTTCGTGACCGTCAGCGCCTTGGCCGCCGCCGGGTTCTCCTTGATCTTCGTCATCACCGCCTCGCGCGCGCGGTTGAAGTATTCACGGTTGCTCGCCACGAACTCGCGCGAGGTCCGGAGGCCGGCGAGATAGCCGTTGATCTCCGGCACCACGTAGCGCGCCACCATGTCCCAGCTCCGCCGCGTGTTCTCCGGGTTGGCCCAGTCGTGCACGAAGCCGACGACGGTCCCGAACCCGCCGGAGATCTCGAGCACCGACTTGATCCGCGCGACGAGGTCGTCCGGCGTGCCGATCGTGGCGACGGCGCCGGGCGCGAAGGCGGTCCGGTCGACGGCCTCGTCCGGCGTCTTGAACGCGCGCGCGCCCGGCCGCTGCAGGGTCGCGGTGATGTACTCGTTGTTGTGGCGGAACAGGCCGTCGCGCGCCTCGGCGCGCGCCTGCTCGCGGGTCTCGGCGATGTGCCAGCTCATCAGCACGCGCCAGTTCCGGCGATCGACCGTCTGGCCGTGCTCGGCGGCAGCCGCCTCGGCGAAGCCCCACTGCGTGGGCAGCGCGTTCAGGCCTTCCTCGGCCAGCGCGCCGATGGAGATGATGCCGATCCCGTGCTTGCCGGCCAGCGTCATGCCCGAGGGGCTGATCTGCGAGGCGACCGCGAACGGCATGTCCTCCTGCAGCGGCAGGAGCTGCAGCGCGGCGTCCTGCAGCGTGAACCAGTCGGACTTGACGGTGAGCCGCTCGCCGCGCATCAGGCGGCGGATGACGCCGATGGCCTCGTCCTGGCGGTCGCGCAGCAGCATGGGATCGATGCCGAGCGTGTGGGCGTCGGAGGCGAGCGCGCCCGGCCCGGAGCCGAAGATCGCGCGTCCGCCCGTCATGTAGTCGAGCTGCACCATCCGCTGCGCCACGTTGTAGGGGTGGTGATAGGGCAGCGAGACCACCCCGGTGGCGAGCTTGATGCGCCGCGTCCGCTCGCCCGCCGCCGCCAGGAACATCTCGGGCGAGGCGATCATCTCCCAGCCGCTCGAGTGGTGCTCGCCGCACCAGAACTCGTCGTAGCCGAGCCGGTCGAGCTGCTCGACGAGGTCGAGATCCCGGCGGAACTGCAGCATCGGATGCTCACCGATCGGGTGGTGGGGGGCGAGGAAGGCGCCGAAGCCTAAACGGGACATGAGCAGGTCTCCTGGTCTGGTGATGATCTGCGACAGTACCGCTTGACACCTCCGGTTGGCCAGCGGAACATCCCGGGCCAATGCGGCAGACCGCCGACGAGCAGCTGCTGCCGGCCGACGTCGACACCGAGCCTCTGGTCCGGGCCGCTGCCGCGCTGCGCCCGGTCATCCGCGGTCATCGCGACGCGCTCGAGCGCGAGCAGCGCTTGCCCAAGCCGCTGGTCGAGCAGTTCCACGCCGCCGGGTTCTACCGCCTGGTGCGGCCCCGCGCGCTGGGCGGCCTGCAGACCGACCCCCTGACGTATCTGCGCGTCGTCGAGCTGCTGGCCGAGGCCGCCGGCTCGGTCGGCTGGAACGTCTGCAACAACAACATCGCCCAGCTCGTCACGCTCGGTCTGCCGGAGGACGGCATCGCGGAAATCTACGGGCAGGGTGGCGAGGTCGCCATCGCCGGCACCGCCGTGCAGGGTGGCGGGCGGGCGACCCCGGTGGACGGCGGCTACCGCGTCAGCGGCCGCTGGCCCTTCGGCACCGGCTGTCAGGAGAGCGGCTGGATGCTCGGCAGCTTCCAGATCCTGGACGGCGACGAGCCGCGCCGCAGTCCCGACGGCGCCTCCGTCTACTGGCGTGGCGTCTTCCGGCGCTCCGAGATCGAGCTCGTCGAGGGCAGCTGGGACGTCTCCGGGCTGAGGGCGACCGGCAGCTTCGACTGGACCGTCGACGACGTCTTCCTGCCGGAGCGGCGCACGATGGTCCACGCCGGGGTCCCGCTCGACAACCAGTGGAGCCACTGGCCCGGACTCTCGTACGCGCTGCCGGCCCAGGCCTGGGTGGGGCCTCACCACAGCGCGGTGATCACCGGCATCTGTCGCGCCGGCATCGACGCGCTGATCGAGCTGGCGTGCGAGAAGACGCCGCGCGGCCGTACGGGACGGCTCTGCGACAACCCCCAGGTGCAGGACGCGATCGGCCGGGCCGACGCGATCCTGAACGCCGGCCGCGCCTACCGCAGCGCGACGATCAGGGACCTCTGGAACGCCATCGCGGCGGGCGAGAAGACGACCCTCGAGCAGCGCACGCGCTGCCGCCTGGCCGCCGTGCACGCCGCCGACAATGCGCGTCAGGCGATGGACCTGGTATTCCGCCAGGGCGGCAGCACGTCGTACCGGCGCGACAGCCGCCTGGCCGAGTGCTGGCGCGATCTCCACGTCGTCGGCCAGGCGGTGACCGTCATGCCGGAGTGGTACCCGATGGGCGGCCGCGTCTTCCTGAACATGGATCCCGGTCCGCGCCTTCGCTGACCCGAGAGAGGACGATTCCCACATGAGACTCGGCGTGGTATTTCCCCAGACGGAAATCGGCTCGGACCCCGCGGTGATCCGCGACTATGCGCAGGCGGCCGAGGGCGCCGGCTACGATCATCTGCTCGTCTTCGATCACGTGCTGGGCGGCACGCTGGAGCGCTTCGACAAGCTCGGACGCACGCCGCCGTACACCGATCAGAGTCCCTTTCACGAGGTCTTCGTGCTGTTCGGCTACCTGGGCGCCTGCACCCAGCGACTCGAGCTGGTGACCGGCATCGTCATCCTGCCGCAGCGCCAGACGGCGCTGGTCGCCAAGCAGGCCGCGGCGGTCGACGTCCTCACCGGCGGCCGTCTGCGCCTCGGCGTCGGGATCGGCTGGAACCACGTCGAGTACGAGGCGCTGAACGAGGATTTCCACACGCGCGGCCGGCGCGTGAGCGAGCAGATCGCCGTGATGCGAAGGCTCTGGACCGAGCCCATCGTGAACTTCAAGGGCTCGTACCATCATCTCGACCGCGCCGGCATCAACCCGCTGCCGGTCCAGCGGCCCATCCCGGTGTGGATGGGCGGCATGGCGGAGCCGGTGCTGAAGCGCGTGGCCGAGATCTCCGACGGCTGGTTCCCGCAGTTCCAGCCCGGCGACGCGGCCAGCCACACGCTCGACCGCGTGCGCGCGTACATGAAGGAGGCGGGCCGTCCCCAGTCCGCCGTCGGGATCGAGGGCCGCTTCACCTACGGCATCGGCGGCCCCGACGAGTGGGCAAAGCGGGCGCGGCAGTGGCGCGACCTCGGCGCGACCCACCTCTCGGTCAACACGATGGGCTCGGGGCTCGCGCCGCGCGCCCACATCGACGCCATCTTGAAGATGCGGAAGGCGCTCGACGGCATGTGATCAGTTGCGGACCGCGAACACCCAGATGACGCCGCCCTGCGGCACCTCCGTCTTCGTGTTGCGGAAGGTGTCCAGCCGAGCCTGCATGCGCTGCGCGTCGACGCCCCAGCCCGACTGCACCGCGACGTACTGCACCCCGTCGACGGCGAAGGAGCTCGGCACGCCCGTGACGCCGGAGTTGGTCTTGTACTCCCAGAGCTTCCCGCCCGTCTTGGCGTCGAAGGCGCGGAAGCCGCGGTCGTTGGTGCCGCCCATGAACACGAGTCCGCCGCCGGTGGTGAGGATCGGACCCCAGAGTCCGTCGGGGAAGGTGTGCGCCCACACCTTCTGGCCCGTCGCCATGTCCCACGCCTGCAGCTCGCCGATGTGGGCGGAGCCCTGGCGCTGGCTCATGGACGTCTTCGGCCGATCGATGCCGAGGAACAGCTTGCCCGGCTCGTACGGTCCGCTCTGGCCCACGAGCGTGCTGCAGAGGTTCTCGTTGGCGGGGACGTAGAGGTAGTTCGTCTTCGGGTTGTAGCCGGCCGGCGGCCAGTCCTTGCCGCCCCAGAGCCCGGGACAGAAGGTGACGGACGCTCCTCCGCGCGGCCTGCGCTCGGGGTCGTAGGTCGGCCGCCCGGTCACGGGATCGATCTTGGTGAAGACTTCCTGGATCACGAAGGGCCGCGCGTCGACGAACTTGATGCCGCCGGCCTGCCGCTCCAGCCGCCACAGGTAGCCGTTGCGGCCCGGGTGCACGAGGCCCTTGACGGTGCGGCCGTCCTTGGCGAAGTCGATGAGCAGAGGCGTCGAGACCTCGTCCCAGTCCCACGAGTCGTTCCAGTGGTACTGGTGATGCCCACGGAGCTTCCCCGTGTCGACGTCGAGCGCGATCACCGAGGACGAGTAGAGGTTGTCGCCGGGATGCATGTCGCCCGGCCACGGCGCGGCGTTGCCGGTGCCCCAGAAACTCAGATTGAGCTGCGGATCGTAGTGCGCGGTCAGCCAGACGGAGACGCCGCCGGTCTTCCACGCATCGCCCTGCCACGTCTCGTGGCCGGGCTCGCCCGGACCAGGAATGGTATAGGTCTTCCAGGCCGGCGCGCCGGTCTCGGCGTCGAAGCCCGCGACATAGCCGCGAATGCCCAGCTCGCCGCCGGAGGTGCCGATCATGACCTTGTTCCGGGCCACCAGCGGCGCCATCGTGAAGTAGTAGCCCTTCTTGTAGTCGTCGACCGTGGTGTCCCAGAGGACCTTGCCGGTGCGGGCGTCCAGCGCGACGAGGTGAGCGTCGACCGTGGCCACGTAGACGCGCTCGCCGAGCAGCGCGACGCCGCGGTTGGTCGGATGGAGCTGGAGGAGATCCTCGGGCAGCTCCTTCTTGTACCGCCAGATGAGATCCCCGGTCTTGGCATTCAGCGCGAAGACCTGCTGCTGCGGGGTCGTGACGAACATCACGCCGTCGTTGACGATCGGCGGCGCCTGGTGTCCCTCGGTCACGCCGGTCGAGAACGACCACACCGGCACCAGGTTCTTGACGTTGGCCGGCGTGATCTGATCCAGCGGGCTGTAGCCCCAGCCGGCGTAGTTGCCGCGGTACATCAACCAGTTGTTGGGCTCGGGATTGAGCAGCCGCTGTTCGGTCACCGCGGTATAGCGGAGCGGGCTCTGAGCCGCAAGGATCGCCGGCCCCAGCACTGCCGTCACGGCGGCGGCCACGATGGCGAGCGTTTTGACGGACATCATTGTCGTCACCCTCCTCCCGACTCGAAACCCGGACGACCGATGAAGGCGCCACCCACGACGGGCGCGCCGTCGACGATCTTCAGCGGCAATGCCGGTAGCCGTCGCGGGGCCGGTCCGTTCAGCACCTGTGCACTGTTCTTGAGATCGAACTCGGAGAAATGGCAGGGACATTTCACGACCCCCGCCGCCGGCTGCCAGTCCCACGCATCGCACCCGGTATGCGTGCACACGGCGGAGTAGCCGACGACGCCCTCGGCCGCCCGCGCCCGCGTATCGCGGTTGAGCCCGCTCGGATCGAGTCGCACCAGCAAGACCTGGTTGAGTCGCGACTCGTCGCGCACGATCTTGAGGATGGGGTCCATCGGGTAGGTGACGGCCGGTGGCCCGCCCGGCGGCAGATCATCGAGCGTGAGGAGCTCGTTCTTCCGCGGGCCCCCGGCGAACACGAAGCGGTCGTCCGGCTGCGGGCGCGCGCGCCGCGCTCCGGCGTCCTGCGCTCTCGCCCGGCCGGAGGTGCCCAGCCCCAGCCCGACGCCGACCACCAGCATGAGCACGTCGCGGCGTGCCGGACACCAGCTCTGTCTCGTCATCGCCGTCCCTTGCTGGAGGCGCTGCAGGGCCATGCGGCCCGGGTACGCGGGAAGAATCGGCGTGACCGCGCGCGATGTCAAGGGCGCAGGCGTTGAACGGGACGGCCAGCGCGTTTAGCATCGCGGCCGTCACCATGCGCACGCTCCTCTTCCTCGAGCCGGGGCACTTTCACGCCGCCCTGACCCTGCGCGTGCCGCAGGCACGGGTGGCCGACGAGGTGTTCGTCTACGCGCGCGAGGGCGCCGAGCTGCGCGACTTCCTCGCCCTCGTCGAGCGCTTCAACCGCCGCGCGGAGCACCCGACGCGCTGGCGTCCCGTGGTGACGACGGCCGACGAGCCGCTGGCGCGGCTCGTCGAGGAGCGGCGGGGCGACGTGGTGGTGCTCGCCGGCCGCAACGGGGGCAAGGCGCGCACGATGCGCTGGCTGCACGAGGCCGGCTTCCACGTGCTCGCCGACAAGCCGTGGCTCGTGGAGCCGGCCGATCTCGAGCACGTGCGCGTGAGCCTCGGCGGCTGGCCGCTGGCCGCGGAGATCATGACCGGGCGTCGCGACCTCGCGTCCGGCGTGGTGAAGCGGCTCGTCGGGTCCCCCGCGCTCTTCGGCGCGTTCCGCGACGAGGGGCCCGCCATCGAGCAGGAGAGCGTGCACCACCTGGAGAAGCTCGTCGACGGGGCGCCGCTCAGGCGTCCCGCCTGGTACTTCGACGTGCGCGTGCAGGGCAGCGGTGCCGTCGACATTCCCACGCACCTCGTCGATCAGGCCCAGTGGCTCGTGGACGACGACGCCGCGGCGCCCGCGCTCCTCGACGCCCGCGTGTGGCCGACGCTCGTGCCCGTGGACGCCTTCCGGCGGATCACGGGCGAGCGCGCGTTCCCGACGGAGCTCGCGCCGTTCGTCGAGGGCGAGACACTCAGCTATCGCTGCAACGCCGAGCTCGTGTACCGGATCGGCCGCGTCACCGCGAGCGCCCGGGCGCGCTGGGATCTTGCGCCCTCGCCGGGCGGCGGCGATTCCACCCGCAGCGTCGCTCACGGCACGCGTGCGGACATCTGCCTGGAGCAGAGCGCGCGCACGGGCCACCGCCGCCGCGTCTTCGTCGAGCCTCGCGACGATGCCGCCAAGGTGGGCCGCATCCTGCGCGACACGGTCGACGCCTGGCGGCGGGATGTCCCGGGCGTCGACGTCGTGTCGGTTGTTGGACAGGACACGTTCGAAGTCCTCGTGCCACCCTCGCTCGACGGGGGCCACGAGACACACTTCGCCCGGGTTCTCGACGAGTTCCTGACGCTCGTCGACGAGCGCCGCTGGCCCGCCGCGCTCGCCCAGCGCACGCTCGCCAAGTACGCGCTGCTCGCGGAAGCGGCCTCGAGGACAACAGTCACACTCCAATCAGACGAAGGTCCACTATCGAAGGGGGGTGCGACGACGCCTACTTGAGCCGCTGCGAAGAGGCTCCGCCGGAAGGGGTACGAACGATGCTTAGGCGAATGCGCTGGAGAGTCGGGCTGGCCGCGTGTCTCTGTGCCGCGCTGAGCGCGGGGGCCGCCCAGGCCCAGGCTCCAGGCGCCACGGCGCCGGACGCCCGCGCACTCCTCCTGAAGATGGCGTCGCTCCTCGGCTCCACGCCGCGGTTGAGCGTCACCGCGCACGCCTCCTACGATGCCGTGCAGGCCTCCGGCCAGAAGATCGAGTGGAACGAGGTCCGCACCCTGACGCTGCGCCGTCCCGATCGGCTGCGCATGGAAGCGGAGAAGAGCAACGGGGCGCGCAGCCTGGTCGTCTTCGACGGCAAGCAGATCAGCGCCTTCGACGAGTCGGGCCGGACCTATGCCCAGGCCGCCCAGCCCGGCGGCGTCGACGAAACACTCGTGTACTTCGTGCGAGACCTCGGCATGCGGCTGCCGCTGGCCGCTCTCTTCGTGAGCCGGGCGGCGACCGATCTCGAGCGCCGGGTCAAATCCGTGGCGTACGTGGAGAAGACGGGGATCCTGGGAGCGCCGGCGCATCACCTCGCCGGCCGGACGGACAGTGTGAACTTTCAGATCTGGATCGCGGACGGCGATCAGCCGCTTCCGCAGCGCGTGGTGCTGACGTACCCGAACGCGCCGGGCCAGCCCGAGTTCCGCGCCCAGTTCTCGGCCTGGAATCTGGCGCCGGAGTCGGCGGACGCGCTCTTCACGTTCACGCCTCCGGCCGGCACGAGCCAGATTCCATTCGCCGCTGCGCTGCCGCGCTACGGAGCCGCGACGAGCGGGACCGCCAAGAAGGGATCGAAGCCATGAGGTCTCGACTCCGGTCGGTCATCCCGAGTGTGGAAATCGCCATCGCCATCATCGGCATGCTGGCGAGCGACGCGGACGCTCAGCGCGCCGGCCGTGGCGGCGGTGGCCGCGGTGGTGGCGGAGGGTACTCGCGCGAGAGTCCGGCCGCGAGCGGTGGACTCTCGTCGGGCGGCGGACGCTCGGACGCGCGTTCAAACGGGCAGGATCGCGCAGGCACGCAGGATCGCGCAGGCACGCAGGATCGCGCCGCCGCGCCGGATCGCGGGACCACTACGGGCGACAACCAGGCCGCGCGGCAGGACTCGCGGGCGAACGCGCAGGCCAGCCGCCAGCAATACGGCTCGAACGCGCAGGCCAGCCGCCAGGAGGCCTACGACGATCAGCACTGGGACCAGGGCAAGGGCCTCGCGATCGCGGCGACCGGTGCCGCCGTGGTCGGAACCGTCGGGGCCCTGAGCGCCGCCGGCGCGCCGCCGCCGATGGCGCCGGCGCCCGCGCAACC
>JBKPRI010000350.1:0-9484 GCA_046734515.1 Candidatus Methylomirabilota bacterium | reverse complement strand
TATCACTGGGGCGAGTTCTTCAGCGGCGGCGGCGTGGTCGGTCCCGGCATGGTGACGCTGCATCCGGTCGGCCTGCCGCACGGCCCCAAGCCAAAGTCGCTCGAGGCCTTCATGGATGGCGCCAACGCGGGAGTCCACAAGGAGGTCGGCATCATGGCCGACTTCGCCAATCCCGCGCGCGTCTCGGAGTGGGCGCTCGGCCTCAGCCGTCCGGACTACATGAGCGCGTGGAAGGGATACGTCAGCGATCCGCGCTTCGCCTACGCGCCCGACCGTCTCGCGCAGGCTCGCGCCCTCGGCGAGCGCCTGGCCGACGTGCGCGACACCCTGCGCCCGCCGGAGGACGACGTGCGCTAGAGGTCGCGCGCGGCCGGCAGATCCGGGAGCGACGTCGCCGCGCGCACCCCGCGCGCGATCGCGTGCGCGACGGCCTCCGCCGCGGCCAGCCCCAGCCGTGTGATGTCCACCGGCACGTCGCCGACCGAGAGCGCGAACAGCGTGTCGCCGTCGAACGCGGTGTGCGGCGGTGAGAGCGCCCGCGCGAAGCCCAGCATGCCGAGCGAGGCAATCTTCGAAGCCTCGGGCCGCGTGAGCCGCGCGGTCGTGGCGATCACGCCGATCGTCGTGTGGGCGGGTGCGGCGAAGCGCCCGAGCGCGGCGCCGTCCCGCAGCACGCGCGCGCTGTCCACGAGCGTGCGGCCGTGCTCCGAGTCCCGCGTGCCGGCGACCAGCGTGCCGCGCTCGGGATCGCGCACGTCCCCCAGCGCGTTCACGGCCACCAGCGCGCCGACGACGGCCGCGTCCACGCGCGCGCTGGCCGTGCCGATCCCGCCGCGCATCGCGCGCGGCCGGCCGTGGACCTTTCCCACGCTGGCGCCGGTGCCGGCGCCCACGTTGCCCTCGGCCACCGCGCCGGCGGCCGCGCGGCTGGCGGCCTCGTAGCCCATCTCGCGCGTGGGCCGTGCGTGCCCGTCGCCAACGTTGAGATCGAACAGGAAGGCGCCCGGCACGTGCGGCACGGTGGTGGGGCCGGCCGCGTAGCCGCGTCCCTGGGACTCCAGCCAGCGCAAGACGCCCCACACCGACTCGCCGCCGAAGCGGCTGCCACCGCCCAGCACGACGCCGTCCACGGTGCCCACGAGATGGCGGGGGTCGAGGTAGTCGAGGCCGATCACGTCGTTGGCCCACCCGCGCAGCTCCACGCCGGCGACCGCGGGCCGCTCGCACAGCACAACGCTGACGCCCGTGAGCCCCACTGCGTCGGTGGCATGGCCGACGCGGATGCCGGGGACGTCGGTGATCACGGTCCGCCGGGCTTCCGCGAAACCTCGGCCGCGGACAGGCGGC
The DNA here is from genome assembly GCA_046734515.1 of Candidatus Methylomirabilota bacterium. Taxonomy (GTDB): domain Bacteria; phylum Methylomirabilota; class Methylomirabilia; order Rokubacteriales; family CSP1-6; genus AR5. Next base: position 8,137 of record JBKPRI010000350.1, on the reverse strand, counting down.
CCAGGGCGACCTCGGCGGCGATGTCCAGCGCGCGCTGGGCGAGCGCGCGCGCGAAGGGATCGGTTCGCGCCTCGCGTGTCCGGTCGGCGAGCGCCCGTGCCGCGGCCTCGGCGAGCGCGGCCTGCTCCGGCCGCTTCGTGGCCTGGAACACGAACACCATTTCGGCGAGACGGCGGGCCCAGCGCTGGCGGGCCTCGTCGTCCATCTCGCGCTCGACCACCCGGTCCAGCACGGCCGCCTCGCGCTCGGCCTTGATCTGGTCGCTGACGACCAGCTTGCTCTCGCGGCCCTGGAGGATTTCGAGCGCGTCGCCCTGGACGCGCTCGGGATCGAGGAACCAGCCGACCATCTCGGGCAGCTCCAGCAGGGCCGGGGCCTGCTCGATGGCCGCGGGATCGGCCTCGCCCGTGGCGAGCGGAGTGGGCTCGGCGGGAGCGAACAGGCGCTCCCAGCGCTGGAAGGCCGGCGGCGGCGACGTGCCCCGGGCCCGGTGCAGCCCGAGTGCCTCGCCGACGGCCTGCAGCGCGCGCGAGGGCTCGACCTCCAGCCAGGGCAGCTTCTGCGAGGCGCGCAGCGTGGCATCGAGCGCGTCCGCATCGAGCGCGGTCAGCGGCGCCGTGTCCAGGCGCGCGGGATCGGCGATGGCGGCATCGAGGGCGTGGCGAGCGGCGGTGACGTCGGCGTCCACGGCGAGAGTCTACTCGACAGGGAGTGTACTAGACGCTGAACCGGAAGAACGGCAGCGCCGGCGCGTCGTGGAAGTGCACGCGCCGCGCATAGTCGAGCGCCCAGGCGTAATGCTCGAAGCGCTCGGCCAGACGCGCGTACACCGGACCACCCTCGCGGGCCGCTGGGCGCGCGCGGGCCCGCTCGTGCTCGGACACGAAGCGATAGGCCTTCTTGCCCTGGCTCACATACCAGCCCGTGGAGGCGATGCGCTCCACCCGCTCGCGAAACACGCCCGTCATGAACAGCGTGTAGTCGCCGATGTGGCGGCGCACGTCGATCTCGCGCTCGGGGCCGAAGTGGGCGGCGGTGTCGTCCCAGGCCGCCTGTGCTTCGAGCAGGAGATCGACCACCGTCTCCAGCCGGGGCGCAGTGACGCCGGTCGGGAACAGCCGCTCGGTGCGGGCAAATCGCGTCAGGAGATCGCCGAGGTAGGTGGCCACCGGCTCGTCGTGGAGGGAGAGATCACGGAAGCTCGACCGGACCGCCCGATCGAAGAATCGCCGAAGCTCCACGCGTCCGATAATAACGTAGAATCCGTCCCCGTGACTGCCGACGCCCCGCGTGCCCGGCTGCCCTGGCTCCTCGTCGCCGCCAGCGTTCTCCTCGCCCTCCTCCTGGCCTACACGCTCTTCGGCGCCTACCTGCCGGCCAAGCGGCGCGTGGCGAGTCTGGAACGCGAGCTACGGGACGTCTACGCGCGCGAGGCGGAGCTTCAGACGAAGGTGGCCCGGAGCGACCAGACCTACTCGCTGCGCGAGCAGCAGCTCGTCGCCGTCACCGCCGAGCGCGACGCGCTCGCCAAGCGGATGGACGAGCTGGAGAAGGAGCTGGCGATCGCCCGCGGCGCCAAGCGCCGCTAGCGCGGCTTGATGGACGGATCGGCGCCGGCCACTCGCGCCAGCACGTCGAAGACGATCGCGAAGTCGTAGTCGCCCAGCCCCAGACCACGCGCGGCCGTCATCCACTCCTGCACGACCGACGTGAGCGGCAGCGGCACCCCGCTGGCGCGGCCCTGATCGAGCGCGAGCTGCAGGTCCTTCTGGATCATCGCGACCTTGAACCAGGCCGCGGTGGTCATCTGGCCCAGCACGAACGGCCCGCGGTACTTCACCATCGGCGAGGCGATCACGCTCTTCAGCAGGGCCTCCACCGCGCGCTCGCGCGTGATGCCGGCCTTCTCGGCCAGCAGCACCGCCTCGCTGAACGCCAGCATCTGCACGGCCAGGCCCAGGTTGGTCGCGACCTTCATCGTCTTGGCGAGACCCAGCTCGCCGACGTGGGTGACGGCGGTGCCCATGGCCAGCAGGTACGGGCGGACGCGCTCGGCGGCGGCGGGATCGCCGCCCACCATGAAGGAGGCGGTGCCTTGCTCGACGGTGACCGTCGATCCCGAGACGGGCGCCTCGATCAGCACGGCGCCGCGGGCGGCCACGGGCGCGGCCAGCTCGCGCACGACCACCGGGCTCACCGTGCTCATCTCGACCACGACCGCGCCGGCGGCGAGACCGGCAATGAGCCCGTCGGGACCCAGCGCCACCGCGCGCAGCGCCGCGTCGTCGGTGACCATCACGAACACCGCCTCGGCGCCCTCGGCAGCGGCGCGCGGCGACTTGGCGAGCGTGAGGCCGGCCGCCACGAGGTCGCGCGCCTTGTCCGGCGTGCGGTTCCAGCCGGCCACCTGGTGGCCGGCGGCCAGCAGCCGCCGCGCGAGCCGGCTGCCCATGGCACCCAGGCCGACGAACCCCAGCCTGGCCATGCTATTCATCGGCGACGGCGATCGCGGTGATCTCGAGCTTGCAGCGGGGATGGGTGGCGAGGCGCGAGACTTCCACGGTGGTCGTCGTCGGCAGGTGGCCGCCGAGGTACTCGGCCCACACGCGATTGAGATCGTCCTGCTCGCTCACGTCGGTGAGGAAGCGCGTGGCGGCGACGAGGTCGTTGAGCGTGCAGCCGGCCGCGGCCAGCGTCTTCTTGAGGTTCTCCATCGCCAGCACCGCCTGCTCCCGCATGGACGACGGCAGATTGAACTCCTCTTCGCGGTGGGGGTGACTGTGATAGACCGCGGCGGCGGTGACGCCCGACAGGAAGACCAGCCGGCCCCGCGCCACCACGATGCCCGGTGCGTACGGCATCATCACGTCGGTGCGCCGGTCGGGATGATGGACGGGCTTGAGCTCCCGGTCCACGCTCACGCCCCGTCGAGGACGCGCAGCAGCCGCTCGTTGGCCTCGCGGGCGCCGATCGTGATGCGCAGGTGACCGGGGAAGCCGACGCCGGCGCCGTCGCGCACGGCCAGCCCGGCCTTGAGCAGGCGTCCGCGCAGGCCGGCGGGGTCGGGGACCTTGACCAGCAGGAAGTTCGCCTGCGATGGCGGGAACGTGACCTCGCGCTTGGCCAGCTCCCGCGAGAGAAACGCGCGCTCCTCGCGCACGGCGCGCTTCGTGCGCTCCCAGTGCTCGACGTCCTCGAGCGCGGCCAGCGCGGCGACCTGTCCGAGACGGTTGACGTTGTAGGGCTCGCGGACGCGATTGATCCGGTCGGCGGCCTCCAGTGACCCGACGGCATAGCCCACGCGCAGGCCGGCCAGCGCCGCGACCTTGGAAAAAGTCCGCAGCACCAGGAGCTGCGGGTAGCGCGCGAGCATCTCGATGCCGTTGGGGTAGTCCGGATCGTCCGCGAAATCGCAGTACGCCTCGTCCAGCACGACGAGCGGCGAATCGGCGCCGAGCGCGTCGAGAAAGCGCACCAGCGCGGCGCGCGGGATGATGGTCGCGGCCGGATTGTGAGGCGAGCAGAGGATCACGGCCTTCGTGCGCGGCGTCACCCGGCGCAGGGCGTCGTCCAGATCGGTGTCGTAGCCGCGCAGCGGGCTCGGGATCATCCGGCCGCCGGCCAGCGTCACCGATGTCGAGTACGGCTCGAACGAGGGCGTGGGCACCACCGCCTCGTCGCCGGGATCGAACGCGGCCCGCGCCACTAGGCTGATGAGCTCGTCGGCGCCGTTGCCGAGGACGATCTGGGCCGGCGAGATGCCGAACCGGCGGGCGAGCGCGTCGCGGACGGCAAAGCCGCCGCCGTCGGGATAGAGGTGCACCCGCGCGGCCTCTCGCTGGATGGCCTCCACCACGCGCGGGGAGGGCCCGAGCGCATTCTCGTTGGCCGAGAGCCGGACCAGCTCGGTGAGCCCGAGCTCGGCCATCAGCGCCTCCAGGGGCTTGCCGGCGTCGTACGGTACCAGGCTCTCGACTACCGGACGCCACACACGTCGCACCGCTCCACCACCTCCGTCGCGCCTGACTTTACCGTCATTTGACACTCTTTGCGACGGACTGTTACGCTCTCCCAGTCATGTCGCCCGAGCTGTATCGCCGGGCCCGGCGCGCCGAGGCGGGCGCCGACCGCGCCGAGGACCGGCGACGTCTTCGCCTCGAATTCTTTCGCGCCGTTCTCGCCGAGGGCCTGGACTCCCTGAAGGCCATGCACGCCGAGGGCGCGTCGGGCCAGGACTCCGTCCGCGCGCACGCCCGCTTCGTCGACGATCTCGTGAGCACGCTGACCCGGCTGATCACCGACGACGCCGGCACCGGCGGCCTGGCCGCCACGCCGTGTGTGGTGGTCGCGCTCGGCGGCTACGGCCGCGGTGAGCTGCACCCCTCGTCGGACATCGACCTGATGGTCGTCTACGAGGGCGGGCTGACGCCCTTCGTGCAGCGGCTCATGCAGGAGCTGCTGTACACGCTGTGGGATCTCGGGCTGCAGGTCGGCCACAGCCTGCGCTCGCTGGAAGACTGCGTGGCCATGGCGCGCACCGACTTCCCCAGCCGCACGTCCATGCAGGCGGCGCGGCTGATCGCCGGCGACCGCCAGCTCTTCACGCGCTTCGGCCGGATCCTGCGCGACAACGTCTTCCGCCAGGACTTCGGCGACTTCGTGGCCCAGACCCTGGCCGAGCGCGAGCAGCGCTATCGCAAGTTCGGCGCCTCGCCCTACATCGGCGAGCCGAACGTGAAGGAGTCGGCGGGCGGACTGCGGGACATGCACACCGCCATGTGGCTCGGCGACGCCAAGTTCGGCGCGCGCACGCTGCGCGAGCTGGCCGACAAGCGCCTGATCACGCCGCGCGAGCAGGCCGGTGCCGACGCCGCGCTGACCTTCCTCTGGCGCGTGCGCAACGAGCTGCACTTCTTCTCCGGCCACAAGAACGACGTCCTCACGCGCGACCTGCAGCCGCGCATCGCCAAGAACCTCGGCTACGAGAACGAGGGCGACACGCTCGGCGTCGAGCGCTTCATGCGCGACTACTACCTGCACGCGCGGGCCATCCACCGCATCTCGCGGCGGCTCATCGCGCGCTGCCAGGAGACGCTGTCGCGCCGCACCTCGGCCGAGCGGCGGCAGCGGCAGCAGGCCCTGGCCGACGGGCTCGTGTTCTTCGACGGCCGCCTGCACCTGGCCGACGGGGACGCCAGCGCGCTGCGCAGCGATCCCGTGCGGATCATGAAGGTGTTCTGGCACCTCCACCGCCTCGGCTGCGAGCTGTCGCTCGACCTCGAGCGCGCCATCGAGGACTCGCTGGACACGGTGGACGCCGCCTTCCGCGCCTCGCCCGCCGTGCGCGACCTGTTCCTGGACATCTGCCGGTCGTGGGGCCGCGTGGCCTTCACGCTCTCGGAGATGCACGAGCTGGGGCTCCTGGGCCGCTACCTGCCGGAATTCGGCGCGCTGACGTGCCTGGTGCAGTACGACGTCTACCACAAGTTCTCGGCCGACCAGCACTCGCTGCTGGCCGTCGAGCACCTGGAGGCGCTGGCCCCCGGGCAGTCGGCGGAATCCGAGGGCGCCGCCCAGGTGTTCAACGAGGTGGAGAAGCCCGGACTCCTCATGCTCGGCATGCTGCTGCACGACATCGGCAAGGCCAAGGGCCACGGGCACGTGGCCAAGGGCATTCCCCTGATTCGCGAGCTGACCGCCCGCATCGGGCTCGACCCGGTGGACGCTGACCGCGTCGAGTTCCTCGTCGCGCACCACCTGACGATGTCGCACATCGCCCAGCGGCGGGACATCGACGACCCCAAGACGATCGCCGACTTCACGACGACCGCCGCCGAGCCCGAGCGCCTGCGCATGCTCTACCTGCTGACGTACGCCGACATGCGGGCGGTGGGCCCCGGCGTGCTCACCGGCTGGCAGGCGGCGATTCTCCACGATCTCTACCGGCGCACCCTGGCGCGGCTGACCGGCGGCCGCGAGGAGAAGCCCAACCGGACGAAGCTCGTGGAGCGGCTCCGCCAGGTGATGAAGGACGAGCTCGGGCTGCAGGCGCTGAAGGCGCACGTGGCGATGGTCAGCGACCGCTACATCACGACGACCGGCGTGCAGCGGATGGCCGAGCACCTGCGTCTCATCGCCCGGCTGGACGCCGCGCCGGTGGCCACCGAGCTCTTCCACCACCCCGATCTCGGCTCCTCCGATCTGGTCGTGGTCACGCGCGATGTTCCCGGCCTCTTCGCGCTCATCGCCGGCACGCTGGCCGCGCACGGCGTGAACATCATCTCGGCGCAGATCGCCACGCGCGCCGACGGCATCGCCATCGACACGTTCCAGGTGAACGACCCGACCGGCGACACCGTGACCTCGACCTCCCACTGGCAGCGCGTGCTCGACGCGCTGCGCGCCGTGCTGGTGCGCGAGCAGACGGTGGAGGCGCTGCTGGAGCGGCGGCAGCGCGGACGGGCCGCCGCCGATGGCTTCGCGCGCCCGAAGATCGCGGTCGACAACAAGCTCTCCGACGAGCAGACCGTCATCGAGGTCAAGTGCGCCGACCGGGTGGGGCTGCTCTACCTCATCACCCGGACGCTGTCGGCGCAGGGGCTCGACATCGCCAGCGCGCGCATCGCCACGGAGATCGACCAGGCCCTCGACACGTTCTACGTGCACGATCGCGACGGGCGGAAGGTCGAGGAGCCGGCGGGCACCGAGACCGTTCGCCGGGCGCTCGAGCAGGCCCTGACCCAGCCGATCTGACCATGCTGGGCCGATATCGCGACACCGTGCGGTACTGGAGCGACCCGGTCGGCCGCATGCTCTTCCGCGTGCGCATGCGGCCGAACCACCTGACGGTCATCGGGCTCGTCGTCAGTCTCTTCGCGGCCGGCGCCTTCATCGCCGGCCATCTGCGCTCGGCGGGCCTGCTGCTCATCGCCGCCGGCCTCTGCGACCTGCTCGACGGCTCGCTGGCCCGCGCCTCGGGGCAGGTGACCGCCTTCGGCGCCTTCCTCGACTCGGTCATCGATCGCTACTCGGACCTCGTCGTCCTGCTCGGCATCGTCGTGCTGCTGGCCCGCACGCCCAACGCGCGCGGCGCGCTGGTGGCCATGGCCGGCGTGGTCGGCTCGGTGATGGTCAGCTACACGAAGGCGCGCGCCGAGTCGATCGGCGTCGAATGCCACGTGGGGATGATGGAGCGTCCCGAGCGGCTGCTGTGCCTCATCGCGGGCGCCATGTTCGACCTGCTGGAGCCTGCCCTGTGGGTGCTCGCCGTGCTGTCCAACGTCACTGCGCTGCAGCGCATCCTCTTCACGCGGCGGGCGATGGCCGAGTCGCCCGTGCTCCGCACGCCGATGCTGACCGCGCTCATCGTGCTGGCGGCCGCGACCGGAGCGCGCGCGGATGCCGTCGAGCCGTTCCGCCTCGCGTCGGAGACCGAGCGCGGGTGGACCCAGGCCATCACGGCGCTGCAGCAGGGCGATCCCGACCCGGTCGCCGCCGCGTTCGGCGAGAGCGCGCTGGGCAGCCCTATCGGTGATCACCTCCGGTTGATCCTCGCCGACGCGCTCGAGCGCCGCGGCGAGCTCGGCGCGGCGCGGGAGACCGCCCTCGCCGTGGCGCGCACCCAGAAGGACAGCCGGCTGGCCCCGCGCGCCCTGCTGATGGCGGCCACGCTCGCGATGCGCGCGGGCGACGACGCGGCCGCCCAGGCCCTGCTGGTGCGACTGCTCGACGCCTATCCCGACGGGCCGATGACACCGGAAGCGCTCTATCTGCTGGGCCAGACCGCCGAGGCGCTCGGCCGGCGCGACAACGCCGCGCAGGCCTATCGCGAGCTGCGCGTGCTGGCGCCGACGACCGGCTGGGCCGACGGCGCCGATGATCGGCTCGTCGTCCTGGCGACGGGCGGGACGATCGTCGCGCCGCTCACGCTCGCGCAGCGGGTCGACCGCGCCGAGCGCCTCCTCCGCGGCGGCGTGCCGAAGGAGGCCGCGGACGAGGCCGAGCGCATCGCCGACGAGACGCGCGATCCCTCGCTCCTCGTGCGCGCCCTGCGCGTGATCGCGGACGGCGCGCAGCGCCTCGGCCGTCACGAGGCGGCGGCCAAGGCGCTCGCGCTCGCCATTCCCCGCGTGCCGGC
>JBKPRI010000349.1:0-6075 GCA_046734515.1 Candidatus Methylomirabilota bacterium | reverse complement strand
GGCCTGGCCGTGCAGGACGTCGTGCTGGAGCCGATCGCCTCGGCCGTGGCGGTGCTGTTCCCCGACGAGAAGGAGCTCGGCGTGGTGCTGTTCGACATCGGCGGCGGCACCACCGACATGGCGCTCTTCCGCGATGGAGCGGTGTGGCACACCGCCGTGCTGCCGCTCGGCGGCGACCACATCAGCAATGACATCGCGGTCGGGCTGCGCACGCCGATGGCGGACGCCGAGGCGCTCAAGAAGCGCTACGGCTGCGCGCTGACCTCGCTCGTCCCGGCCGAGGAGACGGTCGGCGTGCCGTCCGTCGGCGGCCGCAAGCCGCGCGAGCTCTCGCGCCAGGTGCTCTCGGAGATCATCCAGCCGCGCCTGGAGGAGATCTTCACGCTGGTGGCGCAGGGGCTCGTCAAGGCCGGCTTCACCGAGGCCGCCACCGCCGGCATCGTCGTCACCGGTGGCAGCTCGATCCTGGAAGGCGTGCCGGAGCTGGCCGAGGCGGTGTTCGAGCTGCCGGTGCGTCGCGGCGTGCCGGCCGAGGTCGGCGGCCTTGCCGAGGTGGTCCGGAGCCCGATCTACGCGACAGGAGTGGGACTGGCGCTCTACGGCGCGCGCCGCCAGGCCGCCGGCGTCATGCCGCTCGACTCCAACGACGGCGCCTTGCTGACGAGGCTCGGCCGCCGACTGGCAGGATGGTTTGGTGAGATTTTCTAAGGGCGACACGCAGGCTGGATTGTTCGGCGCCGGCGAGAGTGCCGGTGGCCAGCGCTCGCGCGCGCGACGCACACGACGTACAGGACCCGCACGGGAGGAGGTCTCGATGCAGACAGGGACACGGCGCCCGCTCTTCGAGCTCGAAGAGGTGGTGCAGGCAGCGAAGATCAAGGTGATCGGGCTCGGCGGCGGCGGCGGTAACGCGGTCAGCCGCATGATGGCGGCGGACTTCACCGGCGTCGAGTTCATCGTCGCCAACACGGATGTCCAGGCGCTGCGCGCCTCGCCCGCGCCGGTGAAGATCCAGCTCGGCGCCCAGCTCACGAAGGGCCTGGGCGCGGGATCGAATCCCGAGGTCGGACGGGACTCTGCGCTCGAGGATCCCGAGACGATCACCAAGCTGCTCGAAGGCGCCGACATGGTGTTCATCACCGCCGGCCTCGGCGGCGGCACCGGGACCGGCGCCGCGCCCGTGGTCGCCTCGCTCGCCAAGGATCTCGGCATCCTCACGGTGGCCGTGGTGACGAAGCCGTTCACGTTCGAGGGCCGCAAGCGGCTGCTGCAGGCGGATGCCGGCATGGACGCGCTGCGCGGCGTCGTCGACACGCTCATCACGATTCCGAACCAGCGCCTGCTGGCCGTCGTCGATCGCGGCACGCCGCTGCTGGAAGCCTTCAAGGTGGCCGACACCGTGCTGCAGCAGGCGGTGCAGGGCATCTCCGATCTGATCCTCGTGCCCGGCCTCGTCAACCTCGACTTCGCCGACGTGCGCACGATCATGTCGGGCATGGGCATGGCCATGATGGGCACCGGCATCGGCCGCGGCGAGAACCGCGCGGTGGACGCCGCGCAGAAGGCCATCGCCAGCCCGCTGCTCGACGACACCTCGATCGACGGGGCCAAGGGCATCCTCATCAACTTCACGGGCGGCCCCGACCTGTCCATCCACGAGCTGGAGGAAGCCGCCCGCATGGTGCAGGAGGCCGCCCACGAGGAGGCCAACATCATCTTCGGCGCGGTCATCGATCAGAGCCTCGGCGACGAGGTGCGGATGACCGTCATCGCCACCGGCTTCGCCGAGCGCAAGATGGAATCGTCCCCGAGCAAGATCGTGGACCTGCCGCGCTCCGGCCGCCCGGGCGCCCAGCCCGGCGCGGCCGCCGCGTGGCGCCGTCGCCTCGCCGCCGACGTCCGCGCGGAGACCGACGATCCGCTCGGCGACGCGGACTACGACGTGCCCGCGTTCCTTCGCAAGCAAGCCGACTAGCACACTCGGAGGGGGACTTCGTCCCCCTTCCGACGGGCGGACGCGGGCTTCGCGGCCCGCGTCTCGCCCTGCCTCCCCCTAGACCAGAGAGCAGGATTGCGCCGGCGAAGCCGGCGCTCGAACGTGGTGGATCAGGCGCGCGAGTGCGGCAGGCGAAACGGTTTCGTCGGGCGCGTGGCGTCGCTTAGGATTCATGTGTGATGACTCGATTGGTGCCGCAGGGGGAGCCGCCGACGCATTTCAGGTTCAGTGGGCTGGCGGCGCTGGGGCTGCCGCACATCACGACGACGCGGCATTTCCCGGGGGTGACGGCGTCATCGGAGCCGACGGCGCCGTTCAATGCCGACGCGCGGCAGGCGCTGCGCGCGGCGAATCTCGACGGCGCGCGGCTGTCGTACCTCAAGCAGGTCCACGGGGCCGAGGCGCTCCGCGCGCCGGTGGGCGGCGGCTACGCGGGAGTGGGCGACGTGCTGACCACCACCGAGCGCGGCGTGCCGGTGGCGATCTTCACGGCCGACTGCCTGGCCATCACGCTCTGGGATTCCATCGCGCGCGTGCTGACGGTGGCGCATGCGGGCTGGCGCGGCACGGTGAAGGGCGCCCCCGGCGTCGCCGTGAAGGCGGCGGTGCAGGCCGGCGCGCGGGCCGATCAGCTCCACGTCGCCATCGCGCCGTCGATCGGCCCGTGCTGTTACGAGGTCGACGAGCCCGTGCTGCGAGAATTCGGCCGCGCGTACGGACGCCGCGCCCAGCCGTGGTTCACGGCGGGGCGTGATGGGCACGCGATGCTCGACCTCTGGGCGGCCAACGAGGCGCTGCTCGCGGATGCCGGCGTGGATCGCGCGAAGATCCAGAACCCGCGGCTGTGCACCGCCTGCCACCCTGGTCTGCTCTACTCCTACCGCAAGGGCAACCGCGGCCGTCTCGTCACGGTCGCCGCGCTTCCATAGGGCGCCGTGCCGGCCGCCGCGGGCGTCGTGCTGACGCTCTGGCGCTATCCCGTGAAATCCATGCTGGGCGAGCGCTGCGAGCATCTCGCGCTCGACGCGCGCGGGGTCGAGGGCGATCGGCTCTACGCGATCCGCGACGCCGGGGGCAAGTTCGGCAGCGGCAAGAGCACGCGGCGCTTCCGGCGGATCGACGGCCTCTTCGAGTTCAGCGCCGTGTACGAGGGCGGCGTGCCGGTGATCATCGTTCCGGATGGGCGCCGCCTGCGTGGTGACGACCCGACGATCCACGACGCGCTCTCGACTGCGCTCGGCCAGCCGGTGACGCTGGCGCGCGAGGCCGCGATCTCGCACCTGGACGCCGGTAGCGTGCACCTGCTCACGACGGCGTCGCTGGCCTGGCTCGGCGACCGGCTGCCGGGAGGCCGGCTGGATGAGCGTCGCTTCCGCCCGAACGTGCTCATCGACGCGCCCGGTGCGCGGCTGCTCGAGCGCGAGTGGCTCGGGCGGACGCTCGCGCTCGGCGACCTCCGTCTGGCCGTGCGCGAGCCGGCGGAGCGCTGCGTGATGGTCGATTTCCCCCAGTCGGAGCTGCCCGAGGATCCTCGCGTTTTGCGGACGCTTGCCCAGGCGGCCGGATCGGAGTTCGGGGTCTATGCCGACGTGCTCGTGCCCGGCCGCGTCAGCGTCGGTGACGAGCTCACGGTTCTCTAGCTCGCCGTCGCCCGGCCCTGCCGACGATGCAGGGCAAATCCGCGTGCTAGAATCGCGCATGCCGGACGTCCGGGAGAATCTCGAGCGAGTGCGCGAGCGGATCGCACGCGCGGCGGCGCGCGCCGGCCGCAAGCCGGACGACGTCCTGCTGATCGGCGTATCGAAGACGGTCGACGTCGAGCGCATCCGCGCCGGGCTGGCCGCCGGCCTCCGCGCCCTGGGCGAGAATCGCGTGCAGGAGGCCAAGACCAAGGTTGCCGAGCTGGGTCGTCCGGCCGCGTGGCACCTGATCGGGCACCTGCAGACGAACAAGGTCAAGGACGCCCTGGAGCTGTTCGACGTCATTCACTCGCTGGACCGCCTGGAGCTGGCGCAGGAGCTGGAGCGCCGTGCGGCCACCCGCGGGCTGGCCGTCGAGGCGATGCTGCAGGTGAACGTGGGCGGCGAAGCGAGCAAGGGCGGCTTTGCCGCCGACGGCGTCGGTCAGGCGCTGGAGGCCATCGGCAAGCTGGCCCACGTGAAGGTGACCGGCCTGATGGCCATCCCGCCGGAGGTGGAGCGGCCCGAGGACGCCCGGCCGTGGTTTCGGCAGCTGCGCGAGCTGGCCGAGCGCCACGGACTGGCCCGGCTGTCGATGGGCATGAGCGGCGACTTCGAGGTGGCGGTCGAAGAGGGAGCGACGATGGTGCGGGTGGGCACGGCGATCTTCGGCTCGCGCCCGCCGCTGGGGACGCGCGCATGAGCGTCAGGGGCAAGCGGGTCGGCTTCATCGGCGGCGGCAACATGGGCGAGGCGCTCATTCGCGGCCTCATCGGCGCCAACCTCGTGAAGCCGGACCTCATCACCGCCACCGACGTCCGGGGCGACCGTGCCAAGGAGCTGGCCGAGCAGTTCGGCGTGACCGCGCACTCCGACAACGCCCGCTGCGTGCGCGACGCCGACGTCGTGATCCTGGCCGTGAAGCCGCAGATCATGAGTGACGTGCTGCGCGACATCTCCCCCGCCGTGGAGCCGCGCCATTTGCTCATCTCGATCGCCGCCGGCGTGGCCACCGCGACGATCCGCGCGGCGCTCGGCAAGGACGCGCGCATCATCCGCGTCATGCCCAACACGCCGGCGCTCGTGCTGCAGGGCGCGGCCGCCGTCGCCAAGGGCAAGGGGCTGGAGCGCGACGACCTCGCCACCGCGCAGGAGATCTTCGGCGCCGTCGGGCGCGTGGTGGTGCTCGACGAGGAGCTGATGGATGCGGTGACGGGACTCTCCGGCTCGGGCCCCGCCTACGTGGCGATCGTCATCGAGTCGCTGGCCGACGGCGGCGTGAAGATGGGCCTGGACCGCGCCACCGCGATGACGCTGGCCACGCAGACGGTGCTGGGCGCCGCCCATCTCCTGCTCGAGACGGGCCTGCACCCGGGCGCGCTCAAGGACATGGTCTCGAGTCCGGGCGGCACGACGATCGCCGGCATCTCGGCGCTGGAGGAAGGCGGCATTCGCACGACCTTCATCCGCGCGGTGGAGCGCGCCACACTGCGCTCGCGCGAGCTCGGCCGGGGCCCGGCCTGATGCTGGCGAGTCCCATTTTGTGGCTTCTCAACGTCATCCACCTCGCCATCACGATCTACATCTGGATCATCATCATCCGCGCGCTGATCTCATGGGTGAGCCCCGATCCGTTCAACCCCGTGGTGAGGTTCCTGTACCGGGCCACCGAGCCCGTGCTGCGGCCGGTCCGGCGCAGCCTGCCGACGTACCAGATCGGACTGGATCTCTCGCCGCTGCTCGTCATCATCGCGCTGGAGATCGTGGACCGGTTCGTGTTGCCGAGCATCGCGGCCGCCCTGTTCTACTGAGAGGAGCGGGAGATTTCGATGCGCATCACGCCTCATGACATCCGTCAGCAGCAGTTCACGGTCCGGATGTTCCGCGGCTTCGATCCGTCGGAGGTCGACGCCTTCCTGGAGGACGTGGCCGACGACTACGAGGGGCTGCTCAAGGAAAACGCGCTGCTCAAGGAGCAGATCGCGGCCTCCGAGGAGCGCTCCCGCGGCGTCATCGAGCGCGAGAAGAACCTGCACGACGTGATGGTGACGACGCAGCGGCTGGTGGACGAGATGAAGTCGGCGGCCAAGCGCGAGGCGGAGCTGATCGTGCGCGAGGCCGAGCTTCGCGGCGAGAAGGCCGTGGAGGCGGCGCGGGGCGAGGAGGCGAAGATCCGGGTGGAGATCCAGTCGCTGAAGCGGATGCGCCGCCAGGTCGTCGAGGAGCTGGGCGCCACCATGGATCGCTACCAGCGCATGCTGGCGGCGGAGGCCGAGGCCGACGGCGCCTAGCCCGGCGCTGCTCCGCGTGCGCGTGCAGCCGCGCGCACCGCGCAGCGAGATCGTGGGCTGGCGCGCGGACGGTGTTCTCAGCGTGCGGGTGGCGGCGCCGCCGGTGGAG
>JBKPRI010000348.1:0-9242 GCA_046734515.1 Candidatus Methylomirabilota bacterium | reverse complement strand
CATCATGGCCTTCGTGGTCGTGGTGCTGGGAGGCATGGGCAACTTCGTCGGCGCCCTCCTGGGTGGCTTCATCGTCGGCCTGGCCGAATCGCTGGGCGCCACGCTGCTGCCCGGCTCGCTCAAGCAGCTCGTGGTCTTCGCGCTCTTCGTGCTGGTGCTGCTGTTCCGGCCGGCCGGGCTCTTCGGGGGCGGGCGTGGGCGCTGAGGCGCTGGCCGGCGTCGCGCTCGGCCTCCTGCTGGTGGCGCCGCCGTTCCTGCCGCCGTACTTCCTCGAGATCCTCATCAGCGTGATGCTGTTCGGCTATCTCGGCGCGGCCTGGAACATCCTGGGCGGCTACGCCGGGCAGTTCTCGTTCGGCCACGCCGCCTACTTCGGCATCGGCGCCTACACGTCCACGCTGCTCTTCCTGCGACTCGGCGTCACCCCGTGGCTCGGGATGCTGGCCGGCGGCGTGCTGGCCGCGCTCTACGGGCTCTTCGCCGGATACCTGTCCTTTCGCTACGGTCTGCGCGGCCCATACTTCTCACTGGTGACGCTGGCCTTCGCCGAGATGCTCCGCGTGATCGCCGTGAACACGAAAGCGGTGGGGGCATCGATCGGTCTCGTCATTCCGACGCGGGAGCCGGCGCCGCTGAACTTCGTCTTCGCCGGCAAGCTGCCGTACTACTACGTGATCCTGATCATGGCGCTCGCCGCGGTCTGGATCACGCGGCTCGTCGCGCGCAGCAAGCTCGGCTACTCGCTGCTGGCCATCCGTGAGAACGAGGATGCCGCCGAGGCCGCCGGCGTGGACGCGCTCGGCATGAAGCTGCGGGCCATGGCACTGTCGTCGTTCCTCACCGCGCTGGGCGGCACCTTCTATGCGCAGTACTTCGCCTACATCGACCCGACGATCACCTTCGGCCCGTCGGTCTCGATCCAGGGACTGCTGCAGGCCATCGTCGGCGGCGCCGGCACCGTGCTCGGCCCGCTCATCGGCGCCTTCGTGCTGACGCCAATCTCCGAGCTCTCCCGCGCCGCCATCCGCGGCCGCGCCGGCGTGGACGTGATGCTCTACGGCCTGGTGCTGATCCTGGTCATTTCATTTCTGCCGAACGGAATTATGGGATGGGTGCATCGCCACGCGCGGCCCCGCAGGGGGAGGGGAAGGGGGAACCCTGCCAGGGTTCCCCTTCAATAAAGATGGATCATCGCGCCAACCCGCTTCTGCAGCTCGATTCCGTCACCAAGCGCTTCGGTGGCCTCACCGCGGTGAGCCGCTTCAGCCTGGCCGTCGGCGCCGGGGAGATCGTCGGGCTCATCGGGCCCAACGGCGCCGGCAAGACGACCGTGTTCCACCTGCTCTCCGGCTTCCACGCGCCGACGGAGGGCGCGATCCGGTTCAAGGGCGCCTCGGTCATCGGTGCCAAGCCGCACGAGATCTGCCGCCGTGGGCTCGCGCGCACCTTCCAGATCGTCCAGCCCTTCGTCAACCTCACGGTGCTGGAGAACGTGATGATCGGCGCGTTCAACCGCACGAACGATGTGGCGGCCGCGCGCGCACGCGCGGGCGAGGTGCTGGACTTCGTCGGCCTTGGCCCGCGGCGCGATGCGCTGGCCCGCGAGCTGACGCTGCCCGACCGCAAGCGCCTGGAGATGGCGCGCGGCCTCGCCACGCGCCCCGAGCTGCTGCTGCTCGACGAGGTGATGTCGGGCCTGAACCCCACGGAGATCGAGGCGATCATCGGCCTCATCCGTCGTATCCATGCCCAGGGCGTGAGCCTGCTGATCATCGAACACGTCATGCGCGCGATCATGGCCCTCTCGCAGCGCATCGTGGTCCTGCACCACGGCGAGAAGATCGCCGAGGGCGAGCCGCCGGCGGTCGCGCGCGATCGCCGGGTGGTCGAGGCCTATCTTGGCGAGGAGTCCTCGTGAGTCTCCTCGAGCTGGCCGGCGTGGACGTCGCGTACGGCGACCTGCCGGCGCTGCGCGGTGTGGACCTCGTGGTGGAGGCCGGCGAGACGCTGTCGGTCGTGGGCGCCAACGGCGCCGGCAAGACCACCATGCTACGCACGATCTCCGGCCTGCTGCGCCCGCGCCGGGGGGAGGTGCGCTTCGAGGGCGAGCGCATCGACCTCCTGCCGTGCCACCGGGTGGTGGAGCGCGGCGTGGTGCACGTGCCGGAAGGCCGCAAGGTGTTCCCGAGCCTCAGCGTGCGCGAGAATCTCGAGCTCGGCTCCTACACGCGCGCGGCGAAGGCCCGGCGGGCGGAGAGCCTGGCGCGCGTGTTCGGGCTCTTCCCGCGGCTGCGCGAGCGCGAGGGCCAGGCCGCCGGCACGCTCTCCGGCGGCGAGCAGCAGATGCTCGCCATCGGCCGCGCGCTGATGACGCTGCCCAAGCTCCTCATGCTCGATGAGCCGTCGCTCGGCCTGGCCCCGCTGATCGTCAAGGAGATCTTCCACACGATCGCCGCCATCAACCGCGACGGCACCACCGTGCTGCTGGTCGAGCAGAACACGCGCCAGGCGCTGGCGCTCTCGCGCCGCGGCTACGTGCTGGAGAACGGGCGCGTCGCGCTGGTGGGCTCGGGCGCCGAGCTGCTCGACAACGAGCACGTCAAGCGCGCGTATCTGGGGATGTGAGCCGATTGCCCGGGACGGGGAAGTGTGAGATGACAGCGGCGCTCCGGGCTCGAACGGCCCGGACAGGGAGGGCTCCATGACACGCTGGACGCGGACCGCCGTCGCCGCCGTCGTCGTCCTCGCTGCGCTGGTGGCTCCGGCCGCCGCCCAGCCCAAGCCGGTGGCCTGGGACATGGTGCTGAACGTCGGCCTCACGCACTTCGTCGGCACCGTGGAGAAGGAGTTCGTCGAGGACGTGCAGAAGCGCACCAACGGCGCCCTCGTCATCACGCTGCGCCCGCCCGGCGAGCTGCCCTACAAGCTGACCGATTACCTGCGCGCCGTCGGCAAGGGCGACGTGCAGTCGTGCGACGTCTACATGGGCTTCACGGCCGGCGATACCAAGCTCGGCGTTCTCACCGGCCTGCCGTTTCTGGTCGGCACCGCGGACGAGCTGAAAAAGGTGATGCCGGCGCTGGAGCCGATGATCCGCGAGGACTTCGCCCGCTTCGGCGCCGACATCCTCACGTGGTATACGTGGCCCGAGCAAAACTTCTTCGGCCGCGGCAAGCCCATCACCACGCTCGACGACTTCAAAGGCCGCAAGATCCGCACGACCAGCCCCGAGCAGTCGGAGATGATCAAGCGGCTGGGGGCCATCCCCGTGTCGCTCACCGCGCCCGAGGTCCCCAGCGCCGCGCAGCGGGGAATCATCGAAGGGGTGATGACGGCCGGCTTCAACCTGCTCTTCTCCAAGTGGTATGAGTTCACGGAGTGGGCGTACCTGCCCGACATCCACATCGGCGGGCCCTCGTACATCCTGGTGAACAAGAGCGCACTCGCCGCGCTGTCGCCCGAGGCCCGCAAGGGACTGCAGGAGGCCGCCCAGGCCTTCCAGGCCAAGATGCTCAAGGAGATCCCGGCCCGCGAGCAGGCCGACCTCAAGACGCTCGAGCAGCAGCACAAGGTCAAGCTCTACAAAGCCAGCCCCGCCGACGTCGCCAAGCTGCGCAAGATGATGGAGCCGTATTGGGACGAGTGGGCCAAGCAGGGCGGGCCCAAGACGATCGAGGCGGTCGCGATGGTCAGGAAGACGCTCGGGCGGTAGCCGCGTGTCCCGGCCCCTGGCGCGCGCGATAACGGCGGCGGCGGATCGCGTCGCCGGCGTCGCCGCCGCCGTCAGTGGCGCGACGGTGGTGGCGATGACGGCGCTCGTCACCGTGGAAGTGCTGAGCCGCGACCTCTTCAACGTCTCCACCCTCATCGCCGACGAGATGTCGGGCTACCTGCTGGTGGCGCTGACGTTCATCGGGCTGGCGCCGACGCTGCGCGGTGGCGGCTTCATCCGCATCGACACCTATCGCGCGCGTCTGCGCGGCGGCGCGCGGGCGGGGCTGGAGCTGGCCATCCACGTGCTGGCGCTCGGTTACGCGGTGCTCCTGGACTGGTACCTGTGGCGGCTGACGCTGGACGCCTGGCGGCTTGGCACCACGTCGATCCAGGTCTCGCGCACGCCGCTGTGGATTCCGCAGGCGTGCATGGCGGTCGGTGGTCTGCTTCTGGCGTTCGACCTGCTGGCCCGGCTCGCCGTCGTCGTGGCCGGCGACTCGCCCGACGTCGGCGCACCGCCGCCGACCGAGGTGTGACGGTGGGCTGGGAGACCGTCCTCCTCCTGGTCATCGGCCTGCTCATCGGGCTGCTGCTGTCGGGTCTCTGGATCGCCTTCGGGCTCGGCCTCGCCGGCGTGGTCGTGCTCGTGCTGTGGGGCGGCCCCGCCACGCTGAACGCGCTGGGACCAATCGCCTGGAATACCGTGGAGAGCTTCGTGCTCACCTCGGTGCCGCTGTTCATCCTGATGGGCGAGGTGATCCTGCGCGCCGGCCTGAGCGACGGCTTCTATCGCAGCATGGGCGTCTGGTTCAGCGGCCTGCGGGGCGGGCTCCTGCAGTCGAACATCGTGGCCTGTGCGATCTTCGCGGCCGTCAGCGGCTCCAGCGTCGCGACGGCGGCGGCCATCGGTACCGTGGCCATCCCGGAGATGACCCGGCGCGGGTACGAGCGCAAAATCCTCTTCGGCAGCCTGGCGGCCGGCGGCACGCTGGGTATCCTCATCCCGCCCTCGATCCCCATGATCATCTACGCGGCGCTCGTCGAGCAGTCGGTGGAGCGTCTGTTCATCGCCGGCATCGTGCCGGGCATCGTGATGTCGCTGGTCTTCATGGCCTACATCTGGGTCCACGTGACGCTGCGGCCGGCGCTAGCGCCGCCTGAGGCCGCGCGGCCGACGTGGGGTGAACGCCTGGGCGCCCTCGGCGGCGTGGCGCCCATGGCCGTGCTGATCCTCCTCGTGCTCGGCAGCATCTGGCTCGGCTACGCGACGCCGACGGAGGCGGCTGCCGTCGGCGCCTCGGCGGCGATCGGGATGAGCTTGCTGGCGCGCCGCCTGTCGTGGCGCGTGTTCGTGGAGAGCGTGGCCAGCACGGTGCGGACGACGTGCATGGTGCTCTTCATCATCGTGGGCGCGCAGATCCTGTCGTACGCGCTCGTGCGTACCGGCGCCAGCCGCGCGCTGACCGCGTGGGTCGTCGGGCTCGGGCTCTCGCGCTGGCTGCTATTCGCGATCATCATCCTGCTCTACGTCTTCCTGGGCTGCATCATCGACGGCGTGTCGATGATCGTGCTCACGCTGCCGATCCTCTATCCGATCGTGATCGCGGCCGGCTTCGACCCGATCTGGTTCGGCATCGTGCTGGTGATCATGATCGAGCTGGGCGGCATCACGCCGCCGGTGGGCCTCAACATGTTCGTCATCCAGGGGCTCTCAGGCGGGCGCCCCATGAGCGAGGTGGTGTGGGGCTCGCTGCCGTTCGGGGTGATGATGCTGGTGGTGCTGGCCCTCATCTCGATCGCGCCCGGGCTGGTGACGTGGCTGCCTGCGCAGCTGGTGCGCCGGTGATGTTCGCCGCGCCGCCGGCCGTGGAGACGACCGTGTTCGCCCGCATCCCCGGCGGGCAGCTGCTCGAAGGGCCGTCGTTCGATCGCCAGGGCCAGCTCTGGGTCACCGACATTCCCACCGGCCGGATCTTCCGCGTCGCTCCCGATGGGACGCCGACCAAGGTGGCGGAGTACGACGGCGAGCCGAACGGCCTCAAGATCGCCCGGGACGGTCGCATCTTCATCGCCGACCACAAGCAGGGACTGCTGACGCTCGATCCTGGCTCCGGCGCGACGCGCGTGGCCCTGGACCGGCCCTACGGCGAGCGCTTTCACGGCCTCAACGACCTGCTGTTCGCGCGCAACGGCGACCTCTACTTCACCGACCAGGGCGAATCCGACCTGCGCCAGGCGAACGGCCGGCTCTACCGGCTGCGGGCGGACGGTGCGCTCGACTGCCTGCTCGACAACGTGCCGAGCCCCAACGGCCTCGTGCTCACGCCCGACGAGTCCATCCTCTATCTCGCGGTCACGCGCGCCAACGCCATCTGGCGTGTGCCGCTCGCGAGCCTGGGCGGTCTCCATGTCGGACGGCTCGGCCTGGGGCGGGTGGGCGCGTGGGTGCAGATGTCGGGCGGCATCGGTCCCGACGGCATGGCGATGGACGAAGAGGGCCGCATCGCGGTGGCGCACCCGGGCATGGGCTCGGTGTGGGTGTTCAGCCGCACAGGCGAGCCAGTGCGTCGCGTGCGCTGCTGCGAGGGGCTGCGGCCGACGAACGTCGCGTACGGCGGGCCCGACCGGCGCACGCTCTACATCACCGAGGCCGACTCGGCGACTGTGCAGCGCGTGGAGCTGGACGTCCCCGGGCTGCCGCTGTACTCACACCAGGACTGACCGGCCCGCGCGCGGCGCGCATTGACAGTGCGCGCGTGGAGTCCGATACTCCGACCGCCTCATCGCTGCAGTTCCCCTCGAGAGCGGGCAACCGCCGGAGGAGGGTGGCCCGCTCGCGCGGTCGCGCGCGTCGATTCTTCGATCGGCCAACCCCTTGGCAAGGAGCTGCAATGGGCATCGTCGCCCGTTATCACACGCTCGTTCTCCTCGTCGCCCTGTTCCTGCTTGGACTGACCGCTGCCCCGGCTCACGCTTTGACCGCGGCCCAATGCGCAGCGCTGACCGGCGCCGCGATCCCGAACACGACGATCACCTCCGCCACCATCGTGCCGGCCGGCGGCGGGCTGCCGGAGCACTGCCTGGTCGTCGGTCGCGTGGACACCGAGATCAACTTCCAGCTGCGGCTGCCCACGACCACGTGGAACGGCAAGTTCTATCACGCGGGCGGCGGCGGCTTCGTCGGCACCATCCCGCAGGCGCCGGGCGCGCTCGCGCGCGGCTACGCGACGATCGGCACGGACACCGGGCACGTCGGCAGCGCGATCGACGGCTCGTGGGCGCTGAACCGTCCCGATCGCCAGGTCAACTGGGGCTTCCGCGGCATCCATGTGGTGACCGTCTCCGGCAAGCAGATCGTGAATGCGGCATATGGCCAGGCGCCCAGGGTGTCGTACTTCGAGGGCTGCTCGAACGGCGGCCGGCAGGCGGCCATGGAGGCGCAGCGCTTCCCCACCGACTTCCACGGCATCATCTCCGCCGCGCCCGCGCTCGACATCACCGGGCTGATGCTCGGCTTCAACTCCACCTCGCAGGCGTTCGCCGCCGCGCCACTGCCGGCGGCCAAGCTCGACGTGCTGGCGAACGCGGTGACCGCGGCGTGCGACGCCGGCGACACCGTGACGGACGGGCTGGTCGGCTACACGCGCCGCTGCAACTTCGATCCCGGCGTGCTCGCGTGCACGGCGGGCGATGCGCCGAGCTGCCTCACGGCCGGCCAGGTCGAGGCGGTGCGTACCGTCTACGATGGCCCCATGACCTCCACGGGCCAGCAGCTGCATCCCGGCTTCCCGCCGGGCCACGAGAACGGCGGCGATGGCTGGCAGCTGTGGATCTCGGGCAACCCGGCGCCGCTCGGGCAGCCGCTGCATTTCATCTTCCAGGATCAGTTCATGAAGTACTTCATCTTCTCCAACCCGGCCTACAACTCGCTGACCTTCAACTTCGACACCGACACGCCGCTCGTCACCGCGACGGCCCCGACGTTCGACGCGACGAATCCGGACATTTCGGCGTTCAGGGCGGCCGGCGGCAAGTTATTGATGTGGCACGGCCAGGCGGATCCCGCGCTCACCGTCGATCGCACGATCCAGTACTACAACGACGTGGCGAAGGCGATGGGCAACAAGAACACGATCGAGAGCTTCTACCGTCTCTTCCTGCCCGAGGGCGTGCACCACTGCGGCGGCGGCCCCGGGCTCAACACCTTCGACGCGCTCACCGCGCTCGAGAACTGGGTGGAAGGCGGCATCGCGCCCGACGCGCTGCTGGCCTCACATGCGGGACCGGGCGTCGCGCGGACGCGGCCCGTGTGCTCCCATCCGAAGATCGCCGTCTACGACGGCCGCGGCGACATCAACAACGCGGCCAGCTACAGCTGCAAAGAACGCGGCCTCGGCTGGGCGCTGAACGGCCGCGCGTCAGGACAGTAGCGGAGGCCTGCGCGTGTGCCACGTCGTCGCCTGCTCGTAGGCGTGGCCCACGCGCAGCACCGTCGCGTCCTCGAAGCGTCGCCCGATGATCTGCAGGCTCAGCGGCAAGCCCGCCGCGCTGAAGCCGCAGGGTACGGCCAGCGCGGGCGTGCCGGCCAGCGAGGCCGGCGTGGGGAACGAGCGCCGCGTGAAGAAGTGCTTGATCGCCTGCGCCTTGCTGGTGATCGGCTCGGTGTAGTTCGCGATCGTCGGCGCCGGGCGCGGCGCGGTGGGCGCGGCCAGCACGTCGTACCGCGTCAGCGCGTCCTGGATCTGCGCGCGGATCTGCGCGCGCGCCTGCTGCGCCTTCTGCACGAGCCCGGCCGGCAGGAGCGCGGCGGTGAGCAGCCGGCGACGCGTGCCCTCGTCGTAGTCGTTCGGCCGCGTGCGGAGCGTCTTCAGATGGCGCGCGGCGCCCTCGGAGTCGCAGAGCGCCATGAACGCGGCGCCGGCGCGTGGCACCAGCGGCAGTGAGACCTCCTCCACCACGGCGCCGAGCCCGGCGAGCACCTTGGTGGCGGCCAGCACACCCTCGCGCATCTCGGCGTCGGTCTCGTTGCCGAGCGTGAGCTCGCGGATCACGCCCACGCGCAGCCCGCGCACGTCGCCCGTCAGCGCGGTGCGGTAGTCCGGCACGGCGCGCTGGGCCGTCAGGGGATCGCGCGGATCGTGGCCCGCGATGATCTGCAGAACCAGCGCACAATCCTCCACCGTGCGCCCGAGCGGCCCCGGCGCATCCAGTGACCAAGCGAGCGGGATGCAGCCGGCGCGAGACACCAGACCCCACGTGGGGCGATGGCCGGCGACGCCGCACCACGAGGCGGGCGAGCGCACCGAGCCGCCGGTGTCCTCGCCGAGCGAGACGGCGCAGAGGGCGGCGGCGGTGGCGGCGCCCGAGCCGGCGGACGACCCGCCCGTGTCGTGGTCGGTGTTCCAGGGATTGCGCGGCTGGCCGAACGGGTAGTGGATCGTGCCGCCGAGCGCGAACTCCGTCAGGTTGAGCTTGCCCATCAGGATTCCGCCGGCCGCCGTCAGCCGCGCCACCACCGTGGCGTCGTC
>JBKPRI010000347.1:0-6739 GCA_046734515.1 Candidatus Methylomirabilota bacterium | reverse complement strand
GTTCCCCGCCGCGCAAGACCGAGCGCACCGCGTCGGTGGAGTTCAGGCGAGCCATGTCGATCAGGCCTCCCAACCACGTGGTCGCCAGAGCCCCGGCACGTCCCACCCGCCGCCGTAGTACTGGCGCGCGCTCATCACGCGCGCCTGAGACGCGAGGCGCTAGTGCCCCCCGGTGTGCGGCAGGTTGAGCACCGGCTTGTAGTGCCCCATGAACCACCGCCGCGAGAGCGCGAACAGCGACAGGAAGCCGATGGTGATGGCCAGGTCGCGCAGGCCGAAGGGCAGCCGCATGCTCTCGGCCACCGACGGGAAGACCACCAGCACACGCTCGAGGAAGATCGCGACGAGGCCGAAGACCGCCACGACGAAGAGCGGTCCGTGGCGCTGCGGCGGCCGGCCGGTCAGACGCTTGAGCAGGTAGGCGAACGGGATCAGCCAGCCCACGATCAGCACCACCCAGGCCAGTGCGTTCCACGGCTGGATGAAGAAGCGGCGGATGAAGAAGCGGGTTTCCACCGGCACGTTGCCGTACCAGATGACGAGGTACTGCGACCAGAAGAAGTACATCCACATGATCGACATCGCGAACTGCAGCTTGGCCACGTCCTGCACGGCCGCCGGCGGGATCGAGGCCACCCCGCGCGAGTTCGCGCGGATGGTGAGGATGGCGAGCAGACAGAAGGTCGTGTAGAGCGCGCTCACCACGAAGTAGCCGCCGAACAGGCCGCTGTACCAGATGGGGTCGAGCGTCATCACGAAGTCGAAGCCCCACAGCGAGACCGTGATCATCCAGAGGAAGAGCACGATGACGGCCAGGCGGTTACGGCGGGCGCGCTCACGCTCGTCGTCGGGCGGCACCGCATCACGGAGGATGGCGCCCGCGAACGCGAAGCACGTCAGGAACGTCACCAGGGCCAGCACCAGGTTGCGGCCGAAGAAGAACGGCACGTTGAGCCACGCCGCCTTCACGGGGATCGGGGTCGTCACCCACGGGTAGAGCACCGCGCGCCCCACGAACAGCCCGACCATCAGCAGGAAGGCCACCGGCAGGAAGCCGATCGTCGTCACCGCCAGGCGCCGCACGCTCGGCGACCAGCGCGCCTCGGTGAGCTGCATCATGGCGGCGATCGCCGGTCCGGTCACCGCGAGCCCCGCCCAGAACACGAGATTCACGAGGTAGATCGACCACGCACGCGCCGGATCGCCCGCCGTCAGGAAGGCCAGGGCGCCGAGCGCGGCCAGCACAGCCCAGAAGGCGGTCATTTCTGCGCCAGCGAGCGGAGGTAGTTCACGATGTGCCACGCCTCCTGGGAGGACAGCGCTTCACCGTAGGACGGCATCACGGCGCCGCCGGCCACGATGTAGCTGTGCCAGTAGCCGTCGGTGCGCTGCCGCTGGAGCTCCCCGTTGGTCAGGTCGGGCGTCGGGATGAACTTCGTCGCCACCGGACCGGTCACGCCGCCCTTGGCCTCGGCACCGTGGCAGGGCACGCAGAACGTCGTGTACTGCTGCTTGCCGATGGCCAGCGACGACTCCGTGGCCTTGATGGGATTCGGCTGCTTGGCGGCGACGTCGCGCTGCTCCTTGGGGATGATGGGCCGCGTGCCCCGCGGCACCACGCCGCTCGGCATCGAGAACACCTTCTCGCCCGGCACCACCTTCGCCGTCTGCGTCATGTTGTTCAGCCAGCGGTAGCCGATCACGCCCGCCAGCAGCGCGCCGGCCGAGGCGATGATCAGCAGCACGAGGAGGAACACGTATTTCAACCCCGGACCTCCTCGGCGCCGGCCGCGCGGAGGATCTCGCGCACGGAGGCGGCCCGCTCGGCCGCGCAGTGAACGGCCACGCCGAAGCGGTCGTTGGTGAACCGCGGATCGTAGCTGGGCGAGACCCGGAACTTGGGCAGCCGTCCCAGCGTGACCATGCCGATCAGCGTGGCGATGCCGCCGAAGAGGATCATCAGCTCGAACATGATGACGATGTAGGGCGGGCTCACCGGAAAGCCGATCGGCGGCTTGCCGCCCACGATCAGGTTCCACTTGAGCGACGACCACGCCGTGATGATCCAGCCCGAGGCCAGGCCGACGAGGCCACCCAGCAGGGTGAACACGCGCACCGTGCTGACCGGGCGGTCGCGCTCCACCACGTCCTCGATCTCGTGCACGGGCACCGGCGAGTACACGGTGAGGTCGTGGTAGCCCTTGGCCTTCAGCTCCTCCAGCGCCCGCACCGTCGTGTCGACGTGGGCGAAGACGCCGAGGATCGTCTCAGTGGTGGCCGGCATGCCGGGTGTCCTTGATCGGCGCGGGCAGGGTTTCCTTCACCTCGACGATGGAGAGCGACGGCATCAGCTTGATGAAGCCGAGGAACAGGATGAAGAACCACGCGAAGCTGCCGATGATGATCGTGGAATCGGTGATCGTCGGCACGTAGATGCCCCACGTGTACGGGTAGAAGTCGTGTGCCAGCCCCGGCACGATGATGTTGAAGCGCTCGAACCACATCCCGATGAGCACCAGGATGGAGACCACGTACAGGATCACCGGGTGGGTGCGCGCCTTCTTCCAGAACAGGATCAGCGGCGCCACGCAGTTGCAGAAGTACATGATGAAGAGCGCCCACCAGTAGGTGCTGGTGAGCCGCCAGAACAGCGAGGCCCGCTCGATGTGGTCGCCGCTGTACCACGAGGTGAACAGCTCGCAGATGTAGAAGTACGTCAGCACCAGGCCGGTGACCAGGATCAGCTTGGCCATGGCGTCGAGGTGGCGATCGCGGATGTAGGCCTGCAGGTTGAAGAAGTGGCGCATGGGCAGGGCCAGCACCAGCACCATGGCAAAGCCGGAGAAGATGGCGCCGTCGACGAAGAACGGGGCGAACAGGGTCGAGTGCCAGCCGGGGACGAGGGCCATCGCGAAGTCCCACGACACCACGCTGTGCACGGAGAGCACGAGCGGGGTGGCGAGGGCCGCGAAGAGCCCGTAGGCGCGGCGGTAGTGGCGCCACTGCCGATCCGAGCCCTCCCAGCCCAGCGAGAGCATGCCGAAGATCCGCCGCCGCCAGCCGGTGGAGGCGTCGCGGAGCGCGGCGATGTCGGGCACCAGCCCCACGATGAAGAACACGGTGCTGATCGACAGGTACGTGGAGATCGCGAACACGTCCCACACCAGCGGCGACTTGAAGTTCGGCCACAGGAAGCGCTGGTTCGGGTACGGCAGCAGGAAGTACGCGAACCACATGCGGCCGGCGTGGATCATCGGGAACAGGCCGGCCGTGAGGACCGCGAAGATCGTCATGGCCTCGGCCGCGCGGTAGATCGACGTGCGCCAGCGCGCGCGGAAGAGGTAGAGGACGGCCGAGATGAGCGTGCCGGCGTGGCCGATACCGATCCAGAACACGAACGTGGTGATGTACATCGCCCACATCTGCGGCGTGCGCTTGCCGGCCGCGCCCATGCCCATGAAGATCTGGTACGTCCACGCCAGGATGCCGCAGGTGAGGATGAGCCCCACCACGCACATCCATGCGAAGTAGAGATTGCCGGGCACCCGCAGCGTGGCCAGCACGTCGCGGTTGACATCGGCGTAGCTGGGCTCGGCCACGTGGGCGCCGCCGGCGATCGGGGGCGGCGTGCGCTCGTCGGCCGCGCTCATGCGTGGCCCCCCCTGGCCGGCTTGGGCGCCTCCGGCCCGTGCGCGGCGCGCACGACCTTCTTGAGGTAGTGCACGTTGGGGCGCGTGCCGAGCTCGTCGAGCACGTTGTACGCGCGGGCCGCGTGGGCGAGCTTGTTCACTGCGCTCCCCTCGTCCTTCAGGTTGCCGAACGTGATGGCCTTGGTGGGGCATGTCTGCTGGCACGCCGTCACGATGTCGCCGTCGCGCACGGCGCGCTTCTCGTCGCGGTGGGCGTGGTCCTTGCCGGCCACGATGCGCTGGATGCACATCGTGCACTTCTCCATGATGCCGAGCTGCCGCACCGTCACATCGGGATTCAGCTGGATCTCGAGCGGCGACGGGAACTCGTAGTTCCACCAGTTGAAGCGGCGCACGTGGTACGGGCAGTTGTTCCCGCAGTAACGCGTGCCCACGCAGCGGTTGTAGACCTGCCCGTTCAGCCCCTCTTCGGTGTGATAGGCCGCGAACACCGGGCACACGGGCTCGCACGGCGCGACCTCACAGTGCTGGCAGAACATCGGCAGGAAGCCGTTCTGCGGATGGTCGGCCGGGCCCTCGGCCCAGCGCTCGATGCGCAGCCAGCTCACCTGCCGTCCATAGGCGGCCTCGGCCTTGCCCACGATGGGCACGTTGTTCTCGGCGTGACAGGCCACCACGCAGGCCTGGCAGCCGATGCAGGCATCCACGTCGACGGCCATGCCCCAGCGATAGCCCTTGTACTCGTGCTCGGTGTACATCGTCGGGTGCTTCTCGTCGTGCCGCTTGCCGGCCAGTGCTTCCTTGCGCGCGGTGGCGAGATCCACGTGGCGCATGAGCTCGCGCTCGTCCTGGTCGTGCGTGGCCTGCAGGATGGCCAGCGGCCGGCGCGCGCCGGTCTTGGCCACGCTCACCTTCACCGAGAGAAACGCGGGACCGCCGGAGGCCGCGTCGGCGGCGGCGGGCAGCAGTGCCATCGGGTTCGCGCTGGTGGCGCCGGCCGGCACGTATTTCAGCCGCAGGTGGTACGGCGCGTAGCGATGGCCGATCGGCACCGCGACGGCGCCGGGATGGATCGTGGCCGAGAGATACGCGGGCACCTCGATCGCGCCGTTGGGCGAGGTCAGCTTCACGACGTCGCCCTGCCGGATGCCGAGCTTCTTCGCGGTCTCGGTGTTGATCTCCGCCCAGGAATCCCACACGCTCTGCGTCATCGTGTCGGGTGTCTCCTGCAGCCACGAGCGGCTCGCCGCGCGGCCGTCGTACCAGCGGCTCGACGGATAGGCGATCAGCGCCAGGCCGTCGCCGCCCTCGAGCTTGGCCGCGGCCGGGTCCACGCGCTCGGCCTTCGCCGTGACGGCGGCCGCCGCGGTGTCGCGCCACACGCCGCCCAGGCTGAGCGCCTCCGCCCACTGGCCCTTCACCACCGGTTCCCACGCGGTCTTGAGGTACTGCTCGAACGACTCCCACGGCAGCGGGCCCTTGCCGGCCTCACCGCCGAGCACGGCGCGGCCGGCCGCCAGCAGCACGTCGCCCATGGCCCGCGCGTCGCGAATCGGCTTCATCGTGGGCTGCAGCAGACCGCTCACGCCTTCCATCGGCGAGTAATCGCCCCAGCTCTCCAGCCAGTGCGTGTCGGGCAGCACGAGGTGCGCGAGCGCCGTCGTCTCGTCCGGCAGGTTGGCGAAGCTGACCACGAACGGCACCTTGCGGATGGCGTCGGCGACCTTGAGGCCGCCCGGCAGCGTGAACGCGGGGTTCACGCCGCTGCCGAGGACGAGCACCTCGATCTCACCGGCGGCCATCGCCTGCACCAGCTTGGCCACGTCCGCGTAGGGCGTCACCTTGCCGTACGCCGAGTCGGGGCCGAAGCGCACCGTCTTGCCCACGTTGCCGGCGGCGGCGTTGAGCAGGTTGACCGCGATCTGCGTGGCCGTCGCGTGGCTCCCGCTGACCGCCACGCCACCGGCGAGGGCGAGGCCCGGCTTGGCGGCGCCGAACGTCTTGGCGATGTGCTCGAGGGTCTCGAACGGAACGCCGCTCTCCTCGGCAACCTTCTTGGGATCGACGCCGGCTGCGGCCTCGGCGAATCGCTTGTCGCCGCCGCCCCCCTCGGTCATCAGCTTGAGGATGGCCAGCGCCACCGCCGCCTCGGTGCCCGGCGCGTTGCGGACCCACTCGTCGGCGTTCGCCGCCGTCAGTGACTGGCGCGGCTCGACGTGGATGAACGTCCCCGCCTTGCCATCGCGGAAGGTGTGCATGCGCGCGAAGCCGTGCGCGTGGTGGACGTTGGACAGCCACGTCTCCAGGAAGTCGGCGCCGAAGGAGAGCACGACCTCGGCGTCCTGGATCGCGTAGTACGGGATGGCGTCGCGGCCGAAGGTCGCCTTGTTGGCGCTGCGGATCGCCTCGTAGCCGAACGGCTCCAGCGTCACGCGCGGGCGCCCGCCGAGGGCCTGCGTCCACTTGTCGAGTAATGCGCCGAGGCTGCCACTCTCGAGCTGCGTCACCACGGCCAGTGCCTTGCCCTTGCCCTTGACGCCGCCGAGCTTGTCGCCGAGCGTCTTGAGGGCGTCGTCCCAGCCGACCGACTTCAGCGCGTCACCCTCGCGCCGCTGCGGTCCGGCGAAGCGGTCCGGGTGATAGAGGCCCTGCAGCGCGGCCTGGCCGCGGGCGCACAGCGTGCCCTGGCTCACCGGGTGGTCCGGATTGCCCTCCAGCTTCACCACGCGCCCCTCGCGGTTGCGTGCGAGCACGCCGCAGCCGGCCGGGCACTCCCGGCACACCGTGGCGAACCACGCCGCGACGCCGGGCACGAGCTGCTCGTTCGGCACGACCAGCGGCAGGATCTGCTCGGTCGCCTGCTGGCAGCCGGCGGTGGCCGCCGCCGCTCCGGTCGTTGCGACGATCTTGAAGAAGTCCCTACGATTCATCGCGTCGGGCCCCTAGTGGTGGCATGTCACGCAGTCGAGGGGCGCCTGCGTCTGCCGGGTCGCGTTCTGCTGCCGATGGCATTCCACGCACCAGCCCATCGTCAAGGGCGGCGCCGCCGGCTTGAAGCCGACCAGGTTGAGCAGGTCGTTCGTCAGGCG
>JBKPRI010000346.1:0-6820 GCA_046734515.1 Candidatus Methylomirabilota bacterium | reverse complement strand
GCGTGTCGCCGCGCCGGAGCGCGCGGCCCTCCAGCCCGCCCAGACGGCCGCGCAGGTACGTCGCGCGGGAGCCCAGCACGCGGGGCACGTCGATGCCGCCGGAGAGCGCGACGTAGAGGCGTACGCCGTGGCGCGCGGAGCCGACGCGGACCGTGTCGCCGGGCTTGAGCACCAGCGTGGCCCACTGCGGCGCGGTGGCATCGTTGACCGTCACCGCCGCCTCGCCGCCGGTCACCGCGATCGCGCACACCTGCTCGACGGTGAAGCGCGGGCCCATGACCGTGCACTCGAGGCCGGCGGCGTCGTCGGGATTGCCGACGAGCCGGTTGGCGATGACGAAGGCGCGCACGTCGACCGGTCCCGAGGGCGGGATGCCCTCGCGCAGATGGCCGGCGCGCCCGAGGTCCTGGATCGTGGTCTGCGGGCCGGGGTCGAGGACGCGGATCACGCGATCACCGGCTCGTACGCGCGCTCCGCCACGCGCGCGGCGATGGCCGCGTACTCCGCGCGGTCGATGGGACGCATGCGCACCCGGTCGCCCGCGCGCAGCAGCGTCGGCTCCGCCGCCTCGGGATCGTAGAGGCGCACCGGCGTGCGCCCGAGCAGCCAGTAGCCGCCGGGACTCTCCACCGAGTAGATGCAGAACTGCGCGCCGCCGAGCCCCGCGCTCCCGGGAGGCACCTTCACGCGCGGCGTGGTGAGGCGCGGGAGCTGGATGCGCTCGGGCACGCCCGCCATGTACGGCAACCCCGGCGTGAAGCCCACGAAGTAGACGAGGTACTCGGCGCCGCTGTGCGCGCTGACGAGCTCCTCGGGGGACATGCGGAGCCGTTCCGCCGCCGCGATCAGGTCGAGCCCCATCTCGGGGTCATAGCAGCACGGCAGCTCGACGAGGCGGGCCGGCGGCAGCACCGCGGTGTCGGCGCGCTCCGCCAGGGCGCCGAGGGCGGCGCATAGCGCGTCGTAGCCGATCTGCGCGGGGTCGTAGTACACGAGCAGCGAGCGGAACGTCGGGACCGTCTCCACCACGCCGGTGAGCGCCTTCTGCTGGATCAGGTACTCGAGCGCGCGAACCCGGGTGTTGACCTCCACGCTGATCTCGTCGCCGAGCTCCACGCAGAGGGCCACGTCACCGGCAGGGAGAAATCGCAGACGCGGCCCTCAGAGCGCCGCCAGCGCCGAGTTCGGCACGTCGGTGATGAACATGGACCCGGGGCTGTGCGTGAGCATGAACGGCGGCTTGCTGGCCAGCGCGACGGCCTGCGGCGTGACGCCGCACGCCCAGAACACCGGCACGTCGCCGGGGTTGAAGTGCTGCGCGTCGCCCCAGTCGGGCTTGCCGACGTCCTTGATGCCGATCGCCGCGGGATCGCCGATGTGCACGGGCGCGCCGTGGGCGTTGGGGAAGCGCGCGCTGGCGGTGACCGCCTTGGAGAGCTGCGCCGAGGGAATCGGGCGCATCGAGACGACCATGGGGCCGTGAAAGGCCCCGGCCGGCCGGCACTCGATCGAGGTCTTCCACATGGCCACGTTCTTGCCGTGCTCGACGTGCCAGAGCTTGATGCCCGCCTCCAGCAGCGCCCACTCGAACGTGAACGAGCAGCCGAGCAGGAACGCCACCAGATCGTCGCGCCAGTACGGCGTCGCGTCGGTGACCTCGTCGGCGAGCACGCCGTCCTTGTAGATGCGATAGCGCGGGATATCCGTCCGGAGGTCGGCGCCCGGGGCGACACCCACGGGTTCGGGCGACCCGACATCCGTGACTTCGATCAGCGGACACGGGCGCGGGTTGCGCTGGCAGAACACCAGGAAGTCGTACGCGTAGTCGCGCGGCAGCACGGCCAGATTGGCCTGCACGTAACCCTGGCCCCGGCCGGCGGTGACGCCGGCGATCTTGCCGTTGCGGATGTCAGCACGAATCTCCCGCGGATGACGGGTGTCGATGGCCATGCAGGGATTCTACCTGAGTCCGAGGCGGGGCCCCACCTCCGGGTTGACCAGCACGTCGGGCTTCTCGCCGCGCAGCACGCGCAGCATCTCGCTCGTGACCTGCATGGCGGCGTTCCGGGTCGCCTCCCGCGTCACGCCGGCCATGTGCGTGGAGAGCACGACGTTGTCGAGGTTCATGAGCGGGTTGTCGACCGAGGCCGGCTCCTCCTCGAACACGTCGATCCCGGCGGCGCCGAGCTGGCCGCGCGTGAGCGCCTCGAAGAGCGCGTGCTCCTCCTGCACGCCGCCGCGCGAGGTGTTGACGTAGATCGCGCCGCGCTTCATGAGCCCGAGCGTCTTGGCATTGATCATGTGCTTCGTGTCGGGGGTGAGCGGCGTGTGGCACGTCAGCACGTCCACCTGCGGCACCAGCGCCTCCAGGCTCTCGACGGGCTCGGCGCCGCGCCGGCGGATCTCGTCGGCGGGCACGTACTTGTCGTAGGCCAGCACCGTCATGCCGATGGCGCCGCAGAACTTCGCCACGCGACGCCCGATGTTGCCGATGCCCACGATGCCGAGCGTCTTGCCGGCCAGCTCGGTGTGGTGCGTCCCCGGCGCGCCGTTGCGCCCGCTCCAGTCGCCGGCGCGAGTCATGCGATGCTGCGCCAGCGTGCGCTTCACGCAGGTGAGCATCAGCATGAGCGCATGCTCGGCCACCGCCTGCGAGTTGGAGCCCGGCGCGTGCACGACGGCGACGCCGAGCTTCGTCGCCGCCGGGATGTCCACCGTGTCGAGCCCCACGCCGTGCCGGCCGACGACCTTGAGCGACGTGCAGGCGGCCATCAGGCTCTCCGTGCAGCGCGGCTTGGCGCGGAAGAGGATGCCCTGGGCGCCGGCGGCCATCTTCACGAGCCCCGCTTCCGTCTCGTCATTACAGACGACGACGCGCGCTTCGCGCTCCAGGTTGGCGTGGCCGTCGGCGTGGATGGGACCGGCGAGGACGACGAGGGGACGATCGGGACTCATGCGAGCGGTCTCCTTTCGGAACAGGCACGTCGCTCGCGATTATAGAACGTGTTGGCCGGCCGGCCGCGGCGCGGGAGCGCTGGAGACGCTGTGATATCGTTCGGGCCCATGACGACCCTGGTGACCGGCGCGTTCGGGTGCATCGGCTCGTGGGTCATCCGCGGGCTGCTGGCCGACAACGAGCGTCCGGTGGCCTACGATCTCGGCGAGGACCCGTGGCGGCTGCGCATGCTCGCCGGCGACGACGTGGCGGCGCGGGTGACGCTCGTGCGCGGCGACATCACCGACCGCGACGCGCTCACCGGCGTGGTGCGCGAGCACGGCATCCGCCGCATCATCCACCTGGCCGCCTGGCAGGTGCCGCTCTGCCGTCAGGATCCCGCGAAGGGCGCCCTCGTGAACGTGGTCGGCACGGCCAACGTGTTCGAGGCGGCCCGGGCGGCGGCCGGCCAGGTGGAGCGCGTCGTGTACGTCTCGTCGGCCGCCGTGTTCGGACCGCCGGGTCTATATCCGCCGGGACCGCTGCGCGACGACGCGCCGCACCGGCCGGCCACGCACTATGGCGTCTACAAGGTGGCCAACGAGGAGACCGCGCGCGTGTACTGGGAAGAGCACCGCCTTCGCTCGTCGGGTTTCCGCCCGGCGTCGGTCTACGGTCCCGGCCGCGACTTCGGTGTCACCGCCGATCCGACGCTGGCCATGAAGGCCGCCGTGCTCGGCAAGCCGTACCGGATCGGCTGGGGCGGCTCGACGGACCTCATCTTCGCCGGCGACGTCGCCCGCGCGCTCATCAAGGCCTCGCGCGCCGGGCTCGACCGCGCGCGCGTGTACAACCTGCACGGCTCGTCGGTGTCGATCGCGGACGTGGTGAAGACGATCGAGGTCGCCTGGCCGCAGGCCAAGGGCCTCATCACCCACGTCGAGCAGGCGCTGCCCTTCCCGGCCGCACTCGACGACACGCGCTACCAGCGCGACCTCGGGCCTGCCACTCCGACCGCGCTGGTGGACGGCGTCCGCCGCACGCTCGATGAGTTCGCCCGTCTGCAGGGCGAGGGCCGCCTCGACGCGCGGGAGCTCGCCTGAGCGCGATGCCCGCGTACCACGTACGGCCCGCCACGTTGAACGACGCCGCGGTGATCTGCGAGATCTACAACCAGGGCATCGAGGACCGTCTGGCCACGCTGGAGACCGAGCTGCGCACGCCCCAGGAACGCCGCGAGTGGCTCTCGGCGCGCGGCCCGCGTCATCCCATCATCGTGGCCGAGCACGAGGGCCAGGTGACCGGCTGGGGCTCGCTGAACGTCTTCAACGCGCGGCCGGCCTATCGCCACGTGGCCGATTTCTCCGTCTACGTCGAGCGCGCCTGGCGCGGCAAGGGCGTGGGACGCGTCGTGCTCGAGCGCCTCGTCGAGCTGGGGCGCGAGCTCGGCTATCACAAGCTGGTGCTGTCGGCGTTTCCGTTCAACACGGCGGGAGTCGCCCTCTACGAGCGGCTCGGCTTCCGCACCGTCGGGATCTACCGGGAGCAAGGGCTCCTCGACGGCGCCTGGGTGGACACCATCATCATGGAGAGGCTCCTGTGAAAATCCTCTACACGCCGAACATGATCTGCCCCGAGATTCCCGCCGCCGACCGCGCCAGGATCCTGGAATATGCCGGCGCCGGCTCCACGTTGGTCGAGGCGCGCGACGCCGCCACCCAGCGCAAGGAGATCCCCGACACCGACACGATCTTCGGGCGCGTCCCCAACGACGTCTTCGTCGAGGGCAAGCGGGTCCGCTACTACCACTCCATCGGCGCCGGCGTGGACGCCATCCTCACCCCGGAGCTGGTGGCCAGCGACGTGATCCTGGCCAGCGAGAAGGGCGAGGTCGGCATCCACCTGGCCGAGCACGCCTTCGCGCTCCTGCTGACGCTCACGCGCGGGATCCACACGGCGCTGCGCCAGCCGGACTTCAAGCTGCGCGAGCCCATCCGCAAGGAGCAGTGGGAGCTCCACGGCCAGACGCTCGGCATCGTGGGCTTCGGCGGCACGGGCCGCGCGGTGGCCGAGCGCGCGCTGGGCTTCGGCATGAAGGTCCTGGCGGTGGACATCGACACGGTCCCCGGCATGGCGGGCGTCACGCTGTGGAAGACCGACAAGATGAACGACCTGCTGGGCCAGTCGGACGTCGTCGTCATCTGCCTGCCGCTGACCAAGGCCACGCGCCACCTGTTCACGCGCGACCTCTTCCGGCGCATGCGGCGTCACGCCCTGCTGATCAACGTGACGCGCGGCCACATCATCTTCGGGGAGGATCTCCTGTCCGCGCTCGACGAGGGGCTGCTCGGCGGCGCCGGTCTCGATGTGACCGATCCCGAGCCGCTGCCCGCCGGTCACCGCCTGTGGACTCACCCGCGCGCGGTGGTCACGCCGCACACCGCGGGCGGCTCACCCCGTCGCGCCGGCCGCGTGATCGCCACCTTCATCGAGAACCTGCAGCGCCTGCGCGACGGCCGCCCGCTGCTGGCGCTGATCGACAAGCAGAAGGGTTACTGAACGCCGCTCAGGAGGGCGTCGAGGTTCTCGCGGCACGCCACCGTGCTGGGGTGGCTCGGCCCGAGCGCCCGCTCCAGGATCGCCAGGGCGCGCCGGTAGCACTGGTCCGCCTCCGCGTCACGCCCCTGCGCGCGGCAGAGCATCGCCAGGCTGTTCAGGCTGACCGCGATCTCCGGATGATCGCTGCCGAGCCGCTTGTCCTTGATGGCCAGGGCGCGCCGGTAGAGCCGCTCGGCTTCCGCGGTGTCGCCCTTGGCCTCACAGACGGCGGCCAGGTTGTTCATGGTGATGGCGACCTCGTGGCGCTGCGCTCCGTACGTCCGCTCGAACACCGCCAGGGCCCGGCGGAGAAGCGCCTCGGCCTCGTCGCGCTTGCCCAGACCGTGGAGGATGGCGCCGAGGGCCGCCGCATCGGCCGCCACGGCCGGATGATCCGGCCCCAGCGTCCGCTCGCGAATCTCCAGCCCGCGGCGGGCAAACGGCTCGCCGCCGGCGTCGCGCCCGCGCGCGTGCTCGAGACCGCCACGGTTGTGATAGAGCGCCGCCAGCTCCAGCGCCACCTCGCCACGGGCGGCGAGGAAGACCGCGTGGGCGCGACGGTACGCGCGCTCGGCCTCCTCGAACCGGCCCTGGTACTTGTGCACCATGCCGAGATCGTTCAGCACCGCGCCGACGAGGTGGTCGTTCGGGCCGAGGACGCGCTCGGCAATCCGCAGGGCGTAGCCGAAGAGGCGCTCGGCCCGCGCGTAATGGCCATGGCTCAGGGCGCGCTGCGCCGCGCGGACGAGGATGAACGCCGCCAGCCGTGTCAGGACCCGAACGGGGTGGAGGAGAGCTCCCACGGCCTTGCCTTGCAGCGTCGTCCTGGTCGCCATTGCCTGCCCCCCGTCGTCCGAGTCGCGCCCGATGCGCTGTCGTATAGCAGGCGGCAGGCCAAGGCGCAAATGCCGCTATTTCCGCATGAATTGGGCCTCCGGTTGCCTTGCGGCGCTGGCGATTCGCCCGATGGACGCGCGGCGGCCGCCCCCACGCCGCCCTGGAACGGGGAGATGGATCACCCGGCGCGGAGTGTTTCGCCGACCGCGCCGGGCGTCTCCCTCACATCGACAGCCTGGCCTGCGCGAGAACTACTTGGTCGACGGTGACGCCGACGGGCTGGCGACGACGAGCTCGTTCTTGACTTCCTTCACGCCGTCGGTGGCCTTGGCCAGCCGTTCGGCCTCGGCCTTGTCGGCCTCGGTCGGCACGGTGCCCTTCAGCTCGACCACGCCGTCCTTGACGTCGACGTTCACCTTCACGAGGTTCTTGGCGTGCTCCGTGCCCAGC
>JBKPRI010000345.1:0-8231 GCA_046734515.1 Candidatus Methylomirabilota bacterium | reverse complement strand
GTCAAGAGAATCGCCGTGCCCGGAATCGCGCAGAGCCACCAGGCCGTCCGCAAGAACGTGCGGCCGGCGGCGATCATGAAGCCCCAGCTCATCACGTTGGGATCGCCGAGGCCCAGGAACGACAGCGCGGATTCGATCAGGATGGCCGTGGCCACGCTGAGCGAGCCCGTCACGATGATGGGCGACAGGCAGTTCGGCAGGATGTGCCGCACGATCACGCGCCGGTCGCGCATGCCGAGCCCGATGCAGCTCTGCACGAACTCGCGTCCCCGCAGCGCCCGGAACTCGCCCCGCACCAGCCGCGCGACGGTCGGCCAGCTGACCACGGCAATGGCCAGCACCATGCTCTTCACCGACGGGGACAGGATGGCGACGAGGACGATGGCGAAGAGGAACGTCGGGATCGTCTGGAAGAACTCGGTGGTCCGCATGAGGGCGTCGTCGATCCAGCCGCCGTAGTAGCCGGCGAGCCCCCCGATGAGCGTGCCGAGCAGCACCGCCGCCGACGTCGCCAGCACGCCGATCGTCAGCGAGGTGCGGGCGCCGTGGGCGAGCCCGGCGGCGACGTCGCGGCCGAGGACGTCGGTGCCGAGCAGGTGCGCGCCCAGCGGCGGCGTGAACGGCCGGTCCACCGCGCGAAAGGGACTGCCGGGAAAGAGCAGCGGCGCGCTGACCGCGAGCGTCACGACGGCGGCCAGCACGATCACGCCGACCACGCCCGCCCGGCTGCGCGCGAAGCGCCGCGCGAAGCGCTTCATGCCCAGCGCGGCAAGCGCGTCACGACCATAGCGCGAAGCGCGTCACGACCGGATCCGCGGATCGAGCAGCGTGTGCACGACGTCCACGGCCAGGTTCAGCGCCACCACCAGGCAGGCCGAGAGGAAGAAGATGCCGAGGAGCAGGTTGAAGTCGCGCGCGAAGAGCGACTGGAAGGCGAGCAGCCCCAGGCCGGGCCACGCGAACACGGATTCCACGACGACGGAGCCCCCGAGCAGGCCGCCCACCTGGACACCGGCGACCGTCACCACCGGCAGCACGGCATTGCGCAGCACGTGCGTGAGGGTAATCCGCAGCTCGTTCAGGCCCTTGGCGCGCGCCGTCGTCACGTAGTCCATGCCGGCCTGCTCGAGCACGGCCGCGCGCATGAGCCGTACGTAGAGGGCCAGGTAGAACAGCGAGAGACTCAGCGCGGGCAGCACCAGGTGGCGCGCGATGTCGAGCACGCGCGCGCCGCCTTCGTGGAAGGCGCCGACCGTCTCCATGCCACTGGTGGGCAGCCAGCCGAGCTTGACCGAGAAGATCACGATGAGCATCAGGCCGACCCAGAACAGCGGTGTGGCGTAGGAGACGAGGGCCAGCACGGAGATCACCGTGTCCTGCCAGGTGCCCGCGCGCGACGCCGCCAGCAAGCCCAGTGCGATGCCGAGGCCGACCGACAGGACGAGCGTGGTCAGCATGAGGAGCAGCGTCGGCCCCAGCCGGGCCAGGATGAGATCGAGCACCGGCATGCCGTGGCGGAAGGAGAAGCCGAGATCGAGGACGAGCATCTGCTTGAGGTAGAGCAGGAGCTGCACGGCCAGCGGGCGGTCGAGGCCGAAGCGCTGGCGAAGCTGCGCCATGTACTCGGGCGTCGCCGAGCCCGCCTCGCCGGCCAGCACCTGGGCCGCGTCGCCGGGCGCCAGGTGCAGCAGCAGGAAGTTCAGCAGGACGATGGCGAGGACGACCGGCACCGCCTGGAGCACCCGGCGCACCACGTAGGCCGACCGGCCGCTCGCGCCGCTCATACCGCGCGCGGAGGCCGGCGCCTACTTGTCGAAGTGCGCGCGATCGAAGGACGCATAGAGCCCGAGCGGGCTCACGATCAGGTCCTTCACCTGCTTGTTGTAGATGGTGACGAACTGGAGCTCGTGCACCCACACGAGCGGCGCCGCCTCGACGACGAGCTTCTGGAACTCCTGATAGAGCGCCGCGCGCTTCTTGGGATCGAGCTCCACCGTCGCCTGGTCCATGAGCTGATCGGTCCGCGGCGAGGACCACCCCGTCTCGTTGACGAACACGGTGCCCTGGCGGATCTGCTTGGAATGGTAGAGGCGGTGCACGCCGATCACGGGATCGGCGAGGCCCTGGATCCAGTTCGAGCTCAGCTGGAAGTCGTAGTCGGTGTAGAGCCGCTTGAGCCACGTGGCCACGTCCTCGTAGCGCAGCGTCACCTTGATGCCGACCTCGGCCAGCACCTGCTGGACGTACTCGCCGTAGCGCTGCCACTCCTCGCCGTACGGGGTCTGGTCGTGGACGATCTCGAAGCGGATGCCGCCCGGGCCGCGCTTGAATCCCGCCTCGTCCAGCAGCTTGTTGGCCATCTCGAGGCCGTTGGGCACGTTGTAGGACTGCACCTGCGGTGTGTAGAAGCCCACCGGCGCGAAGTTGGAGCTGATGGGGCCGGTGGCCGGCTTGCCCCAGCCGAACCACACGTTCTCGATGACCGCCTTGCGGCTGATCGCGTAGGACACCGCCTGACGGACCTTCACGTTGTCGAACGGCGGCTTGCGGGTATTGAAGTCGAGCTGGACGATCGGTGACGACATCTCGTAGCCCTTCGTCGTCGTCTCCATCTGCGGCAGCTTGGCCAGCGTCTTGACGTCGGGCCACGGGATGGCGGCAAAGCCCGCGGCCTGCACCTCGCCCTTCTCGAGGGCCGCCGTGCGCGTGGCGGAGTCGGCGACGAAGCGCGCGACCACGCGGTCGAGATAGGGCCGGCCCTTCTTCCAGTAGTCCGGGAAGCGATCGAGCCGCATGTACTGGCCGCGCTGCCACTCGACGAACTTGAAGGGGCCCGTTCCCACGGGCGCGTTGGCGTACTTGCTCGTCTTGACGTCGCTGCCCTCGAACAGGTGCTTGGGCAGCATGGGCGATTCGTAGCCCGAGAGCGCCATCATCATATAGGGCGCCGGCGCGGCGAGCCTGAACACGGCCGTCTGGGCGTCCGGGGTCTCGATCTCGGTCAGCTCCCGGAAGGTCGCGGCGCCGCGCGGGTGCACCTTCTTGAGGACCTCGAGAACGGAGAACTTCACGTCGGCGCTGGTGAACGGCTGGCCGTCGTGGAACTTCACGCCCTTCTGCAGCGTGAAGGTGATCGTCTTGCCGTCGGGGCTGATGGTCCACGACTGCGCCAGTCCGGGAATGGGCTTGAGGCTGAAGTCGTACTCGAGCAGCCCTTCGTACACCTTGCTGGAGACCTGACCGATCGGGCCCGAGGTGCTGAGATAGGACGCGAGCGTCGGCGGCTCCGGCTGCACGAGCATGACGAGCGTGCCGCCTCGCTTCTGCGCCGCGCTGTCGTCGGGGACGAGGACGAGGCCCAGGACGACCGCAGCGAGGACGGCGTGCGCGACGAGCCGGGCGAGCCTCATGTCGATTCCCCCTTTGCCCCCCGAGGGAGCGGGCTGCATCCTACCACCGACGACAGGGTGATCGAATCGCCCTCGGCCGCCGGCGTGACGGAGAACGACGGGCGCACCTCGGCGAGTGCGGCCTCGACCGCCGCGCTGAGCGCCTCGTCGTCGCGCGCCGGATCGTGATGGAAGAGCGCCAGGCGGCGTACCCCCGCCAGGGCGCCGAACGCCAGCGCGTCGTGCATGGAGCTGTGCCCCCAGCCGACGTGGCTCGGATATTCCTCGCGCGTGTACTGGGCGTCGTGTACCAGCAGATCGGCCCCCCGCGCCAGCTCCCAGCCGGAGGTCCACTCCGGCGCTCCCGGGAAGCGACCGGCCCCGAGGGCCGGCTCGTGATCAGAGATGTAGGTTAGGACCGCGCCGGCCTCGGCGAGGCGATAGCCGAGGGTGGGCCCGGGATGGCACACGTTCTGCGCCGTGATCCGGAACGGTCCGATCTCGACCTCCCCGGGGTGGACGTCATGGAGATGAAGCCGGCAGGGCAGGTCGCGGAGCAGCACCGGGAACAGGGGCGGCGAGAGGTACCGGCCCAGGCGCGTGTCGAGCGGCGCCGTGGAGCTGGCGGGGCCCCAGATGTGCACCTCCTTGCCCGGCGTGTACAGCGGCGCGAAGAAGCCGAGCCCCTGGATGTGGTCCATGTGCAGGTGGGTGAGCAGGATGTCCACGCGCCGCACGTCGCGCGCAAGGCTGCCGCCGGCGGCCCGGATGCCGGTGCCGGCGTCCAGCACGAGCGTCGAGCCGTCCTCGCCACGCACGAGCACGCACGCCGTGTTGCCGCCATAGTGCTGTGTGGCACGTCCCGGCGTGGCCAGCGAGCCGCGCGTTCCGTAGAAGGTGACGTTCATCGGGCGGCCCGCTCCCAGAACATGACCGCGGCCCCGAGCAGGCCGCCGGCTTGCGCCAGGAGCGGGAACGCCGTCACTTCCACCTCGCGCCGCGCGCCGTCCGCGGCCGTGAGCCACACCTGTGCATGGGCCGGCCGCTG
Source organism: Candidatus Methylomirabilota bacterium (assembly GCA_046734515.1). Lineage (GTDB taxonomy): Bacteria > Methylomirabilota > Methylomirabilia > Rokubacteriales > CSP1-6 > AR5. Next base: position 3,794 of record JBKPRI010000345.1, on the reverse strand, counting down.
CCGGCCCAGCGCGATAGAGGTCGGGCGGTCGGCGAGCGGAATTTCGCGCCCGCGCTCGTCCGTCAGGCGGACTCTGCGCTGAGCATCGTCAGCCGTGAGAGGTCCGGTCTCCTGATAGCGCAGGCCCAGCAGGGGCTCGGCGGGCTCGTTATAGAAGAGGACGTCACCGTTCGGCCCGAAGAGGACGATCGGCACCGACAGGCCGCTGGCGAGCTGTCGCATGAGAATGAGCTCGACATCGTGCTGGGTCATCGGCCGAGCATGGCGTCGGGCGACGCACTCGTCAAGAGAGTCAGCGCATCCTTTACACGGGCGGCGACGGCAGCGTAGCATGCGGGTCCTGCAACGCCCGTCGTCGTCGGGCGGAATCCAGAAAGGAGCGTCGTATGGAAGCTTCGAGGTTCGTCGTCGCGCTCGTCATGGGCTTGGCTGTCGTCGGGTCGTCGACGGGCTCATTCGCCGCCGACATCGATGACCTGCAGCGCTGCTACTTCGGCAATCACTGGAGCCTCGTCACTCCGCAGCTCGAGCCTCAGGCCGGAATCTTCATCGTGACGAGCAAGCACGGTGAGAATTTCACGGCGACGCTCGAGAAGGTGGGCGGTCACAATGGCGCACGCATCGTCGCCAGCGGTAGCGGGAAGGTGAAGTCAGATGGAAGCCTCACCTGGACGGGCTTCGTGTCGTCCAGCACGGGAGCGAAACTGATCAAGGTCTCGTTCAGTGGGGTTCTCAGCGTCACCGGCAAGGCGATCGGTGGAGGCCCCTTCACGGCCAAGGGCGCGTTCGAAGACGGCTTCGCCATCGACGACCAGAGCTTCTACCAGTGGGAAACCCCCTGTCCGTTTTCGCTTCCTCCAGCCTGACCTGACGCAGGGTGGCCGCGACGTAGCCGATAATGGCCGCATGGAGCCCAGGCTCGTGCGCTTCGAGGGGTTCGAGCGGATTCATCTCGTGGCCGACGTGTGGGGCGACGATGCGGACTGGCCCGTGCTGCTCATGCACGGGGGCGGACAGACGCGTCACGCGTGGGGCAGCACCGCGCAGACGCTCGCCAGCCACGGCTGGCGTGCCGTCTCCCTCGACCTGCGCGGCCATGGCGACAGCGAGTGGGCGCTGAACGGCGACTATTCGTTCACGGCCTACGGCGCGGACTGCGTGGCGGTCGTCGATCAGCTCGGGCGCCCGCCGGTGCTGGTCGGCGCCTCGCTGGGCGGCATCACGGCGATGCTGGCCGAGGGCGCCTCGGACCGCGTCGTCTCGAGCGGGCTCGTGATCGTCGACGTCACGCATCGCACCAACCCGGCCGGGGTGCAGCGCATCCGCGATTTCATGAGCTCGGGCGTGCGCGGGTTCGCCACGCTCGAGGAGGCGGCCGCCGCGATCGCCGCCTACACGCCGCATCGCCCGCGGCGCGTGAATCCGGCCGGGCTCATGAAGGTGCTGCGCCAGAAGCGGGACGGCCGCTGGTACTGGCACTGGGACCCGAAGTTCCTCGACCACGGCCGCACCGAGGTGCCGCGTCGCGAGTTCGAGGCGCTCTTCGAGGCCGCCATGCGGAACATCCGCGTCCCCACGCTGCTGGTGCGCGGCAAGCTGAGCGACGTCGTGACGGAGGAGGGCGTGCAGGAGTTCCTCCGCCAGATTCCCGGCGCCAGGATGGTCGACGTGGGCGGCGCCGCCCACATGGTGGCGGGCGATCAGAACGATGCCTTCTCCCAGGCCGTCGTTGACTTCCTGGAGCGCGATATCCGCCCGACGCTGGCTGGTGCCTAGTTCGCGACGTTCACTATGATCGACGCGCGCCCGGTCGCGTTGGCGCTGTCGCGCACCATGATCGTCGCGGTGCGGGCGCTAGTCGCGCTCGCGCTCGGCCGCCTCGAACGTCTTCAGGGTCTCCTCGCCGTCCGGGTCGGCGATCAACAGGAGGATGGCGCGCTTCAGGAGCAGCCACCTGGGCGACGAACGCCTGCGCCGGCGGGACGGGGACCAGGAGCGCGACCGCGACCAGCAGGAGCAGCGCAGGGAGCATGCACTCCGGTACCGGGCACGTCTGTATCCCGGGCGGCTTCGCGAGCGTCGGAATGGCGGAGGCTTCCGCCATGCTGACCCTGTTCCTGGACCTCGCGCTCATCGTGCTCATGACGCTGGCCCTGGCCTGGCGCGAGTCCCGCTGGTCGCGAGCACCGGGTGCCCGGCGGGCCGACATCTCGCGCCCGGCTGCCCGGGCGCGCGAGACGGCGCGGCGAGCCAAAGCCGCCTGAAACGTGCGAAACGAAGGGGGGTCGCGCGTGCATCCCACTATGGAGGGATGACAATGAGTGTTTGCGCCCACTGCGGCCGCGCGACGATCGACGGCGGCCTGTGCACCTATACCGGCTCCGAGCACGACGACTGGGCGACGGGGAACCGCATCATCTGCGATTTCATCCATCGCGGCATCGTGGTGGAGGCGTCGTCCGACGCCGTTGGAACCTTTACGTTTCCCGAGCTGGCGCTCGCCCATTGAGGGGGACAGACCGATGACGGACACCACCCCCACGGGCGGCCTGCCGGGCGCGGCGCTCCGCCGGGTGCTCGAGCACATCGACGCCAACGTGCACCGCGCACCGCCGCTCGCCGAGCTGGGCGGGCTGGCGCACATGAGCGCGTTTCACTTCGCGCGGCTCTTCAAGGTCAGCACGGGTCTGTCGCCGCACCGCTTCGTCATGATGCGACGCATCGAGCACGCCAAGTCCCTGCTGGCCGGCGGCGGCGTCACGATCGCGACGATCGGGCGCATCCTGGGCTTTCGCACCGCGAGCCACTTCACCAGCGCGTTCCGTCGCGTGGCCGGCGTCACGCCGAGCGCCTATCGTGCCGGCCTCGCGGCCCCGGCCGCCGAGATCCTGATCCCCGAACGCACGGCGTGAAGGCGCGGACATCCATGCCCCGCACGGCCATCGCCGATTCTTGCGGAAAACGCGCGCGCGTCTGACCGTCGCCGGGGCCGGCACGCTCTCAAGTCACGGGCTCGTTGGAATGGATGCGATGAAGCTTCACCAGTCACGGGAGGACATCATGAGAGTGCGTGCAGTCGTGACGGCGTGTGCGTTGACCTTCGCTGCGGCGACCGGGGCGATGGCCCAGTCGAGCGTGCCCAGCCCCGGTGCCAAGGATGGCGTCGTGGCCGAGGTCGACGGCGCGGCCGGGGTGATCAAGCTGCAGGACGGACGGATGTATCGCGTGGCTTCGGGCACCGAGCTCGTCTTCAAGGGCCAGCCGGTTCCGCTCGAGACACTGCGGCCCGGTAACTACGTGACGATCAGCGGCGGGAAGCCGGTGGTCTATCGCGACGGGCAGTACGTGCAGGTTTCCCAGGACTGAGCGTGAGCACGGCGTCGCCGGGGCCCGCGATGCCCCGGTGGCGCCGCGCGCTACGTCGTCCGCCGCAGCCCGACCGTGGCGTGCTCGACCCGGCCCTGCCCGTCGCCTCCGCTGAACGTCGAGGCGATCTGGCCCCACCGCCTGTTCGCGTCCCCCGTCAGCTCGTAGTAGACGACGCAGTGATCCGCACGTCCAGCGCCGCTCGGCCCTGGTAGAACACCGCCGCGGTCTCCCAGATGGTGCCCTGCCAGTGGCCGACCAGCGGTCGCAGCGATTCCGTCATCACGGGCGGCTCGTTGGCCGCGGTGTCGACCCAGGTCTCGCAGCCCGTGAGCGTCACGGCCAGCACCACGGCCGCGATGACATCTCGGCGTATCATGGCTCGATCCTCCTCAGCCTTCGGACGGCCGCGCACGGGCCTGGGTTTC
>JBKPRI010000344.1:0-18551 GCA_046734515.1 Candidatus Methylomirabilota bacterium | reverse complement strand
ACACTCTACAGGTCGTCGGCAGCGTCAGATGTGTATAAGAGACAGGGCGCCGGGCGCCGCGACGGCCGACGTCGAGCGCGGCGCCGTCGCCGCGCGGACGCTGCTCGACGCGGTGCGGACGCTGCCGCGCTACCAGAATGCCGGCGAGGAGAGCGTCGCCAATGTCGTCGGGTTCTTCTGGCAGTCGTACGAGGCGACGGCAGCGCTGATCGCGAGCACGCTGCTGGCGCTGGCGCGCCATGCCGACGCGCGCGAGCTCGTGCGGCGCCAGCCACAGGCCCTCGCCGCCGTCGTCAGCGAGGTGACCCGTCACGACGCGCCCGTGCAGAACACCCGGCGGTTCGTCGCGGCGCCGGGGGCCGTGGCCGGCCAGGCGATGAAGGACGGCGACGTGGTGCTGCTCGTGCTCGCCGCCGCCAATCGCGACCCGGCCGCCAACCCGGATCCCGCGCGCTTCGACCCGGCCCGGCGCGAGCGGCGATCGTTCACGTTCAGCTTCGGCGCCCACGCCTGTCCGGGCGAGACGCTGGCCGTGCTCATGGCCAGCGCCGGCGTGGCGCGGTTGCTGGCTGCCGGCGTCGACCCCGAGCGGCTCGCTCGCACGTACAGCTACCGCCCGTCCGCGAACATGCGCATGCCCCTGTTCGCTTGACGCTCGCGCGCAGCGCCGCCTAGACTCCCCGCTCGTGAACATCGCGCATCACGTCGAGCGCGCCGCCCGCTGGTTTCCCGAGCATCCCGCGATCCTCTTCGAGGGCGCGGCGCTGTCGTATCGAGAGCTGGACGTGCGCTCCACCCGCATCGCCAACGCGTTGACGGCCCACGGCATCGGGCGCGGCGATCGCGTGGCGCTCTACCTGCCGAATATCCCGGAGTTCGCGGTCTGCTACACGGCCATTCTCAAGGCGGGTGGCGTCGCCGTGTCGATCAACGCGATCTTCAAGTCGGACGAGGTCCGCTACATCCTCGACGACTCCGGCGCGCGCGTCCTGTTCACCGCGAGTGAGCTGGTGCCGAACGTGCCGGCGGACTGCCCGGCGCTGGAGCGCGTGGTGGTGTGCGAAGGCGACAGCGCGGGGCACACGCCGCTGGCCGACTGGCTGGCGCGGGGCGCCGCCGCCGGGCGCGCGCTCGACATGGCGGCCGACGCGGCCGCGGTCCTGCTCTACACGTCGGGAACCACCGGCGTTCCCAAGGGCGCCACGCTGTCGCACGGCAACGTGGTCTTCAACGACTACGCGTGCGCGCATCACATGAGCGTGCGCCAGACCGATCGCCTGATGCTCTTCCTGCCGCTCTTCCACGTGTTCGGCCAGAACGCCATCATGAACGCGGCGTTCGCCGGCTGCGCCACCGTGGTACTTCACCGGCGCTTCGTGCCCGACCAGGTGCTGACCTCCATCGCGCGCGCGCGGGCAACCATGTTCTTCGCCGTGCCGACCATCTTCATCAGCCTGCTGGCCATGGACCTCGAGCGCCACGATCTGTCGTCCATCCGCTACGAGTTCTCGGCGGCCGCGACGATGCCGCAGGAGATCTCCCGGCGCTGGACCGAGCGCTTCGGGCGGCCGGTCTTCGAGGGCTACGGCCTCACCGAGTGCTCGCCGTTCGCCGCCTACAACCACGACTTTCGCCACAAGCTCGGGAGCGTCGGCACGCCGGTCGAGAACACCGACGTACGCATCCTGGGCGACGACGATCAGGAGGTGCCGCTCGGCACGTGGGGCGAGATCTGCATCCAGGGCCCCGGGGTCATGCAGGGGTACTGGGGCAAGCCGGAGGACACGGCGCGCGCCATCCGCGGCGGCTGGCTGCACTCCGGCGACATCGGCACCATGGACGACGAGGGCTACGTGTTCATCGTCGATCGCGTCAAGGACATGATCAACGTGTCGGGCTTCAAGGTGTGGCCGGCCGAGGTGGAGCAGGCGCTCTACCGTCACCCCGCCGTGCGCGAGGTCGCCGTCTACGGTGTCGCCGATCCGGTCAAGGGCGAGGCGGTGAGGGCCGCGGTCATCCTCCGGGATGGCGCGCACGCCGCCCCGGAGGAGATCATCGCGTTCTGCCGCGAGCGGCTGGCCGTCTACAAGGCGCCGGCCGCCGTGGACATCGTCCGCGAGCTGCCCAAGAGCGCCACCGGCAAGATCCTCAAGCGGGTGCTGCGCGCGCGCTAGTCAGGCCGGACGCACCGCGTTGATGTAACTCCAGCAGCACTGGAAGGCCGGGCGCCCGCCGAACAGCGTGTCCATCGCGTGGCGGATCAGCGCCAGCCGGTCCCGCACGGCGTCCTCGTCCGCCGCGCGCCCGTCGATCTTCGCGGAGCCGCCCACCCAGCCCAGCACCGCCTCGTGATAGGCGCTCAGGAACTGGAACCAGTCGTCCACGCGCGCCTCGATCGTGCGCGCGTGCACCTCCTCGATGCGGAAGCCGGCGCCCTCGAGCGTGCGCAGGTAGTACTCGAGCGGGCGCACGGGCAGGAAGACGCGGTCGCGATGGGCGACGTGCGCGGCCAGGCGCGTCGGGTCGTCCAGCGCCGGACGGTAGGCCGCATAGCGCGGGTCGTTGCGCACGAGCCCCATCGCCACCTCGTGGATCGCCCACACGGTCTCGTCGAGGATCCACTCGCGCGGCCCGGCCTGCGGGTTACGGATGTTGCCCGACTGCACGAACACGCGCCCGCCCGGCTTCAGCACGCGGGCCCACGAGGCGAGCGTCTCCGGCAGGTCGAGGTACAGGTGGATGGCGTTGGTGGAGGCCAGCGCGTCGACGCCGCGCGCGACGAGGTCGGCGCCCAGCACCTCGTCCAGATACTCCAGGCGGCCCTTGTCCTTGAGCCAGCGCAGCAGGCGGAAGGCCACGCGCTCGTCGTCGCCGAACTTGTCGAGGGCCACGCGCAGGAACTTCGGCGAGCTGTCGGCGATGAGCACACCGACCTGGCGGTCGAAGATGCGCAGCTTCAGGCGATCGAGCAGGATGCCGGTGCCGCCCGAGTAGTCGATGAGCACGGCGCCGTCGTCGAGGTGCCGCGCGAGGTCCTCCACGGTGGGATCGAGGTTGCGGTACCAGCCGTGGTTCTCGACGGTGTCGTAGCGCAGGCCGAAGGTGTCCACCGGCTGGCGCGTCCAGTCCTCGTCCGGGACGCGCGCGACACCGGCCGGCCAGCGGAACGGCGGCCGCGTCGCGCCGGCCGGGCGCAGCGGCGCGCTCACGGCGTGGTGGATGCGCAACAGCTCGGGGATGGTGGCCGGCGGCCGCCGCCCCCAGCCGCACTCCGTGGCCACGCCGAAGCTGCTGACGAATCGGCCCGCCGCGTCCATGCGCCGCTGCGTTCCCTCGACCCCGTCGGTGTGGTGGACGAGGCCGAGATAGAGCTCCGTCTCCGGCCGCAGGCGCAGGTCGGCCAGCGGCGCGTAGTAGCGCTCGTCGGCGCGATCGCGCGGCACCGGCAGGTGGATCCAGTTGAGCGGGCGGCCCAGGCTGGCCCCGAGCGCGTTGGCCACGTCCACGAGGCGGCCGGCGTCCGCCGGCTCCTTGAAGTGGCGGTGCTGCACGTCGCCGTAGCAGAAGTGATAGCCGAGCTCGACGTCGGCCGGCACGTGGCGAGCCAGCCGCAACAAGCGCTCGAGGATTCCGCCCTTGACGTCGGCGAACCACACCGGGAAGACGCCCTCCAGCATCGCGAACTCGAAGTTGGTGTCCCACTGGATGGCGAGCTGGTCGTGCGGCGCCTCGCGCAAAACGAGCGCCAGCTCCTCCAGCAGCCGCGTCTCGTACGGCGGCTCCAGCGCGGCCTGATGCCCCGCGGCCACGAACGCGCTGATCGGCGCCAGCGGCGTGGGCAGGCAGACCTGGAAGCGGCACGCCGCCGGCACCCGCCCGTCGCGCTTGAGCCGCGCGAACATGCGGTACGAGGCCAGCGCCGCCTCGGCGTAGCCGAGCGCCTCGAACCTCACGCGCTCGGCGGCGGCGCCGTCGGCCACCCGCACGCGCGGCAGCGGCCGCCAGCCATCCGGCGCGGGCGGCACCACCTCCAGCTGCGGCTGCGAGGTGAACACGGGAAGCTGCCATACGATCCAGTCGGAGCGCGGGCCGGTCTCGCCGTCGGGGATGCGGCGCACGCGATCGCCGAGATGGCGGGAGACCGTCTCGAACACCGTCTCGGCGCTGGCGAGCGGCACGCTGCCAACGAGGTGGGCGCCCCGGGCGAGCATGACGGTTACTATACCGACCGTGACAACGCTGCTCCCGACCTCGGTGGTCGGCAGCCACGGGCTGCCGGGATGGGTCTGGCTGGCGCGCGAGGCCATGGCGGCCGGGCGCCTGGGCCGGCTCGACGTGCTGGAGCTGCGCGAGGACGCCACGCAGATGGCGCTGCTCGACCAGGAGCGCGCCGGCATCGACGTGCTCACGACCGGCGAGATGGGGCGGGTCCGCTTCATCATCGGCTTCTACGACTACCTCACGGGCCTGCGCACCCTGCCGGCGCCGCGCCAGCTCGGGCAGCCGCTGTGGGACACCAACACGCCGTTCGAGGTCGTCGAGAAGCTGGCGGCGCCCCAGGGCCTGGGCATCGTGGACGAGTTCAAGCTGGCGCGCGCGCTGACCCGCCGGCCGCTGAAGGCCACCGTGCCCGGCCCCTACACGCTGATGGTCCCGCTCAAGCTCGGCGGCGGGTACACGGACAAGACGACGCTGCTGGCCGATCTCGTGGCCATCGTCAATGCCGAGTGCAAGGCACTGGTGGCGGCCGGCGCGGACTTCATCCAGATCGACGAGCCGCACCACGGAATGTACGCGGGCAGCGCGCACGACGTGACGCGCGGGATCAACGAGGCGGTGGCCGGCGTCACCGCCAAGATCGCCGTGCACGTGTGCTTCGGCAATCTCTACGGCCGGCCGTTCAGCGCGGTGCGCGACTATCGCAATCTCTTCCCCGTGCTCGGCGACCTCAAGGCCGCGCAGGTCGTGCTGGAGTTCGCCAACCGCGGGCTCGACGAGCCCGCCCGCTTCAAAGAGTGGCCGCGCCACCTGGAGCTGGGCGCGGGAGTCATCGACGTGAAGGCGTTCAAGGCGGAAACGGCCGAGGACGTGGCCGAGCGTGTGCGCGCCATCCTCGCCGCCGGCATCGCGCCGGACAAGCTCTGGCTCAACCCCGACTGCGGCTTCTGGGAGACACCGCGCTGGGTGGCCAGGCAGAAGCTGGCCGCGCTGGTCAAAGGCGCCGAGATCGTGCGCGGCGAGCTGGGAGCCCGCACGCTCCGGAAGTGATCTATGATTTCCGGCCAGGAGGACTGCTTATGCCGCGTGTGATCCCGATCGTCTTCGCCCTCGTCCTCGTCGCCGCGCTGCCCGTCTTCGCCCAGCACGCGATGCACCAGGTCGCGACGCCCGACACGCTCAAGTGGGTGGACCCGCCGACGTTCCCCGGCGCCAAGCTGGCGATCGTCAACGGCGATCCGGGCAAGGAAGGGCTGTTCGTCTATCGCGTGAAGGTGCCCGCCGGCTACAAGATTCCGCCGCACATGCACAAGGCCTCCGAGAACGTGACCGTGCTGCAGGGCGTGTTCTTCGTCGCCATGGGCGAGAAGTTCGACCAGGGCTCGGGCACCGAGCTGCCGGTGGGCGGCTTCATCGCCATCCCGCCCGAGCACGCGCACTTCGCGTGGGCCGGCAAGGAGGAGACGTTGATCCAGGTCCACGGCTACGGGCCGACCGACATCCGCTTCATCAATCCGGCCGACGACCCGCGCAAGAAGTAGCCCCATGAATGCGAGGGCCGCGGTCCTCTACCAGGTCAAGCAGCCGCTCGTGGTCGAGGAGGTCGAGCTCCTCGACCCGCGCCCGGGCGAGGTGCAGGTGCGCTGGGTCGCCAACGGCGTCTGCCACAGCGATTATCACCTGATGAGCGGGGACTCCCCTCACCCGCTGCCGGTCGTGCTGGGGCACGAGGCGGCGGGCGTCGTCGAGCGGATCGGTGCCGGCGTGACGTCCGTGAAGCCCGGCGACCATGTGTGCTCGAGCTACATCCCGTCGTGCGGCAAGTGCGGCTACTGCATCAACGGCCAGCCGACGCTGTGCGCGCTGCGCGACAGCCCGCGCTGGTTCATGCTGGACGGCACCGCGCGGTTCCGGAAGAACGGCGTCGACCTGCATCACTACCTGCAGGTGGCCGGGTACGCCACGCATGCCGTGCTGCCCGAGCCCAGCGTCATTCCGATCCGCAAGGACGCGCCGCTCGACGTCGTGTGTCTGGTCAGCTGCGGCGTGCTGGCCGGCGCCGGCCCGGTGTTCAACCGCGCCAAGGTCCCGGTCGGCGCCACCGTCGCCGTCTTCGGCTGCGGCGGTGTCGGGCTCAACACGATCCAGATGGCGCGCCAGGTCGGCGCGGCCAAGGTCATCGCGGTGGACGTCGTGCAGAAGAAGCTCGACTGGGCGACGGAGTTCGGCGCCACCCACGTGGTGGACGCCTCGCGCGAAGATCCGATCGCGCGCGTGCACGCCATCGCGGGCGGCGGCGGCGTGGACTACGCCTTCGAGGTGGTCGGCACCCAGCGCACGATCGAGCAGGCGGTGCTCTCCACGCACCGCGGTGGCACCACGGTGGTGGTGGGCGTGTCGCCGGCCGGCACACGGCTGAGCCTCGATCCAACGCTGTTCCTGCAGCAGCGCGTGCTCACGGGCTCCTCGTTCGGCGCCGGCCACCAGCGCACGGACGTGCCGATGCTCATCGACATGTTCATGGACGGCAAGTACAAGCTGCGCGAGCTGATCTCGCGGTCGGTGGGCCTCGACGAGGTGAACCACGCCTACGACCTCTTGCTTCAGGGCGAGGTCAAGCGCAGTGTAGCCGTATATTCCTGATCCGGAGGCGGTGATGGCCCTGCGCTTCGAGAAGCTGCACAAGCACTTCGTGGCCGAGGTGAGCCCGATCGATCTGCGCCGGGTGCACGACCCGGAGACGCTGGCCGAGATCCGGCGCGGCATGGACGAGCACGCCATCCTCGTCTTCCACGATCAGCCGCTCACCGACCAGGAGCATCTGGACTTCGCCCAGCGCCTCGACGGCGCGCTCCACACCAAGCTCGGCAGCGCCGCGATCGTCAAGAACCGCTTCGGCAACGAGGCGCTCGGCGACATTTCCAACGTCGGCGCCGATGGCGAGATCCTCCAGACCGGCGACCGGCGCCGCGCCTACGGCCTCGGCAACCGGCTCTGGCACACCGACGCGTCGTTCCAGGATCCGCCGGGCCGTTACTCGATGCTCTCGGCCAAGGTGGTCCCGCCCGTCGCCGCCGACACCGAGTACGCCGACATGCGCGCCGCCTACGACACGCTACCGGAAGAGACGAAGCGCCAGATCGAAGGGCTGACGGTCCACCACTCGATCGCCTACTCGCGGCAGGTGCTCGGCTTCGAGTTCTCCGAGGACGAGGCCGACAGGCTCAAGGGCGCCGTGCATCCGCTGGTGCGGACGATCCCGCGCTCGAATCGGAAGTCCCTCTACGTCGCCTCGCACGCCTCGCGGATCATGGAGTGGCCGGTGCCCGAGGGCCGCCTGCTGCTGAGGGACCTGATCGAGCACGCCACCCAGCCGGAGTTCGTCTACCGCCACCAGTGGCGCGTGGGCGATCTCGTCATCTGGGACAACCGCTGCACGATGCACCGCGCGCGCCCCTTCGAGGACACGCGCCATCGCCGCGAGCTGCGCCGGGTTACCACGCTCGATATGTGACCGGGGGCGCCCGGGGGCGCCCCTCGATCACCTCACGTCGGCGATCGCGACTCCCCAGGGCAACGTCCCGGCTTTGATGCGCGCGGTCACCGCATTCGTCGCGGTGTCGATCACCGCGACCTCTCCCGCGCGGCCCACCGTGACGTAGAGCCGGCTGCCGTCCGGGGTCAGGACCGTCCACCACGCGCGTGGTCCCACGGGAATGGTGGCGACCGGCTCGAGGGTGGCGGCGTCGAGCACGCGCACGTCGCCCGAGTTGCCGTGGGACACCCACGCGCGCTTGCCGTCGGCGCCGAGCGCGACGTCGACCGGCCGGCTGCCGCCGGTGGCGACGGACTTCTCGACCGTGAAGGTCGTCACGTCGATCACCGACACCACGTGCGCCTGCTCGCTGGCCACGAAGAGCCGCCGCGAGTCGGCGCTGAAGCGCATCCCGCGGGGATTCTTCGGCACCGCGATCTTCTTGACCACGGCCTGGGTGGCCGTGTCGATCACGTGCACGTCGTTGGAGGTCTCGTTGGAGACGGCGATCCACTTGCCGTCCGGCGAGGCCACCGCGGTCTCCGGCTCGGTGCCGACCGCGATCGTCTTTACCGTGCGTCCGCCCGCCACGTCGAGCACGGTCACCGACGAGTCGTTCTCGTTCACCACGTAGAGCAGGCGGCCGTCGCGCGTGAAGGCCAGACCCTCGGGGTCGCGGCCGGCCGGCAGCGAGCCGATCACGGTCAGGGTCGCGGAGTCGATGATGCTCAGCGAGTCGCTGTTGGAGTTCGCCACGTACACGCGCGTGCCGTCCGGCGACACGGCCACCCCGCGCGGGCGCTTGCCGACGGGGATCGTCTTGAGCACGTCGCCCGACGCCGCCGCGATCACCGTGACGTCGTCGGACTTCTCGTTGGTCACGAACACGCGCAGCTCGGCGGCGGCCGGCGGCGCCGCCGCGGCCAGCAACAGCGCGAGCAGGCTGCCCGCGAGGGTCCGCCGCGCGGCCCCGCTCATACGAACGCGCGCAGCCACCGCGAGCCCTTCGCGCGCGCGGCCAAGAGCTGGTCGAGCCCCCACAGGCGTCCGGCGCCCGTCATCAGGAAGATGACCATCGAGGTGATGAGCAGCACGTGAAAGCCCTGCTGCCCGAAGCTCATCCACTGCGTGGCGAGGCCGTAGTTGACCGCGAGCGCGAGTCCGATGAGCGCGGCCAGCCCGGTCAGCAGGCCGAGCACGAGGCCGATGCCGACCACGACCTCGCCGTACGCCTGCAGGGTGGCGAAAGCCGCGGCGTGCGGCAGGACGGTACCCTGCAGGAACTCCTTGTACCAGCTGACGGGGTTGTCGGACGCGAACTCGGCCACGCGCTTGGGATGGAAGGCCAGGAAGCGCGGCGAGACGGTGGGGTATGGGACCACGCCGGCGATGTATGCCAGCGTGAGCTTCGTCCACACGGCCTTGAGGAACCAGGCGCCGACGACGATCCGGAGCAGCGCGATGCCGGTCTGCGGATAACGCATCCTTCACCCCCGCTCGGACGCCAGAAACACGACAGCCCCTCGCGCGGCCGCGCGAAGGGCTGTCGGAACGGCGTCAGAGGATCGCTCGCCTAGAAGCGGTCGTCCTGCTCTCCCCCGAAGTCGTCCTGGTACGAGTTGATCTCGGCGTCCATCTTCACTTCCACGAAGTCCGGAGCTTCCCAGGTCATCGCGTCACCTCCCAAGCCGGCTCGAGGCACCACAAGGGGCACCGCACGCGGAAATGCTAGTAGACGGCGGGAGCCCGGTCAACTTCTTTCATATGCCGTCTGACGCACCGCACCGTGGCGCCGTTGACAGCCGCGGCCACCGCGCCTAGCATCGGCGCACCTCGTCGAAGGAGGTGACCCACAGCCAAACCATTCTCGGTCGCGACCGCCCCGTGGTCCAACGGCAGCCACCATCTCGCTGAAGAGTTGGGAGACATGGCCATGAGTGTGTGGTGGAGACTCCTTCTCGTCGTGCTGGTCGTGGGCTCGTCCCTGTTCCCGTCGCCGCCGGCGCCCGCCGCCGACTGGGCCGACGTCACCGACCAGCGTCTGATGGATCCGGACAAGGAACCGCAGAACTGGCTCACGTACTACCGCAGCTACGCTGGCTGGCGCTTCAGTCCCCTCGCGCAGCTGACGCCGCAGAACGTCAAGCGCCTGACCCCGAAGTGGATGCTCTCGCTCGGCGAGGCCGGCAACCAGCAGGCCACGCCGCTCGTGAACAACGGCGTGATGATCGTGACCTCGCCGCTCGGCCAGGAGATCAACCGCGTCTACGCGGTCGACGCGGCCACCGGCCGGGTGATCTGGAAGCACGAGACGAAGCTGCCGGAGGACCTGTCGGGCCTCGTCAAGATCCTGTCGATGAACCGCGGCGCCGCCCTCTACGGCGACCGCGTGTACTTCGGCACGATGGACGCGCGGGTCGTCGCCGTCAGCGCCGCCACCGGCGCCGTCGTGTGGCAGACCACGGTGGCCGACTACAAGGACGGCTACTTCTTCACGATGGCGCCGCTGGCCGCCGACGGCAAGATCATCGTGGGCAGCAGCGGCCCCGGCGAGATGGGCAACCGCGGCTTCATCGCCGCGCTGGACGCCAACAGCGGGCGCGAGCTGTGGCGCACGTACACGATTCCCGCCGCCGGTGAGCCCGGCGCCGACACGTGGTCCGGCGAGAGCTGGAAGCACGGCGGCGGAGCGGTGTGGCTGACCGGCACCTACGATCCCAAGGAGAAGCTGGTGTTCTTCGGCATCGGCAACCCGGCGCCGTGGGACGCCAACCTCCGCAAGGGCAAGAACCTCTACACGAACTCCGCCGTCGCGCTGGACGTGCGCACCGGGCAGATGAAGTGGTTCAAGCAGTACCACGGCAACGACACGTGGGACATGGACACGCCGCACGAGCACCTGCTGCTCACGATCAACAAGAACGGCACGCAGATCCCGGTGACGTTCCAGCCGCAGAAGACCGGCTTCTACTTCGCGCTCGACCGCAGCAACGGCAAGTTCGTGCAGGCCAAGAAGTTCGCCAAGAACATCAACATCTGGTCGGACGTCAACCCGGAGACCGGCGAGCTGCTCGAGAACCCGGGGATGCGGCCGCAGGCCGGTGCGCCGCCCATGAACATCTGCCCGGCCATCTTCGGCAGCCGCAACTGGGCCCACGCCTCGTACAACCCGAAGACGAACCTCGTCTTCCTGCCGGGCATGGAGCTGTGCAACAAGTACTCGATCGCCAAGGAGATCGAGTACAAGCGCGGCGCGCTGTACATCGGCGCCGACTTCACCGCCTACGCACCCGACGAGAACGCGGGCGTGGTGCGGGCGATCGATCCCACCAACCAGAAGACGGTGTGGGAGTGGTGGACGAAGGCGCCGCTGCAGGCGGGCGGCACGGTGGCCACCGCCGGCGGGCTCGTCTTCGTCGGCACGCAGGACGGCCGTCTGGTCGCACTCAACCAGGCCAACGGCAAGCAGGCGTGGGAGTTCAGCCTCGGCGCGCCGGTCACCGGGCCGCCGATCAGCTTCGCGGTGGGCGGCAAGCAGTACATCGCCGTCGTCACCGGCGGCGGCAAGATCACCGGCGATCTGCTCGTCGGCGACGATCCCAAGCTGCAGTACCTCAAGTCGCTCCCCGTCGGCGGGACGCTCACGGTGTTCGGCCTCTTCGAGTGAATCAGGAATGAAGGAGGGGAAGAGGGGAACCCTCCTAGGGTTCCCCTACCCAATAGTCGGCCTCGCCCTCGTCGCCCTCGGCTGGGCGGCGGGGGTCGAGGCCACGCAGCACGAGGGACTCGAGGCGGTTCGCGCGCGGGGCTATCTGCGCGTGTGCGCGGATCCAGCGAATCTCCCCTATTCCAGCAACGACACGGCCACGCCGGGCTTCGAGGTGGAGCTGGCCGCACTGGTGGCCCGCGAGCTCGGCGTGACGCCGCGCTTCGAGTGGCACAACACGTTCGTGCGCGCGCTGAAGCCCCTGCGCGACGGCAGCTGCGAGCTGTTCATGGGGCTGCCGCAAGACCGGCGCTTCCGCGAGGGCAATCCGTGGATCGCGGTGAGCCGGCCCTACTACACGATGGTGCACGGACTCGTCACGCGTGCGGACGCCGGTCCACTCACCGTCGCCGATCTCAAGGGCAAGCGCGTGGCCGTGGAGCTGGCCAGCATCGCGGAATTCCACGTCGCCTACCGCGACGTCGAGCGGGGCCTCTACAAGACGCAGGAGCAGGCGTTCGGCGCCGTCACCGACGGCAGCGCGCTGGCGGCCGTGGTGTGGTTTCCCGTGGCCGGCTGGCTGGGTCGCGATCGGCCCGAGCTGCGCGTCACCCCGCTCACCGACGAGGGCCTGACGTTCCCCATCGGCGCCGGCGTGCGGCGCCGCGATCCCGGTCTGGCCGCGTCCGTCGACAAGGCGATCGAGCGCCTGCTCGAGTCCGGCCAGGCCGGCGCCATCCTCGCGAAGTACCGCGTGGTGCCGGCCAGGGCCGGCGCGCGGCCGCGGCCCGCGGACATCGTCCTGGCGCAAGCGCGCGATCCGCTCGACGCGGGCCGCTCGCTGTTCTCGACGGCGTGCTCGCGCTGCCACGGCGCCGACGGCGTCGGCGGCGGGACGGGCGGCGCGGTGCCGAAGCTCAAGAACTACGACGGCGGCTGGGACAAGTTCTACCGGATCGTGTGGACGGGGCGGAAGAACACGCCGATGGCCGCGTTCAAGGGCATCCTCACCGCCGACGAAGTCCGCAACATCTACGACTATCTGACCGCGCTCAAGTCGCAGTGACCCGCCGCTTCCCGGCCCTTGTCCTCGCGGCGATGCTGCCCGCGTGGGCCGGCCCCGCCGGAAACGCCGAGCCGCCGATCCGTGTCCCGCCGGGCTTTCGCGCCGAGGTCTTCGCCGAGGGGCTCGGCGCGCCGCGCGCGCTGGCCGTCGATCCCGCCGGCGTCGTGCTGGTGTCGCTCTCGAATGCCGGCCGCGTGGTGGCGCTCGTTCCGGCGGCGGCCGGCCCGCCGCGCGTGGTCAGTGTCGCCAGCGGACTGCAACTTCCACACGGCCTGGCGTTTCGCGGTGGTGATCTCTACGTGGCCGAGACCGGGCGTGTGCTGCGCTTCCGGTACGACGAGCACACGCGCGCCGCGCTCGCGCCGGTGACGGTCATTCCCGACCTGCCCGCCGGGGCGCACCACTGGACGCGCTCGATCGCCTTCGGGCCGGACGGCCGGCTCTACGTCGCCATCGGCTCGTCGTGCGACGTGTGCCGTGAAGCCGACGCGCGGCGCGCGTCGATCCTGAGCTACGCCGCCGACGGCTCGGACGCGCGCGTGGTGGCCACCGGCGTCCGTAATCCGGTGGGCCTGGCGTTCCATCCGGTCACGGGCGTGCTATGGACGACGGTGAACGAGCGCGACTGGCGCGCCGGCGGTGCGCCGCCGGACTTCGTGACCACGGTACCGGCCGGCGCAGCGTTCGGCTGGCCGGACTGCTATGCGCTGGGCGGCGCCTTCCGGTCCGATCCCGAGCTGCCGCAGCCAAGACCGTGCCGCGGCCTCACGCCTCCGACGCTGGAGCTGCCGCCCCACTCGGCGCCGCTGGGGATGGCGTTCCAGCGCGACAGCCTGTTCGTCGCGCTGCACGGCTCGCGCGCCGAGCTGCCGGCGGCGGGCTACGCGCTGCTGCGCGTCCGGATCGATGCGCGCGGGCGCGCCCGCACGGACGAGTTCGCGACCGGATGGCGCGACGGCGCGCGCGTCTGGGGACGGCCGGTCGACGTCGCCGTCGGCGGTGACGGCGCCCTGTACGTCTCCGACGACCACGGCGGCCGCGTGTTGCGCATCAGCCTCGCGCGCTGACGACCGCGGCCGGGCTCACCCCAGAAGCAGCCGCGTCAGCTCCTCGGGGGCGCTCAGCATCGGGTAGTGGCCGGTGTCGAGCTCGTGCCAGGAGGCCTTCAGCCGCTCGGCCGTGCGCCGCTGATGCGCCTCCGGCGGATTCACGGCCTGGCGGCAGCGGATCACCGTCGCCTTCCACGACTGATCCCAGAACGTGGTCGGCTCCATCGGCGCCTCCAGCGCGGCGATGGGGTGCGGCGTGACCCGCGCCAGCGCCCACGCGCGGAGCGCGGGATCGAGATCACGGAAGAGCCGGCTCTCGGCGTCCGCCTTCGTGGGGCCCGTCGAGATGGCAGTCGTCGCGTTCGGCGCCGGGCGCTTGACGATGTCATCCACCTTCTCGCCGGGCATCAGCGCCAGCGCGTCGACGAAGGCCACCCGCGCGATGCGCTCACGGGCGAGCTCGGCCGCCTTCTGGATCACCATGCCGCCCGAGCTCGTGCCGGCCAGGATGACGTCGCTCAGGTCCTCGTAGAAGAGCAGCCCGGCGACCTCGCGGGCGTGCGTGGTGACGGTGATGCCGGGACGGATCGAGTGCGCGCGCTCACCGCAGCCGTCGAGCGTGGGCACGTGCACGAGGTGGCCGGCGGCGCGCAGCCGCGTGGCGACCGGTTTCCAGATCCAACCGCCCTGGTAGGCGCCGTGAACGAGCACGTAGGTGGCCATTCGTCTCCTCTCCTGATTACGAGACCGAACCCGACACGCCTCGAAGGCGCGGGTCGAGCACGTCGCGCAGGGCGTCGCCGAGCATCTGGAAGCCGAACACGGCCAGCGAGATGGCCGCCCCCGGGAACAGCGCCATCCAGGGCGCGTAGTACATGAACGAGCGCCCGGAGCCCGAGAGCATCGCCCCCCACGACGGATACGGCGGCGGAATCCCGAAGCCGAGGAACGAGAGCGCCGCCTCGGCCAGGATCACCTGCCCCAGGCCGATCGTGGCCAGGATGAGGATCGTGGCCATCACGTTGGGGAGCACGTACACGCTCACGATGCGGAGGTGGCCGGCGCCGAGCGCCCGCGCGGCCTCCACGTAGGGGCTGGCCATCACCGACAGCGTGGCGCCCCGAATGACGCGCGATGCGCCCGCCGCGCCCAGGATCGACAGGGCCACGATGAGGTTGAGGAGCCCGGGCCCGAGCGCCGCCATCAGCGAGAGGATGACGACCAGCCCGGGGAACGAGATCCACGCGTCGACCACGCGCTGCACGAGGATGTCGTAGGTGCCCCCGAGGTAGGCGCTGGAGACGCCGACGGCGGCGGCCATCAGCGTGGCCAGCGCCACGGTGGCGAAGCCCACCGTGATCGAGATGCGGGCGCCGTAGACGACCCGGCTCCAGATATCGCGCGAGAGGTTGTCGGTGCCCATCCAGTGCTTCACGCTCGGCGGCTTCATCCGCGCGCCGGCGATCGAGGACGCGTACGGGTGCGGCGCGATGCGGTCGGCGAACACCGCCATGACGAGCAGCCCCAGCACGATCACGCCGCCGATGGCGCCCAGCGGCTTGCGCCGGGCGAAGTCGAGCACGCGCCGCCCCAGCCGCGGCCGCTCCCAGGGCGGCGCCAGCGCCGGCGAGACCGGCAGTGCTACCCCTCCGAGGGTGCCCCCAGACGAACGACTATCCGCCATGGCTAGTAGCGGATCCGCGGATCGAGAAACGCGTAGGTCAGGTCCACCAGGAGATTGCTGGCGACGATGATCAGCACGATCATCAGGTTGATACCCTGGATCACCGGATAGTCGCGCTGCACGATCGCGTCGACCAGGAACTGGCCCATCCCGGGAATGCCGAAGACCCACTCGATGACGACGGCGCCGCCGGCGATGGCCGCCACCTGAAGGCCGAGCACGGTGACCACGGGGATGACCGCGTTCTTCAGCGCGTGCTTGAGCACGACCTTGCGCTCGCGCAGGCCCTTGGCCCAGGCCGTGCGCACGTAGTCGTGCCGCAGCACCTCCAGCAGCATGCCGCGCGTCAGCCGCATGATGCCCGCGGCCGACGTGATACCGAGGATGACCGCGGGCAGCACGAGCTGCAGCACGAAGGCGGCGGGATTCGTCGCGAACGGCACGAACTGCGTGCGGGGCGTCCAGCCCCACCAGATGGCCGGCAGCAGGGTCACCAGGATGGCCATCACGAAGGCCGGCACCGACAGTCCGAGCACCGCCAGGCCGCGCGCGAAGAAGTCGAGGACCCCGTCCTGCCGGACCGCTGCGATCACGCCGATCGGAATGCCGATGGCGATGGCGACCGCCAGCGCCAGCGCCCCCAGGGTCGCGCTCACCGGCAGCCGCCGCGCGAGCTCGCTCAGCACGGGCTGACGCGTCCACAGCGACTCCCCGAGGTTGCCGCGCACGACGGCGCCCAGCCAGTCGACGTACTGCACGGGGATGGGCCGGTTCAGGCCGAGCTTGGCGCGCAGATCCTCGAGGTCCTTGCCGTACGCCTTCTCCTCGAGCATCAGCTGCACGACGTCACCCGGGATGAGGCGTGGCAGGGTGAAGACGATGAGCGAGGCGATGAGCAGCGACGGCACCGCGACGACGAGACGCCGGAACACGTAGAGGCGCATGACGGCGCCGGGGCGCCGGCCGGCAGCGCGCCGGCCGGGCCCGTGGCGGTGATCCTACTTGTCGAGCCAGGCGGCAATGAGCCGCCCGCCGAAATCGAAGCCGTTGTTCGGCATGAAATTCTTGACGTGGGCATCCCAGGCCGACAGGATCCGGACCGAGCCGTCCACGCCGAAGAGCGCCTGCTCGGCGAGGTAGCGCTGGATGTCGAAGACGATCTGCTTGCGCTTGGGCACGTCGAACGTCCGCCGCTGCAGCCGGATCATCTCGGTGAGCTTGGGATCGTTCACGCCCCAGACGTTCAGGGCCTGGCCCGGCATGTACCAGCGGTAGAAGTACGCCTCGGGGTCGGCCCAGGCGCCGCGCAGCCCCAGGAACATGCCGTCGAACTTCCCGAAGATCGTGCTGGTGATGAAGGCGCCGTATTCCTTTTGCTTGAGGTCGCCCTGGATACCCGCCGCCGCCCAGTTCTTGAGCGTGATCTGGACGAAGTCATCGTAGTCGGGCCCGTACACCGTGGCCGCTGCCTCCACCGTCGTCTTGAAGCCGTTCGGCAACCCGGCCTCGGCCAGCAGCTTCTTGGCTTCAGCCGTGTTGAACTCGTAGAGCTTGCGGCCCTCGGGGCCGAGCTGATCGATCGGGATCGACCAGTCGGCGAAGGCGGCCGGCACCGCCGGGTTGGGTGTCCAGCGTCCCTGCGAGAACGCGAGCGACTCGAAGACCTCGGATAGATTGCTCGCCCGTGCCAGCGCCCGCCGGACCCGGACGTCGCCGAACGGTGGGGTGCCGAGCTTGTAGCCCGTGGAGCCGCTCGTGAACCACGTGTACTCGGCGGTCTGCAACCCCGGCTTGCGCTGGCGGGCGACGGGCGCGTCGAGCCAGCGCACCGCCTGCTGATACTCGGGGCCGAAGTCAGTCTTGCCGGCGAGCCACGTGGCCAGACGCGAGGCCGGGTCCTTGTCGATGAGCAGCTCGACCGCGTCGGCGTAGGGGAGGCCCGGGAAATAGTAGTTGGGGTTCCGGACGTAGCTGAGCTTGACGTTGGGTTCCCACCGCTCGAGCATCCAGGGGCCGGTGCCGACCACCGACTCCACCTTCTTGAGGTCGCCGAACTTCTCCACGCACTCCTTGGCCACGATCCACGTGGAGGTCGACGCCAGGAGGTCGATGAACCACGCGTTGGGCTCCTTGAGCGTGAACTTGACCGTGTGCTTGTCCACGGCCTCGATCTTGTCCACGTACTCGAGCACCGGCTTGTTGGGATTCCCGGCGATGGAGAGGAATCGCTCGTAGGTGTACTTGATGTCCTCGGCGGTCAGCTCGCGGCCGTTCACCGGCGGCTTGTTGTGCCAGCGCACGCCCTTCCTGAGCTTGAAGACGTAGGTGGTGTCGTTGGTCTGCGTCCACGACTCGGCCAGGTCGGGCTCGACCGGGTACGTCATCGGCTTCACCGACGGGCCCGCCTTCACCTTCACCAGCCGGCTGTAGACGAACGACAGCGGGACCATCGTCACGAACGACAGCGTCTGGTGGGGATCGAAGTGTAGCGGGTCCGACAGCACCGTCATGCGGAAGGTGCCGCCGCGCTTCGGTGTCTGGGCCTGGGCCGGCGTGACCAGCTGCGGGCCGGTGGCGGCCAGGACGGCGGCGGCGGCGCCGGTGGCGAGGACGCTACGACGCGTGAGGCCGGTGGAGTCACTCATGAACGTTTCTCCTGTCAGCGGGTCGTGAGATCGGCCCAGAGCTTGTCGGCGCCGCGGGCGGCGATGGCGCGGCCGAGGACTTGCGCCCACTGGCTCTCGCTGCCGAACTCCGCGCGCCACGACCAGAGCCGGCGCGTGGCGAAGTGCAGCGAGTGCTCGTAGGTGAAGCCGATGGCGCCGTGCACCTGGTGCGCGATGCCGGCACCCAGCCCGGCCGCCTCGCCCGCGCGGACCTTGGCGGCGGCGACGGCCAGCCGCGGCTCACCACGGTCGGCCGCCACGAACGCGTGCTCGGCCGCGATGCCGGCGGCGGCCACGTGGCCGGCCAGCACGGCGAGGTTGTGCTGGATCGCCTGGAAGTTGCCGATCGGCTTGCCGAACTGCTTGCGCTCCGTGGCGTAGCGCGCGGATTGCTCCAGCAGCGACTCGAGCGCCCCGGCCATCTGCGCAGCGCGGATCATCGCGCCGTAGAGCAGGACCGCGTCGGGCGCGACCCGCGCGGGCGCCGCCGCCACCACCGGTGCGCCGTCGAAGACGAGCGTGTCGCGCGGCTCCAGCGCGAGGTTGCGATCGCGCGTGACCTGGCCCGCGCCCTGGCGGACGAGCGCGACGATCGGCGCGCCGTCGACCTCACTGACCACGACGACG
>JBKPRI010000343.1:0-8414 GCA_046734515.1 Candidatus Methylomirabilota bacterium | reverse complement strand
CCGCCTTTCCCGGCCTGGAGGTGTGGCGCCCCGCTTGCAATTTGGTAATGGCGAGCGGTTCGAGGGAGGAAGCGAGAGCAATGAGTCGGATCATCGGGTCGATCGCGCTGCTGCTGCTGGCCGTCGTGCATGCGCCTTCCCAGGCGCAGGCCCTGGTGTTCTCGGTGTTCCAGGACCTGCTGCCATTCAGCACCACCAACGAGCCCATCACGCTGTTCCTGACCGGCGTCGCCTTGCTCAGCCTCGCCCAGCTCGGACGTCCCCGCTCGCAATAACACGCCGTCGCCGGCGCCCCACCGGGGCGCGTTCCGTTTTCCGCCGGCGGAGCGTATGATGAGCCCGTGGCGGAAATCTTCGATCACATTGACGAATTGCGGCGCTCCAGCGGGCGGGTCGCCGTCGCCACCCTCGTGAACACCCACGGCACCACTCCGCGCAAGGAAGGGGCCAAGATGGTGGTCGGCGAGGGGGGCTCCATCCTCGGCTCGGTCACGATCGGCGGCTGCGTCGACGCGCAGGTGATCGAGCAGGCCGAGGACGTGCTGAGCACGATGCGGCCGCGCCTGCTCGAGATGAACCTGGGCGACGAGGAAGCCTGGGAGATCGGCCTCACGTGCGGCGGCACTATCGAGGTCTTCGTCGAGCCGCTGGCCCTCGACCGCGCCGACGATGTGGGAACGAAGTTCTACGATCGTGTGCACGCGCACGCCCGCGCGGGTGGACGTGGCGCCATCGTGACCCGACTCGACGACGTCGGCCGCAAGATGCTCGTCCTCGACGATGGGACGCTCGAGGGGTCGCTGGGCGAGGCGTTCCTCGACGAGCGGTTCGTGGCCGAGGCGCGCGGCGCGATGGACGCGGGCACCTCCCGCACGCTGTTCCTGGAGAACGTGCGCGCGTTCGTGGAAGTGGTCACGCCGCCGGCGCTGCTGCTGGTCGTGGGCGCCGGCCACGTCGCCATGCCGCTCACCAGCCTGGCCCGCACCCTCGGCTATCGCACGGTCGTTCTCGACGGCCGGCCGCGCTTCGCGACCACCGAGCGGTTTCCCGACGTCGACGAGCTGAAGATCGGCATCCCCTCGGAGCTGGTCACCGGGTACCCCTTCATCCCGTCGACCGCGCTGGTGCTGGTCGCGCACGACTACAAGTACGACCTCCCGGTGCTTCGCCACGCCCTGGCCACTCCGGTGGGCTACATCGGCATGCTGGGCTCCGCCAGGCGCGGTGCCGCCATCCTGAAGCTGCTGCGGGAGGAAGGGCTGAGCGAGGAGAGCCTGGCGCGCGTGCGCGTACCCATCGGCCTGGATATCGGTGCCCGGAGCGCGCCGGAGATCGCCCTGGCCGTGCTGGCGGAGATCCAGGCGGTCCGCACCGGCACCTCCGGGGTGCCGATGAGCGTCAAAAAGCGCGGATGAAAGCGATCGCCCAGCGCCGGGACACCGCCACCGCCGACGTCCTGCTCGACCGCGTCCTCTGCCACGACGTGCGCGATGCGGCCGGCAAGATCGCCGTGCCGAAGGGCGCGCATCTCGATGCGCGCGCCGTCGAGACCTTGCTGGCCACGCCGTGGGAGGAGATCCATCTGCTCGCCCTCGAGTCCGGCGACGTCCACGAGGAAGAGGCCGGCCGGCGGCTGGCCGCCGCTGTCACCGGCGAAGGGGTCGAGGTCAAGGGCTACACCGGCGGGCAGTGGACCCTGAGCGCGACCCGGCGCGGGCTCCTGCGGATCGACACAGCCCGGCTGACTGACGCCAACGCCTACGAGGGCGTGTCGGTCTTCACGCTCTTCAGCGGGCAGCCCGTCGAGGCCGGCGAGACGGTGGCCAAGGCGAAGGTGACGCCGCTGGCCATCCCCGAGCAGACCCTCCGCGCGCTCGAATCGCTGGGCGGCGGCCTGGTGGCCGTGGCGGGTTTTCGGCCCACGACGATCGGCGCGGTGGCCAATGAGCGGCTGGAGCCGAAGCAGCGGGCGCGCTTCGAGTCCGCGCTCAAGCAGAAGGTGGACTGGTTCGGCAGCCGGCTGCTGCCGGTGCGCTTCAGCAGCGCGACCGATCAGGGCGTGGCGGGCGAGCTGCGCGCCCTCCGCAAGGAGGGGGCCCAGGTACTGATCGTGGCCGGCGCCTCGGCCCTGGACCCTCTGGACCCTGTCTTCAGCGCGCTCACGCTGATCGGTGCGCCGATGGAGCGTCACGGCGCCCCCGCGCACCCCGGCAGCCTGCTGTGGCTGGCCCGGTGGGACGACGCGCCGGTGCTCGGCATGCCGACCTGCGGGATGTTCTCGCAGGCGACCACCTTCGACCTGGTGCTGCCGCGGCTGCTGGCCGGCGAGACGATCGATAACCGCGAGCTGGCGGCGCTGGGCCACGGCGGCCTGCTGTCGCGCGAGATGGCGTACCGCTTCCCGCCCTATCGCGCCAACGTCGCGCGAGGCGAGCTGGAATGACGCCGGCGGCGGGGACGGGACTCTACAGCGACGTCATCCGCGAGCGCTGGCGCCACCCGCGCTTCCGCGGGGAGCTGCCAGGGGCGAGTGCGGCGGCCGAGGACGTCAATCCGCTGTGCGGCGACCGCGTCCGGCTCATGGTGCGGCTGGCCGGCGACGTCGTGGAGGCGGTGCGCTTCACCGGGGACTCGTGCGCGATCTGCAGCGCCTCGGCCGACGTCCTGGCGGAGATGGTCCAGGGGCGCGCGACGGCCGAGGCCAGGGCGCTCGAGGCCGGTGACGTGCTGGCCGTGCTGCAGGCCGACGTGCGGCCCACGCGTATGCGCTGCGTGACGCTGCCGATCACCGTGCTCAAGCAGGCGCTCGGGTCATGAGGCTCGACGAGCAGACGCGCGGCGACTTTCCGATCCTCGCGCGCGAGATCAACGGCCACCGGCTCGTCTACCTGGACTCCGCCGCCTCCAGCCAGAAGCCGCGCACGGTCATCGAGGCGATGACGCAGTACTACGAGCGCAGCCACGCCAACGTCCATCGCTCGATCCACACGCTGGGCGAGGAGGCGACCGAGCTCTACGAGGCCGCGCGCGACCGGGTGCAGCGCTTCATCGGCGCGGCCAGCCGCGAAGAGGTGGTGCTCACGCGGGGGACCACCGACGGCATCAACCTGCTGGCCGAGGCGCTGGGCCGCGGCCTGCGGCCGGGCGACGAGGTGCTGATCACCGACCTCGAGCACCACTCGAACATCGTGCCCTGGCAGATGGCCGTCCGGGACCGGGGTGCGACGGTGCGCTCCGTGCCGCTGACCAAGCAGGGGCTTCTCGATCTCGACGCCTTCGACCGCCTGCTCGGCCCGCGCACGCGGGTGGTGGCATTTGCCCACGTCTCCAACGTCCTCGGCACGATCGTCCCGGTCGCGCAGGTGGCTGAAAGAGCGCGCCGGGTGGGCGCGGTGACGGTGGTCGACGGCGCTCAGGCGGCGCCTCATCTGCCGCTCGATATGTCCGCTCTGGGTTGCGATTTTTACGTCTTCTCGGCGCACAAGATGCTCGGCCCAACGGGTATCGGGGTGCTGTGGGGCCGTCGCGCGGCACTGGAGGCTCTGGAGCCGGCGCGCGGGGGCGGCGAGATGATCAAGGAAGTCTGGATCGATCACGCCCGGTGGAACGATCTGCCGTGGCGCTTCGAGCCCGGCACGCCCCCGATCGCCGAGGCGGCCGGCCTGCTGGCCGCCATCGAGTACCTCGAGAAGCTGGGGATGGACCGGGTGGCCGAGCACGAGCGGGCGCTGGCGCGTCAGACGGTCGAGCAGCTGGCTGCCATTCCCGGCGTGACCGTGTACGGGCCCCCGCCGACGATGGACCGCGGCGCGGTGGTGGCGTTCAGCGTGGAGGGCCTCCATCCCCACGACGTCGCGGCCCTGCTCGACGCCGAGGGGATTGCCGTCCGGGCCGGGCACCATTGCGCCCAGCCGCTGATGCGCTGGTGCGGCGTGGCGGGCACCGCGCGGGCCAGCTTCTCGGTCTACAGCTCACCGGAGGACGTCTCGGTCCTGTCCCACGCCGTGGGCGCGCTGCGCTCGCGACTCTAGCGCCATGGCGCCGCAGACGCCGCGCAACCCGTTCGTCTCACCTCGGTTCGGCCAGATCGCGACCTTCATGCTGCTGCCCGCTGCCGAGACGCCGGCCGGGCTCGACGTCGCGATGCTCGGGATTCCCTACGACGGCGGCACCTCGTACCGCACGGGCGCGCGCTTCGGCCCGCGCGCGGTGCGCGAGCAGTCGTCGCTCATCCGCCCCTGGAACCCGGTGCTGAAAGTGCACCCGTTCGAGCGGCTGAAGGTGGCCGACTGCGGCGACGTGGACGTGGTGCCGATCTCGATCGAGCGCACGCACGCGCAGATCGAGGCCAAGATCGACCAGGTGGTGGCGGCGGGCGCGCGGCCCCTGTCGATCGGCGGTGATCACTCGGTCACGCTGCCGATCCTGCGCGCCCTCGCCAGGCGCCACGGGCCGCTCGCCGTCGTGCACTTCGACGCGCACCCGGACACGTGGGACGAGTACTTCGGCAGCAAGCTCTTCCACGGCACGCCGTTCCGCCGGGCGGTCGAGGAGAACCTGCTCGATCCGAAGCGCTTCATCCAGGTGGGCATCCGCGGTCCGCTCTACGGCGCCGAGGATTTCGAGTTCCACGATCAGCACGGCATCGAGGTGCTGCGCATCGAGCCCATCAAGGAGCAGGGGCTCGCGTGGGCGGCGTCCAGACTGGCGCGGCTGCGCGGCATGCCGCTCTACGTGTCGTTCGACATCGACGCGTGCGATCCGGCCTACGCGCCGGCGACCGGCACGCCGGAGGTCGGTGGCCTCACGTCGTGGGAGGCGCTGTCGCTCGTGCGCTCGCTGGCCGGCTCCACGCTGGTCGGCGCCGACGTCGTGGAAGTCTCGCCGCCCTACGACGGGCCCGGACAGATCACCGCGCTGCTCGCCGCCAACCTGGCGTTCGAGCTGCTGGGCGTGCTGGCGCTCGAGCGGTGACACGGGGCGTGATAGGGGAGCGCCGGCAATTCCGCGAGGCGCTCCGAAGGCGGGTTGGCCTTGTGGCCGCCGCCCTGCTCATCATCGCGCTGGCGGCGCCCGCGCATGCGGCCCAGCCCGTCTCCACCATAAAGCTGGAGGGCGTCATCAGTCCCGTCACCGTGCGCCTCGTCGAGGCGGCACTGGCGAGGGCGCAGGCCGAGCGCGCGGGGGCGCTGGTCATCGAGCTCGACACACCCGGTGGTCTCGAGCGGTCGATGCGCGCCATCTGCCAGCGGCTGCTCAACGCCGAGGTGCCGGTGATCGTCTACGTGTCGCCGACCGGCGCGCGGGCGGCCTCGGCCGGCGTCTTCATCACGATGGCCGCGCACGTGGCGGCGATGGCGCCGGCCACCAACATCGGCGCCGCGCACCCCGTCGCGATCAGCGGCGGCGTCGACAAGGAGAGCATGAAGAAGATCGAGAACGACGCGGCGGCCTTCGCGCGCACGATCGCCGTGGAGCGCGGCCGTAACGCGGAGTGGGCCGAGAAGGCGGTCCGCCAGTCGGTCTCGATCACCGAGCGGGAGGCGGTCAAGCTGAAGGTGGTGGACCTGGTGGCCGACTCGCTGACCGATCTGCTCGACAAGATCGATGGCCGAGCGGTGAAGACCGTGAAGGGGCCGGTCACGCTGGCCACGCGTGGCGCCGCCGTCAAGCCGATCGACATCGGCTTCCGCGACCGGCTGCTGAACGTCATCACCGATCCGAATGTGGCGTACATCCTGATGATGCTCGGCATGCTGGGGCTGTTCTTCGAGCTGTCGAATCCCGGCGTGGTGCTGCCCGGGGTGATCGGCGGGATCTCGCTGATCCTGGCGTTCTTTGCCCTGCAGACGCTGCCCATCAACTACGCCGGCCTGCTGCTGATCCTCTTCGGGATCGCGCTGCTGATCGCGGAGATCAAGGTGGTCAGCCACGGCATCCTCGCCATGGGCGGCGTGGTGGCCCTGGCGCTGGGCTCGATCATGCTCTTCGACGCGCCGGAGCTGGATCTGCGCGTGTCGTGGGCGGTGATCGCGCCGACCGTGGGGATCACCGCGGGCGTGTTCCTCTTCATGATCGGCGCCGGGATCCGCGCGCTCCGTGCGCGCTCGGTCGTCGGCGCGCCGGCGCTGCTCGGTCAGGTGGGCGTGGCGCGCGAGCCGCTGTCTCCGGAGGGTCAGGTGCAGGTGCAGGGCGAGCTGTGGCGGGCGGTGGCGCGCGGCGCGCCGGTGGCGGCGGGCGCGCGCGTTCGGGTCGTGGACGTGCAGGGCTTGACGCTCACCGTCGAGCCGGCCGGAGAGGGAGGGGCGTGATGTCCAACGAATGGCTGGTCCCGCTGGTCGTCCTGGTGGCGATCGTGGTCCTGTTCACGCAGTTCATCAAGATCGTGCCGGAGTACGAGCGGGTCATCATCTTCCGCCTCGGCCGCCGCACGAAGGCCCTGCTGAACCCGGGCGGGCAGGGCAACGGGCCGGGCCTGATCGTGCTGGTGCCGTTCATCGACAAGATCCGCCAGCGCATCAGCCTCCGCACGCTGGCCATGGACGTGCCGCCGCAGGACGTCATCACGCGCGACAACGTCTCGATCAAGGTCAACGCGGTCATCTTCTTTCGCGTGATCAATCCCGACCAGGCGTTCCTCTCCGTCGAGGACTACATCTACGCGACGTCCCAGCTCGCCCAGACCACCCTGCGCAGCGTGCTCGGCCAGATGGAGCTCGACGACCTGCTCTCCGCCCGCGACAAGGTCAACCAGCAGCTGCAGCGCATCATCGACGAGCACACCGAGCCGTGGGGCGTGAAGGTCTCCACGGTGGAGGTCAAGCAGATCGACCTGCCCCAGGACATGCAGCGGGCCATGTCCAAGCAGGCCGAGGCCGAGCGCGAGCGGCGCGCCAAGGTCATCAACGCCGAGGGCGAGTTCCAGGCGGCCGCCAAGCTGGGCGAGGCGGCCGAGGTGCTGATGCGCTTCCCCGTGGCCGTCCAGCTCCGGTATCTGCAGACGATGCGCGAGATCGCCTCCGAGCGGAACACGACCACGTTCTTTCCCCTGCCGATGGACCTGTTCGGCCCGCTGCTCACGCACATCACCGGCGGCAACAAGTCATGAGGCGCCGCCGGTTGGCGTGATCCGGGCGGCCATGTAGAATACGAGGGCTTCGAGTTCGGGGGGTTAGCTCAGTTGGGAGAGCGCGGCGTTCGCAACGCCGAGGTCGAGGGTTCGAATCCCTTACCCTCCACCATTCGCATCGTCGACGAGGGCTGGGGCCGCGAGGTCCCGGCCCTTCGTCGGAACTTCCACCTCGACGATCGCGTAGCCCTCCGTGCGGAGCTCGTCCTCGATGCTGCGGTACCGGCGATCGCAGCTGTTTTCCCGGAGGGCGGAGCGGCGCTCACCGATGCGGCGGTCGACGAAGACCTCGATGTTCTGGCCGAAGCTCAGTGCGTGGCGGGCTTCGTCGAAGACGTCGGGGCGGTAGGCCGACACGATACAGACCCGGTACGCCATGACGCTTCTCTCAGGTGGTCTTGGCGGCGACGCTGGTCGGGCACATCTTGTGATACCAGACGCTCCCGAGCTTGATGTGATTGCCGTTCTTGCGGATGCGCAGCTTGCACTTCGGACAGGTGCCCATCGTGATTCCTCTTCCTCCGTGAGCGTCTCGACGAACGCCGTATTATACAGACACTTCGGAGGGCTGCGGTGACCGATTGCGCGTTCTGCCGTATCGTGGCTCGCCAGAGCCCGGCCGAGATCGTCTACGAGGACGACGACGTGCTGGCCTTCAAGGACATCTATCCGAAGGCGCCCGTCCACCTGCTCATCGTGCCCAAGCGCCACATCGCCTCGCTGACCGAGACCGCGGACGGCGATGCCGCCGTGCTGGGCCGCTGTGTCGTTGCGGCGCGCCGGCTGGCGGAGACGACGGGGTATGCCGAGAAGGGCTTCCGCCTTGGCGTCAACACGGGGCCCGAGGGCGGGCAGGTGGTCTATCACGTCCACTTCCACTTCACCGCGGGACGGCGCGCGCGGACGGACGCTTAGGCCTTCGACTCCAGCGGCAAGCCCGCGTTCACCCAGGACGCGAGGCCGCCCTTGAGGACGCGCACCTGCTTGTACCCTAGATCTTGCAGCTGATGCGCCACACGGGCGCTGGTGAGCTCGTCGGGTCAGGTGCAGTAGGCGACGACGAGGCGTCCCTGGTCGATGTCGGGACGCGCGCCGCCGTTGTCCAGATCGCTCGGCGTCACGCGCACCGAGCGGGGGATGCGCATCGGGCTCCGTTCATACGCCGTCGTCTCGCGGACGTCCAGGATGGCCGGCGGCTCGTTGCCCTCCAGCAGCCGTGCGACCTCGGATGGGCTGATGCGGAACGCGCTGCGCCGGCGGCGCAGCCAGAGCAGCACGGCATATC
>JBKPRI010000342.1:0-14637 GCA_046734515.1 Candidatus Methylomirabilota bacterium | reverse complement strand
GGCGGCTCGTTGGCCGCGGTGTCGACCCAGGTCTCGCAGCCCGTGAGCGTCACGGCCAGCACCACGGCCGCGATGACATCTCGGCGTATCATGGCTCGATCCTCCTCAGCCTTCGGACGGCCGCGCACGGGCCTGGGTTTCCCGAAGCTCGTGCAACGATTGGCGACTAGCGCGCGTCTAAATTCGCGGGGTACTCTGAACCGGCGATGGTGTCTCACGAATCCGTGCTGACCGACCTGCTCGCCTGCGTGGCGGCGTTTGCCCAGTCGCTGCGGGGGACGTTCGACCCCCGGCACTTTCTGGCCGAGCTCTCCGCCAGCGCGCAGCGGCTGGTTCCCCACGATCGGATGCTGATCGCATACGTCGACGACCACGTGGGCAGCTACACCGTGTTCGCCGAGCATCCCGGGGCGGGGCCGCCGCTGCACGAGGGACGCTACACGACGGACTTCGATCCGGCCGGCCGGTATGCCGTGGACGAGTGGGATCTGGACGTCGTCTTCCGCGGCGACGCGCTGCTCGTCGGCGACGTGCAGACAGACGCGCGCTGGCGCGACAAGCCCGCCGCGCGGGCGCGGCTGCTGGCGGTAGGTATCCGGGCGCGTGCCATCGTCCCGCTGCACGCCGGAGGCCGCATCGTCGGTGCCTTCGCCGTGGGCAGCACCACCCCGGAGCGCTACGACGAGGACCACCTGGCCGCCTGCAATCAGATCGCCGGGATCATCGGGCCGTTCGTCGAGAACGTCGTGCACCTGCATCGCGAGCGCTATCGCGCCCGTCGTCTGCGCGCCGTCTCGGCGCTGGCGCCGATTCTCGGCAGCAGCCTCAAGATCGACGATCTGCTCGAGCGACTGGGCGAGGCGTTGCACGCGATCTTCGACTTCGACGCCATGGCCCTGCGCGTCGTGAACGAGAATGGCCGCGAGCTCGAGCTCCTCGGCGTCCTCGACACCGAGGCGGGGCCGCGCTACGCGCCGATCGCCGCCGCCAGCGAGTACTCGACGTCGGCCCGGATCGCCAAGGGTGAGGCCGTGCTCATCCACGACGCGGACGCCGAGCTCGATCCCGAGCGGCCCGGGGACGCGCGCATCCTGGCCCGCGGCCGGAAGTCGCTGCTCATCGTGCCGCTGCTCTCCGCGGCGCGTGTCGACGGCTACCTCTACTTCGCCAAGCGCCGCCGCCGCTGGTACGACGAGGCCGACGTCGAGGTGGCGCAGGCGGTGGCCTCGCAGATCGTCATCGCCGTGCAGCACCAGCGCCTCGCGGACAAGCAGCAGCTGCTGGCGGTGGCCGAGGCGAAGGCCCGGGCGCTGGAAGCGCGCGTCGAGTCGCTGCGCGGCGCGCTGGGCGACCGGTACGACTTCGCCACCATCATCGGCCGGGCGCCGACCTTCGTGGAGACGCTGGAGCGCGCGCGGCGCGTGGCCCCGACGGAGACGACCGTGCTGCTCACCGGCGAGAGCGGCACGGGCAAGGAGGTGGTGGCGCACGCCATCCACCACGCCAGCGCGCGGGCGGACGGGCCCTTCGTCGCCGTGAACTGCGCGGCGCTGCCCGACACGCTGATCGAATCCGAGCTCTTCGGGCACGAGCGCGGCGCCTTCACGGGCGCCGACAAGCTCAAGCGCGGCCGGTTCGAGCTGGCCCAGGGCGGCACGCTGTTCCTCGACGAGATCGGCGAGCTGATGTCGGGCCTGCAGGCCAAGCTGCTGCGCGTGCTGCAGGAGCGGGAGTACGAGCGCGTGGGCGGCACCGTGACGCTGACGGCCGACGTGCGCCTCATCGCCGCCACGAACCGCGACCTGGAGCGTGCGGTGGCGGAGGGACGGTTCCGCGAAGACCTTTACTACCGGCTGGCGGTGTTTCCGGTGCGCCTGCCCGCGCTGCGGGAGCGCGACGACGACGTGATCCTGCTCGGCGATCATTTCGTCTCCGAGATCGGGGCGAAGCTCGGCAAGGGCGATCCCGGCCTCAGTCGCGACGCGCGCAAGGCGCTGCTGAGCCATCCGTGGCCCGGCAACATCCGCGAGCTGCAGAATGCCATCGAGCGCGCGCTGATCGTGTCCGACGGCGGTTTGATCACCGCCGCCCAGCTCGGCCTCACGGGGAAGCC
The DNA here is from genome assembly GCA_046734515.1 of Candidatus Methylomirabilota bacterium. Classification (GTDB taxonomy): domain Bacteria; phylum Methylomirabilota; class Methylomirabilia; order Rokubacteriales; family CSP1-6; genus AR5. Next base: position 12,524 of record JBKPRI010000342.1, on the reverse strand, counting down.
CGATGCCGAGACGTCTCCGCCGGGGGTGGTCACCGATGAGTCGCTGGCCGCGCTCGAGCGCCGCACCATCGAGGCCGCGCTGGCCCGCGCGAGGGGCAACAAGTCGCGAGCCGCGGCGGCGCTCGGCCTCACGCGCACGCAGCTCTACACGCGGCTGCGACGGCTCGGCGTCACCGCCTGACGGTTGTGTAGTTCCGCACAACCTGTCTGAATCCACGCAGTCACATCCGCGGGCCCCTGGGCGCCTTCTCCGCAAAGCCGTGATTTCCATCGCTCTCCACATCCGGCAGGCCTGATGCACTAGAGCCGGTGCCGGGAGGAGCGCGTGATGAGTCAGCAAGCCGTCGAGCGAGCGATCGGGAAGCTGGTCACCGATGAATCGTTCCGGGTGCGCTTTGGTGCCGAGCCGGCACGGGCGAGCCTCGAGGCCGGGCTGTCGCTGTCGGCGACAGAGCTGGCGGCGCTTGCCCGCGTCTCCCACGAGGCCCTGCGTCAGTTTGCCGACGTGCTCGACGACTCGATCCGCCGCCTCGCGGGCTCCGCGACGGCCGGCTGCGGGCGCGCGTGATGACATTCCTCGACGCTCCGATCGCGCCGGCGGCGCTGAACGGCCGCCGGCCCGATCGCGACAGAGCGCTGCTGGCTGCGCTGCGCGAGGGTGCGCCGGACGCCGCCGAGCGGCTCGTCGCGACCTACGGCGATCGCGTGTACCGCCTGGCCGTGAGCATCACGGGCAGCAGCCAGGATGCCGAGGAGGCCGTGCAGGACGCGCTGCTGAGCGTGATCCGTCGAATCGACACGTTCCGGGGGGATTCGGCCTTCGGCTCCTGGGTCTATCGCATCGTCGCCAATGCCGCCTATCAGAAGCTCCGGCGCCGGCCCTCGCGGCGGGGCGAGATCCTGCTCGAGGACGTGCTGCCCGCGTTCCACGAGAACGGTCGCGCGGAGCCGATCGCCGACTGGTCGGCGGACCTGGACGATCCCGCGCGTGGCACCGAGCTCCGTCTCGCGCTCGACGCGGCGATCGAGGAGCTGCCGGCCGAGTATCGGACGGTGGTGGTGCTGCGCGACGTGGAAGGTCTGTCCAACACGGAGGTGGCGGAGGCGCTGGGCGTCACGGTCGGGACCGTGAAGTCCCGCGCGCACCGGGCCCGGCTCTTCCTGAGAAAGCAGCTGGCGGCGGTGATGGTGGCGCCGGCGGCGGGTTAGGGCGTCTCCGCCGCCGCGCCTGCGCGCTCCAGGCGCTCCTGACACTCCACGCAGGTCGCCGCATCCGGCACGGCGAGCAGACGCCGCGGCGGAATCGGCGACGCGCACTCGGCGCACACGCCGTAGTGACCGTCCTCCACGCGCTCCAGCGCCAGGCGCAGGCGCCGGGCGCGCTCGATCAGCCGCGAGACCCCGAGGCTCTCCAGCTCCTGGTGCTCCACCGACTGCGCCGCGTCGAAGAGATCCGAGCCCGCGACCTGGGGCTCCGACGTGCCCGCGCGCGCCGGCAGGCGCGCGGCGATCCCCGCGAGCTCCCTTTCGAGCAGATGACGTACCCGACCCGTTGCTGCTGTCTTCATCGTGCCGCCCCTCCTGGTGTCGGTCGCCCGTTGAGACGCTCCCGATCCCGAAACCGTTTCCGTTCGTTCGAGGGATGAAACGTCGGGCGCGGCGCGCGCGTCGAAACGCGTGGAGGAGGAGGCTCATTGGCATGACCGTCACGCGGCGGCTGACCCGACTGTTCGTGCCCGCCGTGAACGCCTCGATCGGTGCGCTCCTGGCAATCGCCGCCGTGGCGTGCAACGTTCACCACGTCTCTGTCATCCACGAGGTGCGCCGCGAGCGCGAGGCGCTGTGCGCCGCGAAGCTCGAGGCCGTGCAGGCGCGCAATGGGTTTCTGGGCGCGGTGGGCGAGGCCACGGACAAGTGCCTGGCCCTGTCGCGGCTCACCGGCGATCGCTCGTGACTCGCGCCGCCGACCCGTCACCGAGCCGGCCTCAGGAGGCCGGCACGGGGACCCACGCGTCCGGGCAGCTCATCACGCTCGGGTAGTACGCCTGGTAGCTGGGGCAGTAGTACCAGTACGACGGCGCGGCCGGCACCGGCGTGTCGTAGTACGGGTAATACGGATAATACGGATACGCGTAGTACGGGAACACGGGCGCGAAGCCGAAGCGGGCGTGTCCATCGAAGTGACGGCCGTCGAAGTGGTGCCCGTCGAAGTGATGGCCCTCGAAGTGCCCGGCGCCGTGCTGCATGCCGCCGCCGTGTCCGCCTCCGCCGCTGCCGTGGCCGTCGGCCGCCTGGCCTGGCGCGGCGCCGGCCAGGGCGATCGCGAGCACGCTCATCGCCACGAAGATCTTTTTCATGATGCCGTCTTCCTTCCTCACACTGTTCCGACGTTTCCCGTCGGGCGTCACAAGGCGGCCACCGGAGTTTCCGCAAGAACCCGACACCCGGCTGCACGGTAACGGCGCCGGGCCGCACGGCATCCAAAGAACGAGGAGACTTGACGATGATTCCGCGGTTATTGGTCGCCCTGGCATGCCTGGCCGCGATCGCCGGCTGTGCGACGCCGCTGACGACGTCCACTGCGCCGTCGTACGACGGCGCCGCCTCACCCGCTACGGTGCGGCCGGCGGTGCTGCCGCCCAACGCGTTCGGACCCGAGCCGCAGCACGATTTCGGCTCGGGCGGTCCGTGAGCCTGGCGCGCCGCCGCCGCCACCAGGGCCATCAGCGGCGGCCTATCCGCAGTCAGCAGTGATACCCTGTGGCCTCCCAAGGAGGCCGCCATGCGTGGTCGCATCGGTATCGCGCTCGCCGTCGTTCTCGCGCTCGCCCTCATCGTGCCCGCGAGTGCCGCGCCGCCGCGTGACACGATGGTCATCGGGCTGGTGGCCGAGCCGGTCACCATGGACCCGCCGCAGATCACCGACCTCAACTCGTCGCGCGTCGCCAAGCGCATCTTCGAGGGCCTGGTCGCGCAGGAGGTGGGCTCCTACAAGCTGGTGCCCGGCCTGGCGCGGTCGTGGGACATCTCGAAGGACGGCCTGACCTACACCTTTCACCTGCGGCCGGACGTGAAGTTCCACGACGGCACCCCGCTCACCGCCGATGCCGTGCGCTTCGTCTTCGAGCGGCAGATGAACGAGCAGGGGCCGTACTACAAGACCGGCACCTATCCGTACGTGAAGGGCTTTCTCGGGAACGTGGCGAGCCTCGAGTCGCTCGATGCGCGCACCGTGCAGATCCGCCTGAAGTCGCCGCTGACGCCGTTCATACAGTACCTGGCCCATCACTCGCTCTACGTCTACAGCCCGGAGTCGGTCAAGAAGTGGGGCGCCGACGTCGTGAAGCATCCGGTCGGGACCGGGCCGTTCAAGCTCGAGACCTGGGAGCCCGGCGTGAAGGTGGTGCTGTCGCGCAACGATCAGTACTGGGGCGGCGCGGCGAAGATCCGCCAGGTGGTCTACGTGCCGATCCCCGAGGCCCAGGCGCGGCTGACCGCGATCATGACGGGCGAGATCGACCTCACGCTCGACGTGCCGCCGGACGCGCTGGAGGGCCTGCGCCGCGATCGCAGCATGGTGGTGGCCGAGGCGGACTCCTCCGCCGTCTGGTACGTCATGCTGAACACGCGGCATCCGGCGCTGAAGGACCGGCGCGTCCGCCAGGCGCTCAACTTCGCGGTCAACAAGGACGCCATCCTGCGCGATATCCTGCGCGGCACGGCCGTGGTGGCGGTCTCGCCGCTGTCTCCGGTGTACGGCGCGTTCCACGAGCCGAACACGAGCCGCTATCCCTTCAACCCCGAGCGCGCGCGCACGCTCCTGCGCGAGGCCGGTTATCCGAACGGGCTCGAGCTGACGTTCCTGGTGCCGGAGTCCGGCTCCGGCATGCAGTCGCCCGTGGAGATGGGGACCGTCATCCAGGCCAACCTGGCGGCGGTCGGCGTGAAGGCCAAGCTGCAGACCATGGAGTGGGGCGCCTACCTCAAGAAGTATCTGGACGGTCCCGACATGGCGGAGATGTCGTGGAATCCATCGATCGGCGATCCCGACCACATGATGTACATGCTGCTGTCGTCCGATCGCTTTCCGCCGGCCTTCAACGCCGGGTACTACCAGAACGCGCGGGTGGACGACCTCCTGCGCAAGGCGCGCACGACGCTCGAGGAGTCGCAGCGCGTGGCGATGTACAAGGAGGCCCAGCGGCTGGTGACGGAGGACGCGCCGTGGATCCTCGTCGACCACGGCAGGCAGGTCATCGTGCACCGCGCCCGCGTCCAGAACTTCAAGCTGCACCCGAACTTCGACCTGGTATTGACGCAGGTCGAGCTGAAGTAAGCGAGGCGCCGGGGATGGGTGAGGGAAGCGAGCACGCGGCGCGGCTCTTGCGCGCGTACCAGGCCCAGGAGAAACGGTTCGTCGAGCGGCGCTTCCCGCTGCAGTTTGCGCCGGAGGTCCCGGCGCTCCGCGAGCTCTACAGCCAGGCCAAGGGCCTGCACTGGAACCCCGAGACCGAGATCGCCTGGGACCGCTTCGATGCCGCCCGCTACCCGGCGGCCACCCGCGAGGCGGCGCGACGGACGTGGAGCCGCCGGGCCTGGGGCGTCTATCCGGGGCTGACCGAGAGCACGGCGCTGCTGATCCGGTTCTGCCTGGAGTCCGGCTCGCTCGGGATGGACGCCAAGCTGTTCCTGTCGTTTCGTCCCGCCGAGGAGGCCAAGCACCTCGAGGTCTGCTACATGCTGGCCGAGCGGCTCGGCGGCTACGAGGCCGATCCCGGCGAGGCGGGGCTCGCCCGCCTGAGCAATCATCCGTTCACGCAGGCCGCCCTCGATTCCGACGTGCCGGTGGAGGCGTTCATCGCGGCGCTGGGCGCGCTGGACGATCAGCTCGACCTGAATCTCTATCTGAGCCACTTGCGCCAGGCCAAGGACGAGGTGGTGCGCAGCGCGCTCCGGCTCATCGCGGGCGACCGCGCGCGGCACGTCGCCTTCGCATGGACGCTGCTCGGCAGCCGGGTGCCGGCGCTCGGCGCGGCCGAGCGGACGGCGGTGATCGACACCGTGCGCGACATGCTCGCCAACGTCATCCTCGCCGGCTACCGGAACACGTGGCTGCTCCCCGAGAAGATCCGTGAGCCCTGGCTCGCGGCCGAGGAGGAGACCGCGCGCCAGGGCCTCGGCGCCTCGACGCCGGCGCAGGAGCGCAGCGTACTCCGCGCCACGATCACGCAGGTCCGCGAGCGATTCGCCGCCTGGAACCTGGATCTGCCGCGCATCGACCACCCCGAGCTCGGGACCATATAGAGGAGAAGGCCATGCTCACGGAGCGGGAGCGGACCGACGCCTACGTGCACGAGCAGCGCTACCCGCTGCCGCTGAAATCCGGGATGCCCGACGTGTGGGCGCTGTGGCAGCGCGCCAAGACGCTCGAGTGGGATCCCCAGACCGACATCCCGTGGGAGGAGCTGCACCCCGAGCGCTACGGCGCCGAGCAGCTCCTGGCCGCGCAGATGTACTGGAGCCGGCGCACGTGGGGTGAGTACGGCGCGATCTCCGAGAGCCCCGCGCTGCTGCTGCGCTTCTGTCTCGAGCGCCAGCTCCCGGACCTCCAGTTCTTCTTCACCATGCGGACGATGGAGGAAGGCCGCCACGCCGAGGCCTCGTGGCTCATGGCCGAGCGGCTCGGCCGTTACTTCCCGCAGCCGCAGAACCCGCCGACCGCCGGCGCGGTCGGCACCCACGGCGTGCGCCGCATGGCCTTCGATCCCGAGACCTCGCTGGAGGGCATCTTCGCGAGCCTCGTGTGCGCGGCGGAGGAGATCCTGATCGACGTGTTCAAGGCCACCGTGCACAAGGCGACCAATCCCGCCGTGCGGCGGCTGATGGAGCTGATCCTTCGCGACGAGGTGCGGCACATCGCCTTCGGCTGGCAGTGCCTGGACGCGTGGGCACCGTCGTTCACACCCGAGACGGTGCGCAACATCGAGGCGGCCGTCACCACGATGATCGAGAACGTCGAGTTCCGCGGCTACCGCAACCTCTGGCTGGCCATCGAGGGCGGCAGCGCGACGCCGGCCGAGATCGACGCCGACCGCATTTCGTGCGAGGCCGGCCTCGGCGGGAACACGCCCGAGGACGAGATGCAGGTGTTCCCCGAGTTCTTGCGGAAGATCCGCAAGCGGATGGCGCCGTGGGGCGTCACCATCCCGATGTTCGACCATCCGCGACTGGGCCAGGTGTAGCCGGCCGGTGAAGTTCGTCGGCGACCGGCTCCTCCGCAAGGAGGATCCGCGACTGGTGCAGGGCCGCGGGCGCTACGTCGGCGACATCGCGCTGCCCGGCATGCTCCACGCCGCCATCGTCCGCAGCCCGCACGCCCACGCGCGCCTCCGCGGCATCGACACCGCGCGGGCGCTGAAGGCCCCCGGCGTGGCGGGGGTCGTCACGTTCGCCGATCTCGGCGAGGCGGCGCGGGCGTTGCCCATCGTGCCGCCGCACGCGGCGCTGCGCGGCAAGAACTTCCACCTGCTGGCCGGCGAGCGCGCCCGCTTCGTCGGCGAGGCCGTGGCCGTCGTCGTCGCGGAGAGCCGCTATGCGGCGGAGGACGCCCGCGAGCTGATCGACGTCGACTGGCAGCCGCTGCCCTCGGTGCAGGATCCGGCCGCGCGCGGCGCCGCGCGGGTGCACGACGACATTCCCGACAACGTCGCCGGGCAGGTGACGCTCGCGCGCGGCGACGTCGCGGCGGCGTTGCGGGCGGCGCCGCGGCGCGCGAGCGTGACACTGAGCATCGGCCGGGCCGGTGGCCAGCCGATGGAGACCCGCGGCCTCGTCGCCGAGTACAGCGCGGCGACGGCGCTGCTCACGGTGTGGGCGTCGTCCCAGGTGCCCCACCAGGTGCGGCAGTTCATCGGCGAGGTGCTCGGGCTCGAGCCGCATCGCGTCCGCGTGGTGGCGCCGGACGTCGGCGGCGGCTTCGGCGCCAAGCTCATCGTCTATCCCGAGGACGTGCTGATCCCGTTCCTGGCGCTGCGCTTCGGCCGTCCCGTGCGGTGGCTCGAGGATCGTCTGGAGCACATGCTGACGGCGACCCAGGAGCGTACGCAGGTCCACGCCGTCGAGGTCGGCTTCGACGACGACGGCCGCGTGCTGGCGCTGCGCGATCGGTTCGTGCACGACACCGGTGCCTACACGCCGCGCGGCCTGGTCGTGCCGCTGCTCAGCGCCTCGATGCTGGCCGGGCCCTACCGCATTCCGAACGTCGAGGTGACGTTCGACAGCGTCTACACGAACCGCGTCCCCGTCACGCCGTACCGCGGCGCCGGCCAGCCGCAGGCCGTGTTCGTCATCGAGCGCGTCATGGACCTGATCGCGCGCGAGACGGGCCGCGAGCGTGCGGCCGTTCGGTTCGCAAACCTCGTGCAGCCGGCCGACATGCCGTACGACGTGGGCCTCCCGAACTATCGCGGCTCCGGCAACGTGATCTACGACAGCGGCGACTATCCCGCCGTGCTCCGCCGCGCGCTCGAGATGGCGGACTACGAGCGCCTGGCCAAGGACTGCCGCCGGGCGCGCGACGACGGGCGCCGGCTCGGCGTGGGCGTGGCCTGCTACGTGGAGCTCACCGGCGTCGGGCCCTTCGAGGGCGCGACGATCCGCGCCGATGCCGCCGGCCGGATCACCGTCTTCACCGGCGTGCCGTCGCAAGGCCAGGGCCTGGAGACGACGCTGGCCCAGATCGCGGCCGACGAGCTGGGCGTCACGCCGGCGGACGTCGCGGTCGTCGGTGGCGATACCCTGGGCATCGGGCAGGGGATCGGCACCTTCGCCAGCCGTGCCGCCGTCGTGGGCGGGACCGCCGTCGCGCTCGCGGCGCGGGAGCTGCGCGCCAAGGCCGTGCGGCTCGCCGCCCAGGCGCTCGGTGTGGCGGTGGACGAGGTCCAGCAGCACGGCAAGACGTTCGCGGAGCGCGCGAAGCCCGAGCATCGGATCGAGCTCGGCCGCGTCGCGGCCGTGGCCGCGATGGCGACGGCCGCGCACGGCGTGGCGCCCGGGCTGGAGGCGACGCACTTCTTCCAGCCGCCCGACATCGCCTATTCCTGCGGCGCCCACGTGGCGCTCGCCGAGGTGGACGCCGAGACGCTGCGGGTCCGCCTGCGCGGCTACTGGGTGAGCCACGACAGCGGGCGGCTCATCAATCCGACGATCGTGGAGGGCCAGATCCACGGCGCCGTCGCGCTGGGCATCGGCGGCGCGCTCTTGGAGGAGATCGTCTACGACGCGGCCGGTCAGCCGCTGTGCGCGAGCTACATGGACTACGCGCTGCCGCGCAGCGACGAGATCCCGTCGCTCCAGATCGATCATCTCGAGACGCCCTCGCCGCTGAACCCGCTCGGGCTCAAGGGCGTCGGGGAGTCCGGCACGCTGCCGGTGGCCGCGGTCGTCGCCTCGGCCGTGGAGGATGCGCTGTCCGATCGGCGCATCCGCGTCGAGCGGGTGCCGCTCACCCCCGGCGAGCTTCGCCGCCTCCTCGCCTGAGGCGCGCGTCCTCAGCTCGGGAAGAAGCGTGCGGCGGTGACGTTCAGGATCCGGTCCAGGCCCACCTGAGGGAACTTCTGCTTCATGGCCGCCACCAGCTCGCTCGCGCTCCGCGACGATTTCAGGGCGGTCTCGAACTCGGCCAGATAAGCGAGGTTGAAGTCGAGCACGTCGGGCGAGTCCGGCAGCTGGGGGGTGTTCTTGTGCCCGGCCACCACGATGCGGGGCTGTCGCGACTGGAGGAGTCGGAGCGTCTCCTGCCACGCCCGGCGGGACGGCGCGTCGCTCGCACGAAGCGAGAGGTGCACCTGGTTGAACGCGATGTCGCCGACGATGGCGGCGGCCAGGGACGGTACCCAGACGACGTTGTTGCGCGGCCCCGGCCCCACGTCTCCCTGCAGGCCGGCGATCACGTCGACGGCCTGACCGTCCACCGTGAAATGCGTGCTCGGCCACGGCTGCGGAAGCTGGATGTCCGCGGGAATGGTGTCCGCGCCGAAGCGGGCGCGGATCTCGGCCGGGGGCGTCGCGGCGGCGCCCTTGAGGTATTCGAGATCGGACGGGCTTGCGTAGACCGGTGTGCCGGGGAAGCGCTTCAGCAGAATCGCGGCGCCGAAGTAGTGGTCGAAGTGTGGGTGCGTGACGAGGATGGCCGTCAGCCGCCGGCCCCGAGCCGCGATGCGGTCCGCGAGCTTCTCGGCGTCGCTGATCCGGAACTGGGTGTCCACGAGGATCGCCTCGTGCTCGCCGTAGACGAGGGTCGACGTCACGCCGACCCCCTGGGCGTCGGCCGTGTAGACCTCGAGCGCGAGCGGCGCGGGCTCCATGCGGGCCAGGCGGCCCCCGCCCGTGCAGGCGACGGCGAGCGCGGCGATGGCCATACCAGCGAGGAGAGCGAGCGGGTGGCTCCTGTTTGTCATGCGCGCATAATCGGTCTGGCCGGCCGCACCGGCAATGGCCAGGAGGCGCGTTCTTATGTCCGATCGTCCCGGGCTGCCGTGACTGACACGCTGAGCGACGTGCTCGCGGTCACGCGCCTGAAGGGCACGGTGTACTTCTCCGCCGAGCTGCGGGCGCCGTGGGGCGTTGCGCTGCCGCAGCGCTCGCGGCTGCCGTTCTACGTGGTGACGCGCGGCCGGTGCGCGATCCGGCTCGAGGGCGCGCCGGCGGTGTCGCTCGGGCCCGGTGACCTCGTGGTGCTCCCCGGCGGCTCGGCCCACGCGCTGGTGTCGAGCCCCACGGCGGCGGCGATCCCGCTCGCGGAGTTCGTCACGCGCCATCCGATGGACGAGCGCGGCTACCTGACGGCGCTGGACGGCACCGGAGCCACGACCTCGCTGATCGGCGGCTTCTTCGAGCTCGAGCGAACGCCCGAGCCGCTCGTCGCGATCCTGCCGCCCATGATCCACCTGGCCGGTGACGATCCGAAGGTGTCGGAGTGGCTCGAGCCCATCCTGCGCGCGATCGCCGACGAGGCGGCACAGGCCTCGCCGGGTCGCGACGTCGTGCTGAACCGGCTGGCCGACGTGCTCTTCGTGCGCGTGGTCCGCGCCTACCTGCTCACCCTGACCGCGGCCCGGCAGAGCGGGCCGCCGAGCTGGCTGCGCGGCCTGACCGATCCGCGCATCGCCCGGGCGCTCGGCGAGATCCACCGCGCGCCGGAGAAGGACTGGACGCTGCCCCAGCTCGCCGCGGGTGCGGCGATGTCGCGTACGGCCTTCGCGCGGCGCTTCCGTGAGCTCGTCGGCGAGACGCCGGTACGCTACCTGGCCCGGTGGCGGATGCAGAAGGCCGCGTACTGGCTGGAGATGGGCACGCTGTCGATCGCGCAGATCGCCGAGCGCGTCGGCTATGCCTCCGAGCTGGCCTTCGCCAAGGCGTTCCGCCGCGTGATCGGCACGCCGCCCGGCGCCTACGCACGACGGCGGACGAAAGGCTCAGGCTAGCCGGTAGAAGCGCTGGGCGTTCAGACCGAGCACCTTGCGCCGCGCTTCCTCCGGCAGCGGCGCCAGCCGCTCCTGCAGCTCCCGCACGACGCCGAACGAGGCGTCGATATGCGGATAGTCGGAGGCCCAGATGAAGTAGTCGGCGCCGAGGTGTTCGACCATCTGCGCCGTCACTGATTCGTCCGGATCGGCCGAGATCAGGCACTGGCGCCGGAAGTACTCGCTCGGCTCCATGCGGATGGGCGTCTGGTGCTGCATCACGCGGTACTTGTGATCGAGGCGGTCGAGCCAGGCGGCGATCCAGTTGGAGCCGGCCTCCAGCACCGCGCACTTCAGCCGCGGGTAGCGCTCGAACATCCCGGCGGCCAGCATCTGCGTGAAGGCCGCCATCACGTCGATGGCCAGGAACGCGATGGAGAACAGCGCGTCCGACGGGTCGCGGCGCTGCCACTGCCGGAACCACTGGCGATCGCGCACGACCACGTGGAAGGCGATCGGCATCTCGAGCTCCTGCGCCGTCTCCCAGAACCGCGCGAACAGCGGGTCGTCGAAGTGCCGCCCGCCGCGCGCGGCCACGTCCGGCGAGAGGAAGATCCCCACGCAGCCGTCGCGCCGCGCGCGGATCGTCTCCTGCACGGCGCCCTCCGGATCGAGCAGCGAGATGTGCGCGACCGGATAGAGCCGCTTGGGATCGGTGCGGCAGAACTCGGCCAGCCAGCGGTTGTACGCGCGCGTGTAGGCCGTGGCCAGCGCGCCGTCGGTGACGTGTCCCTCCCAGCAGATGCCGATGGTGGGATAGAGGAGCACGGCGTCGATGCCCTCGCTGTCCATGACGCGCAGCCGCTCGACGGGATCGTAGCCGCCGGGCGGGCTCCCGTCAGCGTAGGTCATCTGGCCACGCGTGAGCAGCCGCGTGGTGTCCATGCCGATCCCGCCGAGCGCGCCCAGCTCCCCGCGCAGCGTCCGGAGGGGCTGCCCGTCGATGAGCAGCACCTCGTACCCATTCGGGTCCGGCGCGATGCGAATGGCGCGCTCGCGGTAGGCCGGGTCGAGGTACGTCAGCCAGGTGTCGGCCGGCTCGAGCACGTGGCCGTCGGCGTCGACTACCAGGGCCCTCATGAATCACTCCACCTCGAGGATCATCTCGATCTCGACCGGGATGTTGTTCGGCAGCGACGCCAGGCCGACCGCCGAGCGCGCGTGCTTGCCGATCGTCTCGCCGAAGACCTCGACCATGAGATCGGAGAAGCCGTTGATGACCTTGGGCGGATCCGGAAAGTCCTCCGTGCAGTTGACCATGCCGAGGACCTTCACGACCCGCTTGACCTTGTCGAGGCTGCCGAGCGCCGATCGCGTGGTGGAGAGGAGCGCGATGCCGACGTCGCGTGCGGACTGGTAGCCCTGCTCGATCGTGAGATCGCGCCCGAGCTTGCCCTTCGTCGGTCCCTTCGGCTCGCGGGACGGCCCGTGGCCCGAGAGATAGAGGAGGTTGCCGGTGCGGACCGACGTGACGTAGTTCGCGATCGGCGCGTTGGCGGCGGGGAGCGTGATGTTCTTCGCTTTGAGATTGGCTTCGGCGCCCATCGAGTGGTTTCTCCTTATCGCGTGAGCTTCGGGATCACGTGCTTGCCGAACATCTCGATCGAGGACATCACCTGCTCGTGGCCGACGGTCTCGGTGGCCATCAGGAACTGCAGCTCGTCGACGCCCGCCGCCTCGTGGATGGCGATGGTGCGCAGGCAGGTCTCCGGATTGCCGGCCACCAGCACGCCGCGGTCGACGAGCGTCTCGGCGTCGATCTGGTTCCACAGGGCGGAGGCGATCTGCCCGGAGCCGCCGGAGAGATCCACGGGCGGCGCGCCCTCTGCGCCCTCGGTCTTGATGTAACGGGCGAAGTTGGCGCGCAGATGCTCGGGCACGCCGCCCCATGACTCGACGAGCTGCTCGTACAGGTGCGTCTGGTCCTTCAAGTACGGACGATCGGGGCCGAAGAAGGTGCGGAGCGACTTGGCGGCGAGCTCACGCGCGGCCTTGTCGTCC
>JBKPRI010000341.1:0-9021 GCA_046734515.1 Candidatus Methylomirabilota bacterium | reverse complement strand
CTCGAGGCCGAAGCGCGCCGCCCGCGCCTGCAGCTCGGCGCCGAGCGCGCGCGTCTCGGTCAAGCGCGCGTCGAAGTGGCCGGCCAGCATCAGGCGCACGGAGGCGAACGTGGACGCGGGCATCCGCTCGCGGAGCGCCGCCAGCGCGTCCACCGCGAGCGCCAGGTTCTTGCCGGGATCGAAGCGGTTGACCGACAGGATCAGCGGCTCGCCGGCCGGGGGCGCCGGCCGTTCCTCCTCGACCGCGACGCCCGGATGCACGACGTCGAGCGCGGCAGCGTCAAGACGCGGGAAGGTCACCTGGACCACCGACGCCGTGAACCGGCTGTTGACGAGCACCCGATCGGCGGCCATGAGTCCCCGCTCTTCGAGCCGGTCGAGCGGCGCCCGGTAGAGCCGGTAGACACCTCGACGGCGGGGGGCGAGCAGCAGGTCGGGGAAGTGGCAGTAGCAGGCGACCGGTGCCCGGACCAGCCGCTTCAACAACGGGATCACATGGGGGACCAGGTCGACCACGACCACGTCGGGCGCCGGCCGCGCCCGGGACAGCGCGCGCGCCGCCCAGGCCGTTCTCAGGATCGCGGCGGGCGCCCGGAGACGCTGCGCTATGTGCGGCGGGAGCTTACGGCCGACCGCGACGACGCGCACCCGGCCCGCGCGGACCTCGTCGAGCTGCGCTTCCTGCCGATCGCCGACGAAGAGCGTCACCTCGTGGCCGCGCGCACCCAGCTCGAGGGCGGCATCGACCACGAGACGCTCGGCGCCGCCGATGCCCAGGCCGGGACGAACGAAAGCGACACGCAGGGGCGCGGACATCGGGGCTGACAGTCTACTATTTCGCGCTTCTCAACTGCTCCCGCGCGACCCGTCACGCGCCTGACGCGTTCCTGACCAGGCGCCGGTCGCTCGCCGACCGGCTCGCCTCGCGGCCCGGCTCCCCACCCATACCATTCTCTTTGTTATCGACTGCTTCCATGGCGCGTCCGAGTCTAGGAGGCCGGGCACGCCCCCTGCTATAGTCGGGCGTCCGTTCGTACCGCTGCGACGCCTGGACGGGGGTCGTATGCCGGTGTGGCCGGTAAACACCACGATGACGCAGGGGGATCTCGTCTGAGCGGTCGCGCGCGCGCTGCACTCCTCGTCGTCTTCCTCCTGCTCGGCGTCGCGCTCGTCATCGCGCCGGTCCACGCCGACGTCAGCCCGTTCTGGCAGGAGCTCGGCGGCTCGGCCAGCGGCGACGGCATCAGCCAGACGCCGGTGCCGAAGGGCGTGTTCGACACCACGGTCGCCGTCGGCCCTGACGGCAGACCCGTCGTGGTCTACGCGGAGTTTCCCGACGAGACGGCCACGCAGGGGCCGATCATCGCCAAGCGATGGAACGGCTCGGCGTTCGAAACACTGCGCGTCTCCGTCGGCCCGGGCTATCTCCCGCAGGTCCGTCTGGCGCTGACGGGCGAGATCATCGTCGCCTGGCTGCAGGACGACGTCGCCGGCAACACGGAGATCCATCTGCGTCAGTTCGACGGCACCTCGTTCGTCGAGCTCGGCGGCTCCGACTCCGCGGGCGGCATCAGCGGCACGAGTCCCGGGATCACCTTCCCCTTCTCGCTCGCGGTGGATGCCAACGGCTTCCCCGTCGTCGCCTTCCTGGCCGAGGCGCAGAGCGGTAACACCGAGGTGACGCCCACGCCGGCGATCATCCAGGACACCCTGCAGGTCTACGTGCGGCGCTGGAACGGGGCCGCGTGGGAATTTCTCGGCAGCGACTTCACGGGCGCCGGCGCCAGCAACGCGGTGAGCTTCGACAGCGCAACGGCCGGCAGCGTCCTGCACTCGGCCGAGACTCCGACGCTGACGGTCGACAGCGACGGCGCCCCGGTCGTGGCCTTCGCGTACGTGACCGAAATCGGGGGCGCGCTCGACGACAACACTGACATCTACGTGACCCGCTGGAACGGGACGGCGTGGGTCAACGTCGGTCCGGCCGTGCCCGGCGGCGACAGCGCCGTCGGCCGTGGCGCCGCCGGGGGCGTCAGCAACAGCGACACGAGCTCGCTCAATCCCTCGATTGCCGCCGGACCGGACAGCACTCTCGCCCTGGCGTGGGAGGAGAGCTCGCCGGACGGCACCGCGCTCTACGTGTGGGTGCGCGTGTGGAACGGGACGAGCTGGACGGAGCTCGCCGGCTCCGCCACCGGCAGCGGCTTCACCGAGCCCTTCACGCACAACGGCGTGCCGCAGATCGCCGTGGGGCCCGCGGCCCACCCGGTCGTCGCGTGGAATGCGTTGACGTCGGCCTCGACGGCCGCGCAGATCTTCGTGCTGCGGTGGAATGGCGCCGCCTGGGTCGAGCCCGCGTTCCAGTCCGCCAGCAACGCGGGCATCAGTGATGCCGTGGTCGAGACGCTCGCGCCGGCGCTGGCGCTGACGCCGGCGGGGGGCACGGGCACGGCCGGCGCTCCCACCGTGGCCTGGCTCGACTCGCGCGGCCCCGTCGACTCCGCGCAGGTGTTCCTGCGCCAGCTCTCCACCGGTCTCGCGACGCTGAGCGTGACCGTGCCGACCGGCGGCGGACGCATCACCAGCAACGTCGGCGGCGTCGATTGCCGCGACGCGTGCGATGTGGAATTCGTGCCGGGCACCCCGGTGATCCTGACGGCGATGAAGGACACCGGCGGTACGTTCCTCGGCTGGGGCGGCGCCTGCGCGGGCCGCGGCACGCTGACGACGTGTGCGCTGTCGCTCAACGCCAGCACCACGGTGACCGCCTCGTTCAAGCAGTTCCGCGTCACCGTCGGCGTGGCAACGCCGGCAGGGATGGTGGGGCAGGGCACGCTCGGCACCGTGAGCGGTGAGGGCGTGAGCTGCGCGGCGGACGGCGTCGGCAGCTGCTTCGCCGACGCGGCAGGGGGCGTGCGCGTGGTCTTCCAGGCCACCCCGGAGCCGGGCAACCGCTTCCTCAGCTGGACGGGCGGACCGTGCGCGGGCCGGACCAACGCCACGTGCGACTTCGTCGTGACGGCCAACACGAGCACGGTGGCGCTCTTCCGCGGCGTCACCGGCGTGCGCGTGCTGAAAGCGGGGAACGGCAGCGGCGTGGTCGCCGGCACCGGCATCACCTGTGGCGCCGACTGTTTCGAGGAGATGTTCAGCGGCACGACTGTGACGCTGACTCCGACACCCACGGCGGGCAGCACCTTCCGCGGCTGGTCGGGCGACGTGTGCGATGGCAAGCCCACGGGCGCCTGCACGTTCGTCGTGGCCGGGAACCGGTCGCTGACCGTGCTCAACCAGTCGGTCACCGCCACGTTCCAGCTCAACACCCTGAAGCTGGCGATCACCCAGCGCACGAACGGCACCGTCGTCAGCGATCCGCTCCCGGCGCCGGGCGGCACCCTCGATTGCGGCAGCAGCACGAGCACGTGCCAGGGCCTCTACGACTTCGGCACGCCGGTGCTGCTGCGCGCCACTGCCGATCCCGGCGCTGTTTTCACCGGCTGGACGGGCGTGAGCTGCGCGGTCGGGGGCGCCACGAATGCCAGCTGCGCGTTCAAGCTCACGGCGAACACGACCGCCACGCCGACCTTCCGTCCGCGCACCATGGTGACCGTCGTGAAGAGCGGCAACGGCACCGGCACCGTGTCCGGTCCCGGCATCTCGTGCGGTACCGACTGCTCGGAGCCCGAGTTCGACGCCAGGCTCATCACGCTGACGGCGGCGCCGGCCACCGGCTCGCGCTTCGCGGGCTGGGGCGATGCCTGCGCGTTCCGCGGGATGAACACGAGCTGCGCGTTCGTGCCGGCCGGCGCGAACCAGAGCGTGACCGCCGCGTTCGAGCTGATTCCGTACACGCTCACGGTGGCGCCGCGCACGAGCGGCAACGTGATCACCATCGACGCGCTGCCGGATCCCATCGACTGCGGCTCGGGCGGCGTCGGCAAGTGCAGCGCCATCCTGAACTTCGGCACGCTGGTGCGCCTGCAGGCCACGCCCATTGCCGGCAGCAAGTTCACCGGCTGGACGGGCTGCACGTCGGTGGTCGGCGCCAACTGCTCATTCACGATGACCGCCAATCGCACGGTGACGCCGGCGTACCGTGACGTGACGAGTGTGAGCCTGACCAAGACCGGTCAGGGCACCGTCACCTCGGCGCCGGCCGGCATCACGTGCGGCACCGCGTGCACCGCCGCGGCATTCGAGTTCACGCGCAACACGCTCGTGAAGCTCACGCCGGCGCCGATCACCGGCTGGGACTTCATCGGCTGGAGCGGCGATCCCGCGTGCCCCGGCACCGGCCCGTGCTCGTTCAACGCCAGTACGCTCGGCGTCGCGGTGGCGGCCACTTTCTCGATCCAGCTGAAGACGCTGAAGGTGACGGTGGTCGGCAGTGGCAGCGTGACGGGCCCCGGCGCGTTCGCTTGCGACGAGGCGACCACGCCGTGCACCCAGATCTTCCCGTACGGCACGATCGAGACGCTCACCCCGGTGGCGGCCCCCGGATTCAAGTTCACCGGCTGGTCGCAGGACTGCGCGGGCGCGGTGCCCACCACCTGCAAGCCGACGATGACCACCAATCACTCGGTGACCGCGACCTTCAAGCGGGTCTTCGGCGTGACGGTGGTCCGCCAGGGCAACGCCGCGCCCGGCGCCATCACCGCGACCGGCATCAACTGCGGCATCGACTGCGTGGAGGACTATCTGAGCGGCACCGCGGTGACGTTCTCGCGGGGCGCGCCGCCGGTCGGCCGCACGTTCCGCTGGCTCGGCGACTGCGCGTTCCGCGGCGCCAACGCCTCGTGCACGCTCACGATCGACGCCAACAAGTCGGTGATCGCCGACTACTCGCTGCAGCAGCTCGGCCTCACCGTCAACGTGACGGGCCCCGGCAGCGTGACCGGCCTCGCCGAAGGTCCGTGCTCGGCGGTCGGCGCGACGGTCAGCTGCCTGTCGATCGTGAACTACGGGACTCCGGTGCTGCTGCAGGCCGTGCCGCGCCCGGCTTCACCGCAGGGCGAGTTCGTGAAGTGGACCGGCTGCACCACGACTGCCGGCACGAACTGCTCGGTGCCGATCACCGCGAACCGCTCGGTGGTGGCCGCGTTCCAGCCGATCGTCACTGGCGTCGTCGTCCAGGCCGCGGATAGTGGCACGCCGCTCGCCAAGGGTGGCCGGCGACAGTACTCGGCCATCGCGACGTTCGACGACGGCAGCACGCAGGACGTCACCGCCAAGGCTGGGTGGACGTCGGCCAACACGTCGGTGGTGACGGTGATTCCGACCACCGGCCTCGTCACCGGTGCGGGGTTCGGGAGCACCAGCGTGACGGCCGTGTATCGCACCAGTCCTACAGGCTCGATGGCGCAGGGCTCGATCGGCGTTGCGGCCGACGTTCTGGGGCCCGCCGGTGTGACGGTTGACTGCTCGCCGTACGGCGATGACGGCGGGCCGCTGAGCTGCCTGCCCTCCGGGCGCGCCTTCGAGGTGGAATGCCGCGCGACCGCCACCTTCGCCCACGGCGGCACCGCCGACGTCACCGAGCAGGCGGCGTGGAGCTCGGGCAACGCCGGCATCGCGAAGTTCTTCGGGCTCACGAACCTGAACGGGGCGATCGTGGCGTCGTTCAGGATCTTCGCGGGCACCACGTTCATCCGCGCAGCAGTCGGCGCCGTGCTCAGCTCCGGGAACGTCTCCCCCGCCAACCGCTGGGTCGTGCAGGGTACGCCGCTCGCCGTGACGAACGTGAGCGTGACACCGGCCAGCGTCGATTTCACGGATGCCGGCGCCGCACCGGTCCAGCTCACGGCGACCGCAACCCTGGCCGGCACGACGGGCACGGCCACGGGCTGCACGGCGCCGTCCACGCGGGACTTCTCTCTCCTGACGACGTGGAGCACCGTGCCGGCCTCGAGCCCGGTCGCCGACGTCAGCGTCTTCGGCCTCGTGACGCCGTCGGCCCCTGGCAGCGTCCCCGTTCACTGGCAGTATCCGGGCACCATCTTCGGCGGAGACATACCGATCACCGTCGGTCCGTGAGGTAGGATAGGGCCCATGCGTCCCTACGCCGCGCTCCTTGGCATCCTGCTCTTGACCGGCTGCGCCACCAAGTACGACCTCACGGGCGCCGACTGGAGCAAGCCCAACACGATGTTCCAGCAAACCACGCAGGACGAGATGGAGTGCGTGCGCGAGGCCCGCGAGGCGGGGTACACGCCCGATCTGATCGTGGGCGGGCTCGTGGACATCGTGCGGTTCGAGATCGAGGAAGCGCAGCGCCGCGGCAGCTACGCGCGCTGCATGACGGCCAAAGGCTACCGTCCCAGCTAGCTACCAGCCGAGCTGGCGCCGGCCGATCGTCAGCCCCGCCACCGCGAGTACCGCGCCGGCCATGCCCATCAGCCTCGACGTCGGCAGCCAGCGCGTCGGCAGCAGATCGAACACCTCGCCCGCCCGCATCGGCCGCGGGCGCCCTTGCAGCGCCGGCACGGTGCCGGGGCTCTCGTGCACCTCGAGCTCGCTCAGGACCTCTTCCACTCCACGCACGCCGCGCACGCGCCGGAGCAGCCGCTCCAGCTCCTCGCTGAGCACGGGTCCGCGAAGCGTGACGCGGCCGTCGCTCACGTACGTCTCGAGCGCGGCGGCGTGGCCGACGACCGCGCCGACCCGGGCGCGCACGCGCTCGCGCAACACCTGGTCATCGACGTGCTCGCGCCGCAGGCGGCCGCGCAGCTCCGCCACCACCCCACGGGCGCGATTGGTGACGTCGCGCGAGGTCGCGCCGACCGCGTCGCTGGTCCTGTGGCCGGCGCTCACGAGCTGATCGCGCAACACGGCGCGGCGGCGGCGGCCGCGATCGGGATCCAGGAGGTACATGACACCTGCGCCGATGAGGGCGCCGAGGAGCACGCGGCTCAGCGGCGGCATCCTACGCTGCCTTGTCGTAATCGTTACCACGGACCTCGCATCGAGCCATGGGCGTGGTCCTCCTGTCATTCTCACGGTGCATTCCGTGTGCCTCTAGGCGGCCTTCTTTCGACGGCGTTCGAACCGGGGCAGGATCTCCTCGGCGTAGAACCGCATGAAGCCCGCCTGGTCGGGCCCGACCTGGTGGATGCACAGGTGATCGAACCCCGCCTTCTCGTACTCGCGGATGGCCTCGAGGTGCGCATCGGCGTCGGGCCCGCACGGAATCTCCTCGGCCACCGCGTCCTCGGTGACCATCTTGGCCACCGTCTGGAAATGGGCCGGGAGCGCGAGGTCCGTCGACAGCGGCCACTCCATCGCCGCGGTCGGCCACTGGCGATGCGCCGTGCGGCGGGCGCTCTTCTCACTCTCGGCCCAGCACACCGTCAGCTCCGCGTAGCGCGGCTTGCCTTTCCCGCCGGAGCCATTGAACGTCTGGACGAGCTCACGCTCGGCGCTCGTGCAGACGAGACCGTCGCCGATGCGGCCGGCCAGCTTGGCCGCCTCCGGGCCGGCGGCCGCCACCAGCAGATCGGGCGGCTCGGCGGGCAGCGTGTAGAGCCGCGCGTTCTCCACCGTGTAGTACCGGCCGTGGTGGTCCTGGTAGCCGCCCTGCCAGAGCTGGCGGATGACGGCCACCGCTTCCTCGAGCATCTCCTGACGCACATCGACCGCCGGCCAGCGTGCGCCGACGACGTGCTCGTTGAGGTTCTCGCCGCTGCCGACGCCGAGGAAGAATCGCCCCTCGAGCATCGCCGCGGAGGTGGCGGCGGCCTGCGCGACCACCACCGGATGCAGGCGCATGGTGGGACAGGTGACGCCGGTGCCGATCACGAGACGCTTGGTGGTGTGCGCGAGCCCGCCGATGACGCTCCAGACGAACGGGCTCTGGCCTTGGGCATCCGTCCACGGATGGAAGTGGTCGGAGATCAGCGCGAACTCGAAGCCGTGCTCCTCGGCCATGCGGCCGTAGCGAACCAGATCGTTGGGGGCGAATTCCTCGCTGGAAAGCTTGTAGCCGAGCGTCAGCATCACGCCACCTCCATTGGCCGCCGAGGTTGCAAAACGGTCGCCACTGACGGCCGGTATGATGGGCGGCGTGACCCTCGTCTGGGCGGCCGGCGCCCTCGTCGTCTTCGTCGCGAGCTTCGTCATGGGCCTCACCGGCTTCGGCATCGCGCTGGTCGCCATGGCATTCCTGCCCTACCTGATGTCGCCGGCCGACGCGATCGTGCTGCTGACGATCTACGCGCTCGTCTTCTCCGTCGTGGTCGTCGTGCAGCTGCGCCGCGATCTCACGCCGCGCGCGCTCGTCGATCTCACGGTCGGCACGCTGCTGGGCACGCCGGTCGGCGTCTGGGTGCTCGCCTCGCTGCCCGCCAGTCTGCTGAACCGGCTCATCGGCGCCGTGCTGGTGCTGGTGGTGGTGCTCGAGGTGCGGCGGGCGCTGCCCGAGCGGCTCGCCGGGCGCGGCTGGGGACTCGGTGCGGGATTTCTGGCGGGCCTCATCGGCGGCGCCGTCGGCACCCCGGGGCCGCCGGTGATCGTCTACGCCGCCACGCAGGGCTGGAGCCCGCGCACGATGAAGGCCAACATCATGGGCTTCTTCGTACTGAACCAGGGCGCGATCCTGCTGGGCTACTGGTGGGCGGGCCTGCTGACGCCGACGGTGCGGACGCTCACCGTCACGCTGGCACTGCCGGCGCTCGCCGGCCTTCTGACGGGCCACGCGCTGTTCGGACGGCTCGATCCCGTGCGCTTCAGGCGGGTAGTCTTCGCGCTGCTGCTGCTCTCCGGCCTGGTGCTGCTGATCCGGGGCTGAAGCTAGCGCTGGGCCGCGCGCCACGCGGCGACGTTGGCCTCGATCTGGCGCGCATGGCCCTCGAGGTGATCGGCGTAGATCTTCAGCCAGTCCTCGGGGGTGTAGCGGCCGGACTCGGTGTGACGGCCCACGTGGCTCCACGCCGCTTCGGGAAGCCGCCGGACGAGCGCCGTGGTCGAGTCCCGCACGCCCGTCACGACTGCGAGCGCGGTCTCCATGGGCAGCGTGTGGTAGTCGAA
>JBKPRI010000340.1:0-9018 GCA_046734515.1 Candidatus Methylomirabilota bacterium | reverse complement strand
GCGCTACACGGTCACGCTGCGGCGCGGCGTGAAGTTCCACACCGGCAAGGAGCTGACCGCGTCCGACGTCGCCGCGTCACTGTCGCGCTGGGGCCGGCTGCAGACGGCGGGCAAGGCGATCTGGAAGAACGTGGAGGCGGTGGAGGCGCGCGACCCGTACACGGTCGTGTTCCACCTCAAGGCGCCGACGGGCTCGCTGCTGTATGGCTTCGCGTCCAGCTTCGCCGCCATCTACCCCAAGGACATCGTGGACGCGGCGGGGGACGGGCCCGTCAAGCCGATCGTCGGTACCGGCCCGTTCCGCTTCGTCGAGCACAAGCCCGATCGCCACATCCGGCTCGCCCGCTTCAAGGAGTACTCCGCGCGCGCCGAGCCGCCCAACGGCTTCGGCGGCAAGCGCACGGCGTGGGTCGACGAGATCCTGTTCCTGCCCACACCGGACCTCTCCGTGCGCACGGCCGGCCTCGAGACGGGCGACTATCACTTCGCGGATCAGATCAAGCAGGACCAGTACGAGCGGCTCAGCAAGATGCCGGCGCTGGAGCTCAGCATCATGAAGTTCGGCTTCTGGCCGACCGCCGTGCTCAATCACAAGCAAGGGCTGATGGTGAACAAGAAGCTCCGGCAGGCGTTCCTGGCCGCGCTCGATCCCGAGCCGATCATGGCCGCCGCCATCGGCCACAAGAACTTCTACCGGCTGGACGGCTCCATCTTCCAGCGCGAGCTGCCGTGGCACTCCACGGTCGCGGTGGACGCGTACAACCAGCGTAATCCGGACAAGGCGCGGAAGCTGCTGAAGGAGGCGGGCTACGCCGGCCAGCCCGTCCGCTGGCTCACCACGCAAGAATACGACTACATGTACAAGGCCGCGCTGGTGGCGCGGCAGCAGCTCGAGGCAGCGGGCTTCAAGATCGACCTGCAGGTGCTGGACTGGGCCACGCTGGTGCAGCGCCGGGGCAAGCCCGAGCTCTACGATGTGTTCTCGACGGGCCATCCGGTCTCGTTCGATCCCGTGCTGTTCTCCGGCGTGCAGTGCGACTGGCCCGGCTGGTGGTGCCACGAGGAGAAGGAGCGGCTGATGCTCGAGCTCGGCCGCGAGTCCGACGTCAAGAAGCGCAAGGCGATCATCGACCAGATCCAGGCGATCTTTTACGAGGACGTGGGCCGCATCAAGTTCGGCGACGCCTTCCTCTTCCGCGCCGGCCGCAAGGAGCTGCGTGGGAGCTTCCGGACGCTGCCGTACATTCACTTCTGGAACGCCTGGCTGGCGAAGTAGTTACTTGCCCTTGAGCTTCAGGTCCTCGTAGGGCGCGGAGAACGCCCAGCCCGAAATGAGGCCGAGGCCCGACTCGGCCACGCGGGGGCCGTGGGCGTGGATGAAGCCCAGCTCCCAGATCGGCGCGTACATCGCCTTGTCGTGCACGAGCTGCTGGATCCGGTGCAGCGTCGCCTCGCGCCGCTTGCGATCCAGCTCGCCGGCCTGCTCGCGGAACAGTCCGTCGATGTCGGGATAGCTGCCGTAGGCGAAGGGCCCGCCGCCGGCCACGAACGTCTCCAGCCGGAAGGCGGCGTTCCCGAAGGCGCCGCTGATGCTGTACACGAGGTTCTTCAGCTTCTTGTCCTGGTAGCTCTTGAAGAATGCCGCGCGTTCGAGCGGCCGGAGGCGCGTCCGGATTCCCACCGCCTGCAGGTAGTTGGCGGCCGCCTCGCTCATGGTGGCGGTCGCGGGCTCGCACCAAAGGTCACCGGCCTCGAACCCGTTCGGGTAACCGGCCTCGGCCAGGAGCTTCTTCGCCTTCGCGACGTCGTGCGGATAGGCGGGCGGCTGCCAGAAGAAGTCGAAGGGCTGCGGGATCATGGACCAGGTAATGCGCGAGAAGCCGAGCGTGATCGCCTCGTTCATCGCCTGCCGGTCGATCGCGTGATTGGCGGCCAGGCGCACGCGTCGGTCGGCCCAGGGCGACTTCGGGTCCCACTGGTCGAGGAACACGAGCCAGTGCGTGGAGACGATCGGGGTGGGCTTCAGCGTGAGCCCGGCCGTGCGCCGCGCCTCCTCGGCCAGCTCGGCCTGCAGCAGGTAGACAATGTCGGCCTCGCCGCGCTTGAGCATGGCCAGGCGGGTGGCCTCGTCGACGACCGCCTTCATCACCAGCCGCTTCACGCTCGGGACCTTTCGCCAGTACTGCTCGTTGGCCTCCAGCGTGAGCTCGACGCCCGGGTTGAAGGCGGCGAAGCGGTAGGGGCCGGCGCCGACCGGCGCCCGCTTGAAGCCGTCGTCGCCGACCTTCTCGAGATATTTCTTGGGCACGATCCAGCCGGCGCCGGTGGCGAGGCTGCCGTAGTAGGTCATGAAGTCGGGCCAGGGCTCCTTGAGCCGGAAGCGGACGCGGTGCGGGTCCACGACCTCCACGACGGGCACGCGCTCCTTCAGCATCCGCGCCGCCGCGCCCCGGTAGCGCTCGAAGGAGAACTTCACGTCGTCCGCGGTCAGGGGGTCGCCGTTGTGGAAGCGCACACCCTGGCGCAGCACGAATTCGTAGACGAGCCCATCCTTCGACAGGCTCCACGATTCGGCCAGGCTCGGCGCCATGGCGTTGCCCGGCGTCGGCTTCACCAGCGCGTCGTGCAGGGCGTAGAGCATCATGAATGGCGTACCGATGCCCGGAGTCTCGGCGGGGTCGAACCAGGTGGGCGCGAGCGTGACGTGTACCGCCCACGTCATCTGGCCCTCGGGCGCGGCCTCAACCGCGACGGGGAAGACGACAAGCGTCAGGAGGAGCAGGAGCGGCAGGGTCGTTCGGCGCGCTTGTCTCATGAGCGGCCTCCTGCGGCGGGTGGACGGATGCTACTCCGGCCGCGCCGCGAAGACAACGCCACCGGCTTTGCGCCGGCCGCCGCGCGTACGTATGATGCGCGCCATGGACGACATCCGGAGCCTGGTGGACGTCGAGCGTGGGCACGTCAGCCGCGAGATCTTCGTCAACGAGGAGATCTACCGGCGCGAGCAGGAGCAGGTGTTCGCCCGGGCATGGCTCTTCATCGGCCACGCGAGCCAGGTGCCGAAGCCCGGCGACTTCGTGACGTCGTCGATGGGCGAAGAGTCCGTCATCCTCTGCCGCGACCGTCAGGGCGCGCTCCACGTGTTCCTGAACTCGTGCCGGCACCGCGGGATGAAGGTGTGCCGCTACGACGAGGGCAACACGGTCGAGTTCATGTGCCCCTACCACGGCTGGAGCTACGCGACCGACGGCGCCCTGGTCGGCGTGCCGTTCGCCAGGGACGCCTACGGCGCGGGCTTCGACCGGCGCAATCTCGGCCTCGTGGAGGTGGCGCAGCTCGAGAATTACAAGGGCGCCATCTGGGCCACGTGGGACGCCTCGGCGCCGCCGTTCCTCGAGTACCTCGGGGGCTACAAGACGTACCTCGATCTCCTGCTCGACGGCTGGGACGGGCGCGAGGGCGGCACCGAGGTGATCGGCGGCATCCACAAGTGGCTGATCCCGTGCAACTGGAAGTTCCCCGCCGAGAACTTCTCGGGCGATCGCTATCACGGGGTGAGCCATCGCTCGGTGGACATGGTCGGCATCGGCCCGAGCGGCGCCGGCCGGCGGGACATGGGCGAGCGCAACCAGGCGCGCTGGCTCGACGTGTCGTTCCCCGAGCTCGGCCACTCCATGATCGCCTTCCTGCGTCCGCACGACGCGCCGCTGGCGCCGTCGTACCAGAACTCGCCGGAGGTCGCCGACTACTTCCGCCGCTGCGAGGAGGAGCGCCAGCGCCGCCGCGGCGCGCACTGGCGGCTCTTCGGCGGCCCCGGGACGATGTTCCCCAACGCCTCGCCGCTGGCCCGCCAGCCGCGCACGCTGGCCGTGTGGCACCCGCGCGGCCCGCACCAGACCGAGGTGTGGCGCATCTACCTGGTCGACGCCGACGCGCCCGCCGAGGTGAAAGACTTCCTGCGCCACTACTACATCCGGTACTCCGGACCGTCGGGACTGACCGAGCAGGACGACATGGAGAACTGGAACTACGCGCACAAGGCCAGCCGGGGCGTCATCGCGCGCCAGTACCCGTACAACTACGAGATGGGCCTCGGCCGCGCCACGCGCGACTTCGAGGACCACGGCCTGCGGCTGCCGGGCGTCATCGCCGACGTGACGGCGGCGACGGCGAGCGAGAGCAACCAGCGCGGCTTCTACACGCGCTGGCGCCAGTTCATGGAGGCGGCGAGCTGGAAGGACCTGGTATGAGCGTGGACCTGGCCGGGCTGCTGGTGCTTCACGAGGTCCAGGACTTCCTCTACCGCGAGGCCGAGCTGCTCGACGAGCGGCGCTACGAGGCGTGGCTCGACCTCTTCACCGAGGACGCGCACTATTTCATGCCGATGCGCCGCAACGTGCCGCACGACGAGCCCGAGCGGGAGTTCACGCGCGCGGGCGCCGACGTGAGCTGGTTCGACGAGGGCAAGGACACGCTGACCCGTCGGGTGGCGCAGCTCCGCACCGGCATCCACTGGGCCGAGGAGCCGCTTTCGCGGATCTGCCACATGGTCTCCAACGTCCAGGTGCTGCACGCCTCCGACACCGAGGTCGGCGTGAAGAGCCGCTTCCTGATCTATCGCAACCGCGTGGAGACCGAGACCGACGTGCTGGTGGGCAAGCGCGAAGACCTGCTGCGGCGGGTCGGCGGCGGCTTCAAGATCGCGCGCCGCAAGATCGTCCTCGACCAGAGCGTGCTGCTGGCCAAGAACCTGACCTTTTTCTTTTGAAAGGACGCCGCATGGCATCGATAGGGTTCGTGGGACTCGGCAACATGGGGCGGCCGATGGCGCTGAACCTGATCAAGAAGGGATTCGCGCTCGTCGTGCACGACATCGATCCGGCCAAGGTCGAGCCGCTGCGGGCCAAGGGCGCCAAGGTGGCGGAGTCGGCCGAGCAGGTGGCGGCCGCGACCTCGCGCATGATCTGCATGGTGGAGACGACGGCGCAGGCCGAGAGCGTCATCACCGGCGAGCACGGCTTCGTCAAGAGCGCCGCCCTCGGGTCCATCGTCATCTGCATGAGCACCATCGACCCGCTCGTGCTCAAGCGTCTCGGCGGCGAGCTGGCGACCCGCGGCATCGCCATGCTCGACGCGCCGGTCAGCGGCGGCACCGAGCGGGCGATCTCCGGCGAGCTGTCGATCATCGGCGGCGGCGAGACCGCGACGTTCGACGCCTGCCGCGATCTCTTCGGCGCCATGGGCGCCAAGATCTTCCACGTGGGCGCGCTGGGCCAGGGCCTGGCCATGAAGCTCGTCAACAACATGCTCGTGCAGGTGAACACGGTGGCGGTGGCCGAGGCGCTGGTGCTGGGCGTCAAGGCCGGCCTCGACCCGCGCACGATCTACGACGTGATCCGCGTGAGCACCGGCAACTCCTACGCGTTCGACGCCCGCGTCCCGCGGATCCTCTCGCGCGACTTCTCGCCGACGGGCACCGTGGACATCTCGTTCAAGGACCAGGAGCTGGAGACCGCCTTCGCCAAGCAGCTCGGCGTGCCGTTGTTCCTCGCCAACGTGAGCGAGCAGATCTACCAGATGGCGCGCGCGGCGGGCCTGGGCAAGGAGGACGGCACGGCGATCATCAAGGTGCTGGAGCGGCTGGCGGGCGTGCAGGTGAAGGGATAGTGCGGGTGTCTCGTTTTGACCAGTCGTGCCGGCACGAGGCTGGTAGCCTTCAGCCACGTGGAAGAAACACACTGGAAGTGGGTGTCCCGCCTCGCCCCCCGCAAGCCGCGGCGCCGAGCCGGATCACGCCCGACCGCCGCGGCGGTCCGGACCGTCCGACGGCTCTGGCTCGACAGTGACGCCGTCCAGGCCGCCGAGGCATGCGCGAAGGCTGTCGGCGTGCCCGTGGCGCGGTTCATCGACAGCGTGCTTCTGGAGCTCTGCGGAGAGCCCAAGCGTCTGAAGCGGCCGCCCGGCGGAACGAGCCAGGGCGAGGCCCGGGTCCCCGCCGAGGTCATTCGAATCGATCGGCCGTCCAGGCGCTAGTCGAAGATCACCCCGCCGTCGACGTTGAACGACTGCCCGGTGATGTTGCGCGCGCCCGGTGAGGCGAGGAACACGGCCAGCGCCGCGATGTCCTCCGGCTCGTTCGGTCGGCCGAGCGGGATCGCCGAGTTCCGCCGCTGCGTCATCTCCTCGACTGACACGCCCGCCTGCTTGGCCCGCATCGCCAGGTTGTCGTTCGAGAGCGCGGTGATCGTGCTGCCCGGGCAGATCGCGTTCACGTTGATGTCGTGCCTGGCGAGCTGGAGCGCGGCGATGCGGGTGATGCTGATGAGGGCGCCCTTGGTGCCGGCGTAGATCGCGTTCGACGTCCCGGCGAAGCCCTTGCCGGCGATGGACGCGATGTTGACGATGACGCCGCTCCGGCGGGGGATCATCTCGCGGGCCACGCGCTGCAGGCAGAAGAACGCGCCCTTGCCGTTCACGCGCACGATGCGGTCCCAGTCGGCCTCGGTGAGGTCCATGATGTCGGCGCGGCGGGTGACGCCGGCGTTGTTGACGAGCACGTCGATGCGGCCGAACGCCTGCGCGACCCGCGCCACCATCTGGTCGATGGCCGCGACATCGCCGACGTCGGCGGTCACCGCCACGCTCCGGCGCCCGGCGGCGGTGACGGCGGCGGCCGTCTTCTCGGCCGCGGCCTTGTCGATGTCGACGGCGGCGACGTCGGCGCCGGCCGCGGCGAACGCGAGCGCGGTGGCGTGGCCGATGCCGTGGCCGGCGCCGGTGACGAGTGCAATGCGGCCCTCGAGTGTCATGCCGGCTTCCCTCCTGCGGCCTTCCAGCGGTTGAGCTTGTCCTGCAGCCGCGGCAGGCGCTGCGCGCCATCCACGATGAAGCGCTCGTGCGTGCCCTTGCCCGCCTCGTCCACCTCGTCGCGCACCTCGACGCGGAAGCTCAGCTTGCGCCGGTCGATCGCGGTGAGCTCGACGGTGATCGTCACCGTCATGCCCACCAGCGTGCCGGCCAGGTGGGCGATGTCCACCTTGGTGCCGACCGTCGCCTGATCCGGGGCCAGGTGGGGCTGCACGCACTCGATCGCCGCGCGCTCGACGAGCGCGATCATGTTGGGCGTGGAGAGCACGCGCAGCGGCTCGCTGCGCAGGTGGGGCGGTGTCATGTCGTCCGTCACCATGACCTTCGAGACGTGCGTGAGGCCGACCTGCAGTCCGCTCATCGAGGTGCCCTCCTGGGGCAGGACTGTATACTACCCGCGGGTTCCCCGATGAGACAGCGCCTGCTCGCCTGGCAGTGGAGCGACTACACGGCCAAGCACCGTGACCGTGGCAACCTGCTGCTGCACGCCGTCGCGGTGCCGCTGTTCCTGTTGAGCACGATCATGCTGGTGACCGCCATCGCGACGCGCGAGGGCGTGGCGGCCGTCGTCGCCGTCGCCGGCATGGGCGTGTCCGTGCTGCTCCAGGGCCGCGGACACGCGCGCGAGCGGGAGACGCCGACGCCATTCGACGGCGCCGGCGACTTCGTCACCCGGTTCTTCGTCGAGCAGTGGGTGACGTTCCCGCGGTTCGTGCTGTCAGGCGGCTGGCTGCGGAACTTCCGCGCTCAGTCCTTGTAGTCCAGACCGGCCTCCGCGAACTTCGCGCGGAAGGCGGGGCGGTTCAGGAAGGCCACGAAGCCGCGCGCCAGCTCGGCGTTGCTCGACTTCGACGCGAGGCCGGCCGCGTAGATCGTGACCTTCTGGACGTCCTTCGGGAGCGGGCCCACCAGCGCCACGCCCTTGACCGGCACAATCTCGCTGATCTGGTGGACGACCATCTCGACCTCGCCCCTCGCCACCAACTCGGCCGGATAGCCGCCCGGCACCAGCTTCGTCTTCGGCTTCACCGCCTCCGCGATGCCGAGCTTCTGCAGCACGGCGGCGAAGTGCGTGCCGCTCGTCGCGCCCGAGGCGGGATCGACGTAGACGATCGACTTCGCCTCCAGCAGCGCCCGCTTGAAGGCGCCGAGGGAGGCGATGTCGGGCTTGGGCGCGCCCTCGCGAACGCCGACGCCCATGCCGGTTCGCCAGATGTCGGTCCGGCTGCCGGCGACCACGCCGCCCTTGGCGATCGTGTCGTCGAGCACGGTGTCGGACATGATCACGACGTCGGCCGGATCACTGGCCAGCTTCTGGCGCACGAAGCCCATCGGCCCGAACTCCATCACGACCGTGTTGCCCGTCTCCTTCTCGTAGGCCGGGGCCAGCTCGGTCACGATCGACTTCACCGCGCCCGCGCTGAAGACTCGCAGCTCGGCGGCCTGCGCCGCCGTGACCGTCACCAGCAGACCCGCGGCCGCCAGCAATCCGCCCAGTCTCCTGCTCATGTCGCCTCCTCGTCGGCGTCGCCGCCGGATCGTGGTCTAATGCTGCGTGATGAATCCCTGGCTGCTGCGCATCGTTCCCGTCCTCGTGGCCGTGCTGCTGGGCGCCGGCTCGGCGCCGGCCCAGGACAGTCGGGTGGCCGACGCGCGGCGCGAGGGCAAGGTGGTGTGGCACACCACGCTGGCGCTCGATGCCGCCGAGCGGCTGGCCGGGCGCTTCGAGCAGATGTACCCCGGCATCAAGGTCGAGGTCCATCGATCCGGCTCCGAGCGCGTCCTGCAGCGCATCATGCAGGAGCTGCGGGCGGGCATCAAGAACGCCGACGTGGTGAACACCTCCGACACCGGCCACTTCGTGTTCCTCAAGCGCAAGGGCCTGCTCGCGAAATATACGCCGGCCGGCGCCGATCGGCTCGCGCCGTCCTTCCGTGACCGCGAGGGCCACGCCTGGGGCTGGCGCGCCTTTCCGCTCGTGATGCCGTACAACACGAAGCAGGTGACCGCGGGGGAGGCGCCGAAGACGTGGAAGGATCTGCTCGACCCGCGGTGGAAGGAAAAGCTGGTCATCGCCCACCCGAGCTACGCCGGCTCGGTCGTCACGCAGATCATCGCGCTGGCCAATCTCTACGGCTGGGACTTCTGGGC
>JBKPRI010000339.1:0-6734 GCA_046734515.1 Candidatus Methylomirabilota bacterium | reverse complement strand
GCGCGATCACGGGCGTGGCGCCGTCCTCGGCCACGATCACGACGTGCCCCGCCGCCGCGCCCCACGGCACGCGGGTGGCCGTGCCGTGCAGCGTGCCGCCACCGCCGGCGCGCGCGAATCGCAGCCGCTCGTCGCGGTGGACGGGCGCGATCGTCAGCGGGCCCATCGGCACGTCGAGGCCGGCCTGGCCGAGCAGCCAGCCCGCCACGATCGTCTCGGCCAGCGGCACCGGCGCCGCGTGCTTGCCGGCTGCGCGCACCACCGTGTGCGCATCCGCCCACGTGCCGCCCGCGCCGCCGTGGGCCTCCGGCACCAGCGGCAGCGTGAGACCGCCCTCCTCGAGCGCGCGCCAGAGCTTGTCGGGCCACACCCCCTTCTCGGCCGACTCGATCAGCTCCTTGGTGACGAGGTCGTTGAAGAGGCGGGTGACCGTGTCGGAGAGCAGCCGGCCGAGCTCCCCCATGTCAGCGCAACCCGAGCCCGCGCGCGATGATGCCGCGCAGGACCTCGCGCGTGCCCCCGCGCAGCGAGAACGACGGCGCGCGCTGCACGAGATAGCCCAGCGTCTGCTGCAGGTCGCCGCCGGTGTCGATCGTCGGCTCGATGTCCATGAGCGCGTGCACGACCTCCGGCACCGACTGCTCGAACGTCGTGCCCACGTCCTTGACCACGGCCGCCTCGAGGTTGGGATTCTGGCCGGCCTGCAGCATGCCGGCGACCGAGAGCGACATCTGCCGCAGCGTCATGAGCTGGGCGCTGAGCCGGCCGAGCACCTCGGCCGCGCGCGGATCGGGATCGGCGCCGACGTGGTCGATGAGCGAGAGGATCAGGGCGATGCTCGAGAGATACCGCTCGGGCCCGCTGCGCTCGAAGGCCAGCTCGGTGGTGACCTGCTTCCACCCGTCCCCGTCGCCACCCACCCGCATGTCCTCGGGCACGAACGCGTCCTGGAAGACGACCTCGTTGAAGTCGTGCGAGCCGGCCAGATTGATGATGGGCCGGATGGTGATGCCCGGGGACTTCAGGTCGACCAGGAACTGCGAGAGGCCCTCGTGCTTCTTGTCGGGCACCACCGCGGTGCGGAACAGCGCGATCGCGTACTGGCTGCGGTGCGCGTTGCTCGTCCACACCTTGGTGCCGTTGACCACGTAGCCGCCGTCCTTGCGGACGGCGCGCGTGCGGATCGAGGCCAGGTCGGAGCCGGAGTCCGGCTCGCTCATGCCGATGGCGAACGACAGCTCGCCGCGCGCGATGGCCGGCAGAAACCGCTCGCGCTGCGCCTCGGTGCCGAAGCGAAGCAGCAGCGGGCCGCTCTGGCGCTCCGCCACCCAGTGCGCGCCGGCCGGCGCGCCGGCCGCCAGCAGCTCTTCCAGCAGCACGTAGCGCTCGAGGAACGAGCGCTCCTGGCCGCCGTACTTCTTCGGCCACGTGAGGCCGATCCAGCCGCGCGCGCCGAGCTTCCGGCTGAACTCCGGATCGAAGCCGCCCCACGAGCGCGCCCGGCGCACGGCGGGCCGCGTGCCCAGCGCTTCGCGCAGGAAGACGCGCACCTCGTCCCGGAAGGCCTCGGCCTCGGGCGGCAGGTCCCGCAGCTCGAAGTGGAACACGCTCACGGTGCGCTCTGCATTAGCACGGCTGCGGCGTCGCCGCAACCGCCGCGCCGCTCAGCGGCCGAAGAAGCCGCCCTTCGGCCGGGCGTGGGCGTGGAAATGATCGGGGATGTTGCGCATGTGGCCGTCGATCCAGAACTCGCCGAGGCGCTCGGCGGCCACCTCGCGCAGCTTGGCGTGCATGTGACGGAGCTGCTCGTCCGGAGGCTCGGTGCCGTGCGAGCGCCAGACGACCATCGGCACCTCGCAGATGTCACACTCGGCGATCCAGCAGATCGCGTCCTCGTGATACCAGGGCGTGATGCGCGCGGCCTTGCAGAGGTCGCACGGCCGCTCGGCCGCGCTCACCAGCGCGCCGTCAGGCCGCCATCGGGTAGCCGGCCTCCTGCCAGGCGCGCACGCCGCCCTTCAGCGCCTTCGCGTTGCGGAATCCCGCCGCCTGGAACCGTGCCGCCTGACCGGCGGCCGTCGCCTCGTGGGGTCAGGCGCAGTAGAAGATCAGCGTCTTGTTGTGCGGTATGCTGTCGGCCCGCCGCTGTAGATCGTGCAGCGTGATGGCGTTTTCCAGCCGGAGCTGGCGGCACTTGCTCTCGTCGTCGTAGGCGCACACCAGGAGCGCGCGCCCCGCCTCGACGTCCCTCCGCGCGTCCTCCGCCGGGACCCTCTCGACATTCTCGGGCTGCATGGACCACCTCCGAGGCCCCAAGGAGGCTGCAAGCCATGTACCGGCGGCCTAGTAGTCGGGACCTTCGAGCAGCGGAAAGGCGCTCACCACGCTCGGCAGGGCCACGGGCGGCGCCGGGTGCACGTACGCGGCGCTGAGCGCACCGAGGCGATCGACGCCGAGCAGCGCCAGCGCGATGCGAATCTCGTCCTCCAGGAGCTCGAGCATCCGCACGCAGCCGGCGGCGCCGGCGGCCGCGAGGCCGAAGCACGGCATGCGGCCCAGGCCCACGAGATCGGCGCCGAGCGCGAGCGCTTTCACCACGTCGGTTCCGCGCTGGAAGCAACCGTCCACGATGACCCGCGCGCGCCCGCCCACCGCCTTGACGACCTCCGGCAGCACCTCGAGCGAGCCGCGCCCCTGGTCGAGCTGGCGGCCGCCGTGATTGGAGACGTAGACGACGTCCACGCCGTGCTCGCAGGCGAGCGCGGCGTCCTCGCCGGTTGCAATGCCCTTGAGGATCAGCGGCACGCTGGGCCAGACGTCCTTGAAGCGCTTGATGTTGTTCCAGGTGAATCCGGCCTGGTAGTCGAAGCCCGCCGCGCGCTGGCGCCACGGCTTCACGAAGCGGCGCGCGAGGTCACGCTCGCGCCGGCTGTAGGAGGCGGTGTCGATCGTGATGGCGAAGCCGGTGTAGCCGTTGGCCACCGCGCGGCGCACGTGATCGTCCACGAAGGCGTCATCGCCGCGCACGTAGAGCTGGAAGACGCGGAAGTTGTCGGCGGCCTTGGCCACCGCCTCCAGCCCCGGGTTGCACACCGACGAGAGCATCTGCGGCACGCCGAACTCCGCGGAGGCCTGCGCCGCGGTGGCGCCGCCGCCCGGCGTGAAGCTCTCGAGGCCGCCGATGGGCGCCATCATCACCGGGATGCGGACGGGCTTGCCGAGGAAAGTCGAGGTCGCGTCCACCTTGGAGACGTCACGCAGCACGCGCGGCCGGAACGCGAGCGAGTCGATCGCCAGGCGGTTGCGCCGGAGCGTCGTCTCGGTCTCGGTGCCGCCCACCAGGTAGTCCCACGGCCCCGGCGCCAGCGTCGCGCGCGCCGCCCTCACGATCTCGTGTAGCGTCTGGAAGCGGTCTTCGAGTCCTGAGCTCATGGACCGGGAGGATAGCATCACCGCCGGCACGGCTGTGACGCAGAGCGGCAAAAGTCCTGGAAATTGGGCCGAATTTCGGGTACCGTAGCGCGGTCGCCCGGGAGGAGGAGCCCCCATGCAGGTCGTCGCCCTGTCCACTCCAGCCCGTACGGGATGGCAGTGGAGAATTGTGAACGCCGCCGGTGAAGTCATCGAAGAGTCGCGTGAGCGCTTCCCTACCATCGCAACGGCCGTGGCCACGGGCCGCGCTCGTTTGGGTCGCCTCAAGATCGTTGACCGTTCGGTACCCCCTCGCCCCTACCGCGCCGCTGCGCAGGTGAAGACGGCGGCTGCACGAAGGTCTTCATGAGGATTGAGGTCGTAGAAAACCAGATCGAAGCGGCGCTCAAGGCCCTCAAGAAGCGGATGCAGAAAGAGGGTCTCTTCCAGGAGATGAAGCGTCGCGCCCACTACGAGAAGCCCTCGGTGAAGCGCAAGCGCAAGCAGGCCCAGGCGCGCCGCAAGCGGCGCAAGGCGATGCGCCGGCAGCAGCAGCCTGACGACGATTAGCCCGGAGGGGGACTTCGTCCCCCTTCCGGCGGTCGTCGCGCGCGCCTGACGGCGCGCGCTCCTCCCTGCCTCCCCCTAGAACCAGGATTGCGCGGGCAAAGCCCGCGCTCGGACGCGATTGTTCATGTCGTTCGGCGTCTAGGTCAGCAGGTCGAGGTTTACCAGCCGGCTCAGCTCTTCTAATGCCGAGCGGGGTTCGTCGACTTTGATCGTGGTCATTCCAAGTGCTCTGGCGGCTTTCAGGTTGGTGCCGATGTCGTCGAGGAAGGCCGTCCGTTGCGGCGGGACGCCGAGCTCGCGGCAGGCCAGCTCGTAGATTTTTGGGTCGGGTTTCCGCAGGCCCACCACGCGGGATTCGATGAAGACGTCGAAGTGGGTTTTGAGGCGGTGGGGGATGACGTCGTCTTCGGGGGCGGCGCGCTTCCAGTTGTTGGTGAGGGCGCCGACGCGGAGGCCGTGAGCGCGAAGACGGCGGATGGCTTCGAGCATGATGGGGCGCGCCACGCCGGCCTCGGCGATGGCGGCCATGATGGCTTCACCGCTCACCTCCACGCCATGGGCGCGGCAGTCGGCTTCGAACGGTGCGCAGAACGAGTCGGCCGTGAGCTCGCCGCGCTCCAGACGCGCCCACGCCCCCTGCTCGCCGCTGGCGGCGATGGCGCGGTTGATGGCGTTCGCCGGCAGGCCTTGCGCGCGCTCGTAGCGCGCGATCGCGTGCAGCGGGGAATCCATCACCACGCCACCCATGTCGAAGAGCACGCCGCCGAGGGCCATCGGCCGCGATTGTAGCGCCCGGGCCGCGTGGTACCATCCCGGCGTCGCGAGCAGAGTCCGCCGAACCCAAGAGGGACCAGCCATGACAGCCATCACCCAGTCCGTCGATCTCGACCGTCGCGGCCGCGTGGCCGTGCTCACCGTGAACAATCCGCCGGTCAACGCGCTGAGCCAGCACGTCCGCCAGGGCCTGCGGGACGGGCTCAAGCAGGCGGCCGCAGACTCCGCCGTCTCGGCCATCGTCATCGTGTGCGCCGGCCGCACGTTCATCGCGGGCGCCGACATCACGGAGTTCGGCAAGCCGCCGGCGGCGCCCGGGCTGCACGAGGTGCTCGACATGATCGAGTCGAGCAGCAAGCCGGTGGTCGCGGCCATTCACGGCACCGCGCTCGGCGGCGGGCTCGAGGTGACCCTGGCCTGCCACTATCGCGTCGGGGTGAAGGACGCGCGCTTCGGCCTGCCCGAGGTGAAGCTCGGCCTGCTCCCGGGCGCCGGCGGCACCCAGCGGCTGCCGCGCGTGGTCGGCGTGGAGAAGGCGCTGTCGATGATGGTCAGCGGCGATCCGATCCGCGCGGACGAGGCACTCAAGCACGGCCTCATCGACGAGATCGTCGAGGGGGACCTGACGGCGGCCGGCGTGGCCTTCGCGGAGAAGGTACTGAACGAGAAGCGGCCGCTCAAGAAGATCCGCGACCTCGACGACAAGCTGGCGGCTGTGCGCGGCAAGCCGGAGGTGTTCAGCGAGTTCCGCAAGTCCGTCGCGCGGCAGACGCGTGGCTTCAAGGCGCCCGAGAACATCATCAAGGCGGTGGAGGGCGCGGTCGCCCTGCCGTTCGATCAGGGCATGAAGCGGGAGCGCGAGCTCTTCGCCGAGCTGCTCACCTCGCCGGAGTCGCAGGCCCAGCGCTACTTCTTCTTCGCCGAGCGCGAGGCCGCCAAGATCCCCGACGTGCCGGGCGACACCCCGCCCAAGGACGTGAAGAAGGCGGCGGTCATCGGCGCCGGCACCATGGGCGGCGGCATCGCCATGAATTTCGCCAACGCGGGCATCCCGGTGACCGTGGTGGAGATGGCCAAGGACGCGCTCGACCGCGGGCTCGGCATCGTGCGCAAGAACTACGAGGCCACGGCCAGCCGCGGCCGGCTCACGGCGGCCGACGTCGAGAAGCGGATGGGCCTGATCACCGGCACCACCGACTTCAACGCCATCAAGGACGCCGACATCGTCATCGAGGCCGTGTTCGAGGAGATGCCGATCAAGAAGGAAGTCTTCGCCAAGCTGGACGGCATCGCCAAGCCGGACGCCGTGCTGGCCACGAACACCTCCACGCTCGACGTCAACGAGATCGCCTCGGCCACCAAGCGGCCGGAGAGCGTGATCGGCATGCACTTCTTCAGCCCGGCCAACGTGATGCGCTTGCTGGAGAACGTGCGCGGCCAGAAGTCCTCGAAGACGACGATCGCCACCGCCATGACGGTCGGGCGGCGCATCGCCAAGGTGCCGGTGCTGGTCGGCGTCTGCTACGGCTTCGTCGGCAACCGCATGCTGCACCAGCGCGGGCTGCAGGCCGAGAAGCTCATCCTCGAGGGCGCGCTGCCGCACCAGGTCGACAAGGTGCTCACCGACTTCGGCTTCCCGATGGGGCCGTTCGCCATGGGCGACCTCGCCGGCCTCGACGTGGGCTGGCGCATCAGGAAGGGCCGCGGCGCGAAGTCGCCGGTGGCCGATCGCATCTGCGAGCTGGGCCGCTTCGGCCAGAAGACGGGCAGCGGGTACTTCAAGTACGAGAAGGGCGATCGCACGCCGATCCCCGACCCCGAGGTCGAGAAGATCATCGTCGACGTCGCGACCGAGCAGGGCATCACGCGCCGCTTCATCTCCGACGAAGAGATTCTCCAGCGCCTGCTCTACCCGATGGTGAACGAGGGCGCGAAGATCCTCGAGGAGAAGATCGCGATCCGCGCGAGCGACATCGACG
>JBKPRI010000338.1:0-4857 GCA_046734515.1 Candidatus Methylomirabilota bacterium | reverse complement strand
GTCTGGTCGACGCCGTGCAGGGTTTTCCCGCCATTCTCTCGGCGCTGCTGCTGACCGCGGTCTTCTCGCCCGGCATCGGGGTGAGCATGATCGCCATCGGCGGCGCCTTCGTGCCCGCCTTCGCGCGCCTGGCCCGCGGCTCGGTGCTGGAGCTGCGCGAGCGCGAGTTCGTGGTGGCCGCGCGGGCGCTCGGCGGGGGCGACGGGCGCGTGCTGCTGCGCCACATCCTGCCCAACTCGCTGCCGCCGCTCATCGTGCAGGCCACCACGAGCTTCCCGGTCGCCGTGCTGGCCGAGGCCGCACTCGCCTATCTGGGGCTCGGCACGCAGCCCCCGTACCCGTCCTGGGGGTTGATGCTCAAGGAGGCGCAAAATTTCCTGTCGCTGAACCCGTGGTTCGCCGTCTTTCCCGGCGGCGCCATCGCCCTGACGGTTCTCGGCCTCAATTTGCTCGGCGACGGGCTGCGCGACCTCCTGGACCCGAAGACCGCCTAGTGCATCCTTATTTGACAATTGCGCGACGGTGCCTTTATCGTATCGGTTGGCCTCGGCGCTGGCACGCCGGCTCTCGCGCTGGCGAATCCCATGGGCGCCCCGGAGAGTGCACCGACATGAAGGTCTTCAACACAAGCTTCACGCTGGCGACGGAGGAGCGCACCGAGGTCTCGGACATCACCAAGCTCATCCGCGAAGCCGTGCAGCAATTCCCCATCGAGAACGGCATCGCCCTCATCAACACGCTGCACACGACCTGCGCGCTCCTCATCAACGAGTTCCAGAGCGCGCTCATCGACGACCTCAAGGGGCTCATCGAGCGGCTCGTGCCCGAGCGCGGCGGCTATCGCCACGACGACCCGCGCTTCTCAGACTGCGAGCGCGGTAACGCGCACGCGCACCTGCGTGCCGCGCTGCTCGGCCGCAACATCGCCGTGGCCGTCGTGAACGGCGAGCTCTCGCTCGGCCGCTTCCAGTCGGTGATCTTCGCGGAGCTCGACGGTCCCCGGAAGCGCGAGATCACCGTCCAGGTCCTGGGCTCCTAGCGTCCCACCGGCTGTCCCCGCCTTCCCCCGGCCCATTCCCGGCCCGGGAGTGTGATCCACGGCAAGCGACCCGCGCCGTGGTCCTGACGCAAACCATGTTCAAGTCTTGAACATTGTCTGCTAAGCTGCGCCGGTGGACCGTCACGACGCGCGGGCGCTGGAGATCTTGACCGCGATCGAGGAGGGCCGGCCGCTGAGCCAGCGGGCGCTGGCCGAGCGGCTCGGGATCGCGCTGGGCCTCGTGAACCTGTATCTCCGGCGGATGTCGCGCAAGGGGTACGTGAAGATCACCGAGTTTCCCGCCAAGCCGGCCGCGCGCAAGCGCCTGCACTATCTGCTGACGCCCAAGGGGCTGACCGAGAAGAGCCGGCTGGCCTACCAGCACATGCTCTACTCGCTCAACCTCTTCCGTCGTACACGGGAGACGCTGCGCGGCTCGCTGGCCCTACTCGTCGCCCAGGGCATGAAGCGCGTCGCGCTCTACGGCCCCGGCGAGGCAGCCGAGCTCGCCTATCTCACGCTGAAGGAGTTCGGCCTCGAGCCCGTCGGCGTCTTCGCGCCGTCGGCGGGCGGCGAGTTCCTCGGTTTTCCCGTGCAGGCCGCGGCCGACCTGCGCCCCGAGGATCTCGACGCCGTGATCGTGGCGACGTTCGAGCGGCCCGAAGCCGACGTGGAGGCGCTGGGGCGCCGCGGCGTCCCCGCCGCCAAGTGCCTGACGCTGCGCCGGCCGGCGCCGAACGGCAGCCACGCGTGAGTCGTTTCCGCGACATCGCCCGCTTCACGCGGCTGCTGCGGCGCTACGTGGCGCCGCACTGGCCCGCGCTGGCGCTGCTGCTGCTGACCAGCGCGCTCGCCACCGTGCTGGCCGCGCTGCTTCCGGTGGTGATGGCGCCCATCCTCGACCTCGCCCTCGGCGGCGCGCGCACGGCGCCGGCCGCCGGGGTCGGCGGACTCACCCTGAGCAATCTCGGCGCCGCCGTCCTCGGCTGGCTCGGTGTCGCCGCGGCGGACGACCGCTTCCGCGCGATCGTGCTCCTGTGCCTGGCCTACGTGGCCGTCGGGGTGGTGAAGGGCTGGCTCGACTTCGGCAACTACCTGCTGGCACTGTGGCTGCGCGTGCGCGCGGCCAGCGCGCTGCAGGCCGATCTCTTCCGCCACCTGTTGACGATGTCGATGAGCTTCTTCACACGCCACCGCTCGGGCGAGCTCGTCTCGCGGCTGTCCACCGACACGCGCTCGGCCACCGCTGGCCTGGAGACGATCGTCGTCACCGTGTTCAGCGCGCCGCTGCTCATCGCGTTCTACGCCTACCTGCTGGCCCGCACCAACCCGCGCCTGGTGGTGGCGGCGCTGGCGGCGGCCGTGCTGCACTACGCGGTCACGCGCGGCATCCGCGGACCCGTGCGGCGCCTGGCCACCGACCAGTTCTCGGTCCTGGCCGAGGTGGCCTCGCGCTTCCAGGAGGCGCTCGTCAACGTGCGCACGGTGAAGTCGTTCGCGGCCGAGGGCTTCGAGCTGAAGCGGCTCGGCGCCACCCTGCGCGAGGTGCTGCGGGTCAACGTGAAGTTCGGCGTGTACAAGCACGTCGAGGAGCCGGCGCGCGCGGTCGTGAACTACGTCGTCGAGGCCGGCCTCATCGTGCTGGCCGCGTGGGAGCTCCTGGCCGGCCGGCTGACCGCGCCGGCGTTCTTCCTCTTTCTCTACGTCGGCCGGGCGGCCATGGTGCAGATCGGCCTGCTGGCCGGCGCCTACACCGCCATGCAGTCGATCCTGGCCGCGACCAGCCGGGTGGACGAGCTGTTCGCCGAGCGGCCGGCCGTGCCCGACGGCAGCGAGACGATCGACACCTTCCGCGATCGCATCGCGCTGCGCGATGTCAGCTTCCGCTATGGCGACGGCGAGCCGGTGCTGTGGGGCGTGAACCTCGACGTGCGCAAGGGGCAGGTGGTGGCGGTGGTGGGGCCGAGCGGCGGCGGCAAGTCCACGCTCATCGACCTCGTGCTGCGGCTGTACGACCCGACCTCGGGCAGCGTCACCATCGACGGCCGCGACGTGCGCACGCTGCGCCAGCAGGCCTACCGGCGGCTGTTCGGCGTCGTCGCCCAGGAGCCGCTGCTCTTCAACACGACCATCCGGGCCAACATCGCCTACGGCCGGGAGGACGTGCCGGACGCCGAGATCGTGCGGGCCGCGCGGGTCGCCAACGCGCACGACTTCATCAGCGAGTTCCCGGACGGCTACGACACGCTGGTGGGCGACCGCGGCATCCGCCTGTCCGGCGGCCAGCGCCAGCGCATCGCCATCGCGCGCGCGGTGGTGGGCAACCCGCCCATCCTCGTCCTCGACGAGGCCACCAGCTCGCTCGACAGCGAGTCCGAGCGGCTGGTGCGGCAGGCCATCGAGCAGGTCGTGCAGGGCGCCACCTCGATCGTGGTGGCGCATCGCCTCTCGACGGTGCTGCACGCGGACACCATCGTGGTGCTCAACCGGGGCGGCGTGGAGGCGGTGGGTCGGCACGCGGAGCTGCTGGAGACGAGCGAGACCTACGGCAGCCTCTACCGGCTGCAGTTCAGCGAGGCCGGCGCGCTATGAGCGACAGGAAGGAGACGCCAGCGGTGAACTGGAGCGAGGCCTCCGTGATGATCACCGGCGGCACCGGCTCGTTCGGCAACAAGTTCGTGGAGATCATGCTGGAGCGCTACCACCCGCGCCGGCTGGTCGTGTTCAGCCGCGACGAGCTGAAGCAGTCGGAGATGATGACGCGCTTCAAGCATCCCTCGCTGCGCTTCTTCGTCGGCGACGTGCGCGACAAGGAGCGGCTCGAGCGCGCGATGCACGGCATCGACGTGGTGGTCCACGCGGCCGCGCTCAAGCAGATCACCTCGTGCGAGTACAACCCGTTCGAGGCGATCCAGACCAACGTGATCGGCGTCAAGAACGTGATCGACGCCGCCATCGACCAGGGCGTGAAGCGCGTGATGGCCATCAGCACCGACAAGGCCGTCAACCCCATCAATCTCTACGGCGCCACCAAGCTCTGCGCCGAGAAGCTGGTGGTGCAGGGCAACGCCTACGGCCACGCGCGCGCCACGATCTTCAGCGTGGTGCGCTACGGCAACGTCATCGGCAGCCGCGGCAGCGTGATCCCGCTGTTCGAGGAGCAGAAGCGCACGGGCACGGTGACGGTGACGGACGCCGACATGACGCGGTTCTGGATCCGCCTCAGCGAGGGCGTCGAGTTCGCCGTTCGCTGCACCGAGGTCATGCGCGGCGGCGAGATCTTCGTGCCGAAGATTCCGAGCATGCGCATCGGGGATCTCGTGAAGTCCATCGCGCCCGACTGCCGCGTGGAGGTCATCGGGATCCGGCCCGGCGAGAAGCTGCACGAGATCCTGATCTCCGAGGACGAGAGCCGCCAAGCGCTCGAGTTCGACGACATGTTCGTCGTGGAGCCCATCTATCCCTCGTGGCCGTTCCCGGCCTGGGAGGGCGGCAAGCGCCGCGCGCCCGGGTACCGCTACTCGAGCGAGACGAACGACCGGTGGCTGAGCGGCGCCGACATGCGCGAGATGGCGCGTGGCTGAGCGGCTGGCGCTCGACGGCGGGCGGCCGGTGCGCGCCGCGCTGCTGCCCTACGGGCGCCACGCCATCGACGACGACGACGTGGCCGCGGTGGTGGCCACGCTGCGCGGCGCCCTCATCACGACGGGCCCGGCGGTGCCGGCCTTCGAGCGCGCGTTCGCCGACGCCGTCGGTGCGCGCCATGCCGTGGCGGTGAGCTCGGGCACGGCGGCCCTGCACACCGCGGTCTTCGCCGC
>JBKPRI010000337.1:0-14480 GCA_046734515.1 Candidatus Methylomirabilota bacterium | reverse complement strand
GCTGTAGCCCAGCCGGGCGCTCGAGCCCGCGGCCGACCCGGTGGACGTCGGAGTGGGCCATGATCTTGCCCTTCTCGTCGGTGATGGCCACGTAGGCGATATCGGGGTCCTTCAGGGCCTCCTTGACGAGGAGATTCAGCGTGAGTTCGTCGTCGCTGACGAGCGGGTTCTTGGCGCTGGCCGCGAGGTTCTGGGCGATGGTCTGACCGCGCTTTTTCATCTCGACGGTGAGCGTCTGCTGCTGCTGGCGCAGAAGCATCGCCGAGAGCAGCACGACCGTCACCGCGAGTACGACCGTAATCCCCAGGCTGAGCTTGAGCTTCAGGGGCATCGGCCACCCACATTAGCAAGAAGGGCCGCGAAATCGCTAGGTTCGGAGACAGGACGCACCCGCGCTACAGGTTCGGTTCGAGACCGCGGAAACCCCCAGCCGGTGGCGCCGGTCGGCGCCGAGGGCTACTCGAGCAGGGTGACGATGCCGATGCCGCCGGACTTCTCGAAGAGCAGGGTGACGATGAAGGTCTCGCCGCGCTCGACCGGCTTCTGCAGCTCCCCGAGCACCACGTGCGTGCCGTCCGGGGTGAACTTCACGGTGGCGGCGCCCGGAATCTCGAGCCGGTTGACCGGCCCGCCGGTGCCGTTGACGAGCGTAGCCTGCTTGGCGACGGGCGAGACGACGCCGGTGACGGTGTCGCCGTACTTGCCGGTGCTCACGACGTCGAAGGTCACCAGGAGATCGCCGCCGCGGCGTACGGCGCGCCCGTTCTCGGTGCGGATACGCACGCCGCCCGTGTCCATCACGGTGGGGTAATACACGCAGCCGGACGTCAGCAGGAGCAGCGCCGCCAGGGCGGCGCGTCGCACCATCACATGCCCTTGAAGGCGCCGTCGGCCACCATCGCCTGGAACGCGCGCGTGTACGCCTGCACCGTGCGCTCGAGATCCTCGTCGGTGTGGACCGCGGAGATCCAGCCGTGATTGGCCGAGCAGTCCACGCCGTTGTTGAGCAGGGCGCAGCGCAGCAGGTGATAGAGCGGTCCCTTGCGCGGGCGATCGAAGCCGGCCAGCCCCGGCTTGCCCTCGAACGACACGTGGTAGATCGACGCCTCCCCGAAGCACGTGCCCGGCGCGCCGGCCTTCTTCAGCGCGTCGGTCAGCGCGGCGCGCAGGGTATCGCCGCTCTTGTTCGCACGCGCCTGCAGCGTGCCGTCCGCACACAGCTCGAGGGTGGCGATGGCCGCCGCCGCCGACAGCGGGTTGGCGTTGAACGTCCCGGCGTGCGCCACGCGCGAGGCCCGGTCCCAGTCGGGATCACCCCGGAAGGCGATCATCGACATGATGTCGCGCGTGCCGGTCAGCGCGCCGCCCGGCAGGCCGCCGGCGACGATCTTGGCCAGCGTGGTGAGGTCGGGGGTGACGTTGAAGTACTGCTGGGCGCCGCCCGGGGCGTAGCGGAAGCCGGTGATGACCTCGTCGAAGATCAGCACCACGCCGTGCCGCGTCGTCAGCGCGCGCAATTCTTGAAGGTAGCCGGGAATCGTCGGCGTCGTCCCCGCCTGGCCGCCGGCCGGCTCCAGGATGACAGCCGCGACGTCGCCACGCTCGAACACGGTCTGCGCCGCCTTGATGTCGTTGGGCGGGCACAAGACCACCTGGTCCATGGTGGCGCCGGGGACGCCGGCCGACATCGGCACGTCGAAGGGCGGGTTCACGCCGGCCACCGCGCCGTCGTGCCAGCCGTGGAAGTGGCCCGTGAACTTCAGGATTTTCGTGCGGCCCGTGTAGGCGCGCGCCACGCGCATGGCCAGATGCGTGGACTCGGTGCCCGACATGGTGAAGCGGGTCAGCTCCCCGCACGGAATGAGCTGGTTCACCAGCTCGGCCCACCGCACCTCGGGCTCGTGGCTGGCGCCCAGATGGGTGCCGCGCGCCATCTGCTCCTGCACCGCGCGCACGACGGCGGGATGGCAGTGGCCCAGGAAGAGCGCGCCGTGGCCCATCCAGTAGTCGACGTACTCGTGGCCGTCCACGTCCCACTTGCGGCTGCCCGCCGCCCGCTCGACGTAGACCGGAAACGGCGTCAGGTGGCGGATGTCGTGGGTGATGCCGCCGGGAATCGCCCGGCGGGCGCGCTCGGCGAGCGCGGCGGACTTCGGATGCTTCGCGCGGAAATCGTCCTGGATGCTCATCGCCGCTCTCCTCGTCGGGCCGGGTCGCCCCATGATAACCCGAGCAGCGCGACGACCGCGGCATGCGTGTCGGCGTTCATGCCGTCGACGGTGCGCTCGCGCCGCCGCGTGATGCCATCCACGGCGCCGGCGGCGACGCAGGCCTCGATGAGCGCGCGTTCCTCGCTCGGCGTGTGCAGCAGGGATTGCCCGGCGAGCCGCGCGAGATGCGCCACGATGCCATAGGCGCCCCAGTTCGACACACCCGCCACCACGAGGTGATCCACCGACACGACCGAGGCAATGCGCGCCATCAGCCGGCCCTCGCGCGCCAGCCGGGCCCGCACGCGCCCCATTCCAATCTCGTTGCCCCCGTCCCCTACACCGACCGTGATCGGCCGTCGGCGCCCCAGGAACAGCTCGTCGATCGGCCGGTTCCAGTCTCTGACCGATATGCCGCGGGCGTTCAGGTAGTCGCCGCCTCGGCCGCGGCCCGGGCGCTCGATGGCGAC
Source organism: Candidatus Methylomirabilota bacterium (assembly GCA_046734515.1). GTDB lineage: Bacteria > Methylomirabilota > Methylomirabilia > Rokubacteriales > CSP1-6 > AR5. Next base: position 11,800 of record JBKPRI010000337.1, on the reverse strand, counting down.
CAGGTGCGTCGGTCGCTCGCGCGCGAGGACGGCGGCGGCGGCGCCCGGCGTATCGGGATAGGCGAAGACCTCGGGGGGTTCACCGAGCGCCTCGAGCGCCGCGGTGAGCGACGGCAGCGTGGCGGGATCGCTCGTATAGCGCACGCGCGCCCCGCGCCGCCGCAGCGCACGGCCCAGCACCGCCGCGCCAGGCGGCCCATCGGTCTCCGGCATGCCGTCGGCCACGATGAACCCGGTGACGATCAGCACCGTGCGGGCGGCGATCAGCGCGCGGGCCGCGCGAAGCGCGCCGCCCGGCTGAAAGAACGCGGCGATCCCTCGCCCGCCGGGGTCGAGGGCCAGGAGGTGATCCACCGGATCGAGGTCGCGCCGGGCGGCGGGCACGGCTCAGGACGCTACCACCGCGGCGACGACGTGTGCAACGCGTCGCGTGACGGGAGGAGCTAGCGGGTGACCTCGTACAGGATCGCCTGGTACGGCGCCAGCGGCCGGGCGGTTGGCGTGCCGGCGAAACGGGCGTCCTCGCTGTCGAGTAGAACGCGCCAGTCCGATGATGCGGGGGCAAAGCCGCGTGCGGTGCTGGTGAGGTTCGCCACCAGGCGGACGCCGGCGGCTTCGGGGCCCTGGCGTACGAGCGTCAGGACGCTGCCGGTGGCGTCGAGCTCGGCTTGGGCGCGGGCCTTGCCGCCGGCGCCCAGCGCGGGGTGGCTGCGGCGCAGCGCGAGCCAGCGGCGGTAATAGTCGCGCAGCTCTCGGTGGCGGGGGGCGCCGGCCAGCGAGTGGTTGAGCCGCGAGCGCAGGAAGGTCGCGGGCTCCGAGGGATCCGGAACCGTGCCCTCCCAGCCGAAGCTCCTGAACTCCTCGGCGCGCCCCTTGCGCACGGCCTCGACCAGCGCGGGATCGAGGTGCGACGTGAAGTACTGGAACGGCGACGTCTCGCCGTACTCCTCGCCCATGAAGAGCAGCGGCAGCGCCGGCGCGGCGAAGAGCAGCGCCGCCGCCAGCTTCACCGCGGCGAACGGCACGATCGTGGACAGGCGGTCGCCGACCGCGCGGTTGCCGACCTGATCGTGGTTCTGCAGGCAGATCGTGAAGCGCTCGCCGCCGAGATCGGCACTCGTCGTGCCGCGCGGGCGGCCGAAATACCCGCTCGGCTCCCCCTGGAACACGAACCCCTCGACCAGCGCGCGGGCGAGGCCCTTGCCGCCGGCGAAATCGGCGTAATACCCCGTCTTCTCACCGGTCAGCCTCGCGTGCACCGTGTGGTGGAAGTCGTCGGACCAGATGGTGTCCAGTCCCAGGCCGCCCTCGGCGGGCGGCAGCACGATCTTCCGGTCGTTGTCGTGCGACTCGGCGGCGATGTGCACGGGCCGGTCGAGCGCCTGGGCCTCCTCGCGGGCGGCCTCGGCGAGCTCGGTCAGCACGTGGACGGGGCTCGCATCGAAGATCGAGTGAATCGCGTCCAGGCGCAGGCCGTCGACGTGGAACTCACGCACCCAGGAGCGGGCGTTGTCGACGAAGTGCCGGCGGACGCCCTCGCCGTCGGGGCCGTCGAAGTTGATCGCGCTGCCCCACGGCGTGCGGTAGCGATCGGTGAAATAGGGGCCGAACTCGCCCAGGTAGTTGCCCTCGGGCCCCAGGTGGTTGTAGACGACGTCGAGGAAGACGCTCAGCCCCTGCGCGTGCGCGGCATCCACCAGGCGCCGGAGCCCGCGTGGCCCGCCATAGGTGGACTGCGGCGCGTAGAGGTGGGTGCCGTCGTAGCCCCAGTTGCGCGAGCCGGGGAACTCGGCCACCGGCATGAGCTCGATCGCGGTGATCCCGAGGTCGACCAGCTGCGGCAGGTGCGGGATGACGGCCTCGAACGTGCCGGCCGCGGTGAACGTTCCCACGTGCAGCTCGTAGAACACGAGATCGATGAGCGCGTGCCCGCGAAATCCGTGGTCGGTCCACGGGAACCGGCCGGGCTCGACGATGGCCGAGGGGCCGTGCACCCCCTCCGGCTGGAAGCGCGAGACGGGATCGGGACGATAGCGCTCGCCGTCGAGCCGGTACTGGTAGCGCGTGGCGGCGCCGAGGCCTCCCAGCGAGCGCTCGAAGATGCCGTCGTCACGCGCGGTCAGCGCCTCCGGCTTGCGCCCTTCGATCGCAACCTCGACCGTCCGGCAGCGCGGTGCCCACACGCGGAACGTCGCCATGCCCTCGTGCAGAGTGGCACCGAGATGAAGGCTTGCGCCCAGGGATTTCATACGGTCCAATGACCTTTGGTCAGCAGCGGCAGAGCGCCTGGCTCGAGGTGAAAGGGTCCCGCGGATGAGCTACCCGTTCTCACTGGTCCTCCATACCCATCTTCCGATGGTGGTCAATCATGGGCGCTGGCCACACGGGAGCGACTGGTTGAACGAGGCCGCCTTCGAGTGTTATCTGCCGCTGCTCGACACCGCGCATCGTCTCGTCGCCGACGGGCTCTCGCCCAAGTGGACGATCAATCTCTCGCCCGTGCTGACCGAGCAGCTCGCCTCGCCGGAATTCCAGAAAGAGCTCTCGTTCTACTACGAGAACGTACGGCGCGCGTGCGTGGAGAGCCGCGAGTTCTTCCAGCAGCAGAACGAGGACGCCATCGTCGCGCTCACGTACTTCTGGGAGGAGTTCTACGAGCGGATGTGGGAGCTGCACCGCCGCATCGGCGGCGACATTCCCGGCACCTTCGCCGAGCTGCAGCGCGGCGGCCACGTGGAGATCATCACGTGCGCGGCCACCCATGGGTATCTGCCGCTGCTCTCCCGCGACGAATCGATCCATCTGCAGCTGCGCACCGCGGTGGAGGCGCACAAGCGTCACTTCGGCAAGGCGCCGCGCGGCATCTGGCTGCCGGAGTGCGCGTACCGGCCGCGCTACGAGTGGACGCCTCCGACCGGGCCCGACCGCGGGCGCGAGCGGCGCATGCGCCCGGGCCTCGAGGAGATGCTGGCTCAGCACAAGCTGGACTACTTCGTCGCCGATTCGCACCTGGTGGCGGCCGGCCAGCCGGTGTTCCTCTACCGTGACTACATCCCGATGCGCACGGAGCTCAGCCACGAGCCCGCGCCGATGCCGACCTCGACGCCGCGCTCGGCCTATCACCCCTACCGCGTCGCCTCGCGCGGCGGCGTCGGCACCGCGACGGCGTTCATCCGCGACCCGCGCTCGACGCTGCAGGTGTGGAGCCGCGATCACGGCTACCCGGGCGAGTTCCACTACCTGGAATTCCACAAGAAGCACTTCCCGGGCGGCCTGCGCTTCTGGCGCATCACGGAGAGCTCGGGCGACCTCGGCCACAAGCAGATCTACGATCCCAAGATCGCCGCCGAGAAGGTCGGCCTGCAGGCCGCGCACTTCGTCGGGGTGGTCAAGGAGACGATCGACGCCAACCGCGACAGCGTGGGCGCGCTGGTGTGCTCGCCGTACGACTCCGAGCTGTTCGGCCACTGGTGGTTCGAGGGACCGATGTGGCTCGAGCACGTCGTGCGCGAGATGGCCGCCGCCGGCGTGACGCCGATGACCCTCAGCGAGGCGCTGAAGGTCGTGCCGCCGCAGGGGCCGCTGACACTGCCCGAGGGCTCCTGGGGCGAGGGCGGCGATCACCGCGTGTGGCTCAACCGCGACACCGAATGGACGTGGGATCGTGTCTACTCGGCCGAGCGCGAGTGGGTCGAGCACCTGCACCAGGGCGATGGCGGGCAGGCCGAGCTCAAGCGGGTGCTCAACCAGGTCTCGCGCGAGCTGCTGCTCCTGCAGTCCTCCGACTGGCAGTTCCTCATCACCACCGGCGCCGCCCGCGACTATGCCGAGCGGCGGGTGGCCGAGCACTACGCCGAGTTCAAGCGGCTGAGCGAGATGGCCACCACCCTCCGGGGCGGCGAGCCCCTGTCCATCGAGGCCGCCAATACCCTGCGCCGGCTCGAGCGCGAGGACTTCGTCTTCCCCGACCTCGACACTTCCTGGGCGCAGGCGCCGGCACAGTGAAGGCATACTAGAGCTCGATGGCGCGACGCCGATCCCGGGTGCTGGGCATGATCATGGCGGGTGGGAAGGGCGAGCGGCTGCACCCGCTGACCCGCGACCGCTCCAAGCCGGCCGTCCCCTTCGGGGGGCGCTACCGCATCGTCGACTTCGTGCTGTCGAACTTCGTGAACTCCGAGATGGCCGCCCTCTACGTGCTCGTGCAGTACAAGTCGCAGTCGCTCATCGAGCACCTGCGCCAGGCCTGGCGGACGTCGGGGATCCTGCCGGATTACTTCATCACGGTGGTCCCGCCCCAGATGCGCTTCGGTCCGGCGTGGTACCGGGGCACCGCCGACGCCGTGCTGCAGAACCTCAACGTGGTGGACGACTTCAACCCCGATATCGTGGCGATCTTCGGGGCCGATCACATCTACCGGATGGACATCAACCAGATGCTGGTCTTCCACGAGGACTCCGGCGCCGACGTCACCGTGGCCGCGCGCCCGGTGCCCAAGCGCGAGGCCTCGCAGTTCGGCGTGCTGGAGATCGACCGGACGGGGCGCGTGGTCGCCTTCGAGGAAAAGCCCGCGCGGCCCAAGGTGATGCCCACCGATCCAGAGCGCTGCCTGGTGTCGCTGGGCAACTACCTCTTCTCGCGCCAGGCCCTGGTGGACGCGCTGCTGGCCGACGCGCGGCGCTCGACCGATCACGACTTCGGCCGCTCGATCATCCCGGAGCTGGTGCCGACGGGGCGCGTGTACGCCTACGACTTCCAGGCCAACGAGGTGCCGGGCGTCAAGCCGTACGAGGAGCACGGATACTGGCGCGACGTGGGCACCGTGCAGGCGTACTGGGACGCCCACATGGATCTGCTCGGCGAGTCGCCGCGCTTCGATCTCGACAACCGCTACTGGCCGATCCGGACCGGCATGCACCCGGGGCCGCCCGCCCGCTTCATCGGCGGCGACGTCGACAACGTGCACATCGGCGAGGCGTCGCTGGTCAAGCGCGCGACCATCCGCAACTCGATCCTGGGGCGCTCGGTCTGGGTCAACGAGGGGGCCATCATCGAGGACTCGATCGTCATGGACCACACCACGGTCGGCAAGGGCGCGCACCTCAAGCGCGCCATCGTCGATCGCTTCAACATCATCCCGGCCGACAGTGAGATCGGCGTAGACCCGGTGATCGACCGGCGGCGACATTATGTCGATCCGTCCGGCATCGTCGTGGTCCCCAGGGGCGGACGCCGCGAGTTCCTGCTCGGGCTGGAGGAATTCTAGAGGAGGTCTCCCACGGTGGCCGCCCCCCGCGCGATCGTCATCCACGGCCACTTCTACCAGCCGCCCCGCGAGAACCCCTGGCTGGAGGCGGTGGAGGTCCAGGACTCGGCCCAGCCTTTCCATGACTGGAACGAGCGCATCACCGCTGAGTGCTACGCGCCCAACACGGCCGCCCGGCGCGTGGACGCCTCCAACCTGATCCTGGACATTGTCAACAACTTCGAGGGCATCTCGTTCAACATCGGCCCCACGCTCATGGCATGGCTCGCCCGCCAGGCGCCGGCCGTGTACCGCAAGATCCTCGACGCCGACCGCGCCAGCGTCAGCGCGCGAGGCCACGGCAACGCCATCGCGCAGGTCTACAACCACCAGATCATGCCGCTGGCCACCCGGGCCGACAAGGTCACCCAGGTCCGCTGGGGTCTGGAAGACTTTCGCCAGCGCTTCGGCCGCGAGGCCGAGGGCATGTGGCTGCCGGAGACGGCGGCCGACGACGAGACGCTCGAGGTGCTCGCCGAGGCCGGGGTGCGCTTCACCATCCTGGCACCCGGCCAGGCGTGGCGGGTGCGTCCGCTCACCGGGGGCCCCTGGAACGAGGTCAACGACACCATCGACCCCAGCCGGCCGTACCTCTGGCGCGGCCCGCGCGGCCTGTCGCTCGCCCTGTTCTTCTACGACGGCCCCATCTCGCGCGCGATCGCCTTCGAGAATGTTTTGCAGGGTTCCGAGAAACTGGTGGCCCGGCTTCGGTCGGCCTTCTCCCCGGAGCGCGATTGGCCGCAGCTCGTGCACTGCGCAACCGACGGCGAATCCTACGGCCACCACAGCCGGTTCGGCGAGATGGCTTTGGCCGCGGCCTTGCAAGACCTCGGCAAGGACGCCACCGTGACGCTGACGAATTACGGCGCCTTCCTGGCTGCGCATCCGCCGACCCACGAGGCCCAGATCCACCAGGCCACGTCGTGGTCCTGCGCCCATGGCGTCGAGCGCTGGCGCGCCGACTGCGGCTGCCGCGTCCGGGGCGACTGGCATCAGCGCTGGCGCGCGCCGCTGCGGGCGGCCCTGGACTGGCTGCGCGAGGCCGCCGACACGCTCTACGAGGCCCGCGGGGGTGCGCTGTTCAAGGACCCCTGGCAGGCGCGCGACGAGTACGTGGATGTCATCCTCGACCGCCGCCGGGAGGCGCTCGAGCGCTTCCTGGCCAGCCACCTGCGCGTGCCGGCGGAGCCGGCGAGCCGCCTGGAGGCGCGCCGGCTGCTCGAGCTGCAGCGTAACCGGCTGCTGATGTACACCTCGTGCGGCTGGTTCTTCGACGAGATCTCCGGCATCGAGCCGGTGCAGATCCTGAGGTACGCGGCGATGGCGCTGCAGTACGTGCACGACCTCGGCGGCGGCCAGCTCGAGCCGGAGTTCGAGCGCCGGCTGGCGGAGGCGCCGAGCAACATCGCGACGTTCGGCGACGGCGGGGAGGTCTACCGGCGCTTGGTCGTACCCGCCGAGGTCGACCTGCGCCGCGTGGTCGCCCACTACGCCATCACCGGCCTCATCGACGAGCAGCCCGACGATGCCGCCGTCTACGCATATCACGTGCGCCGCCTCGACGAGTCGCGGGCGGCGTACGGGCCCACCGCACTCCGGATCGGACACGTGGAGGTCGAGTCCGACGTCACGGGAGAGACGCGCGAGGCCGCCTATGCCTTGCTCCACTTCGGCGGCCACGATTTCTCGTGCGCGCTGCAGGCGTGGGAGAGTCGCGCGACCTATGAACGGATGAAGGACGACCTGCTGCAGCGGTACTCCCGGTACTCGCTGGCCGACATGGTGCGCGGCATCGACGACTACTTCCGCGGCGAGACCTTCGGCCTGCCGCACCTGTTCCTGGAGGAGCGCCGCCGCGTCCTGGCGCGGGTGATCGAGGCCGTGCTCGACAAGCACGAGACGACGTACCGGCGCATCTGGGAGGAGAACCGCAAGCTCGTGCGGTACCTGCGCCAGGCCGACGCGCCGATTCCCGAGGCACTGGCGATCGTCGCCCGCCACGTCCTCGAGCAGGAGGCCCTGGCGGCGCTGGCGGACATCGAGCGCACCGCGGGCCTGCCCGAGACGCTGCTGGACACGGTGGCGGAGGCGAGCGCGCTGGGCCTCACGCTCGACCTCTCGCCGGCCAAGGCCAGGGTGCAGGCCGCCGTGGACCGGGCCCTCGACGCCGTGGCGGCCGATCCGACCGCCGAGCGCGTGGCCGCCGCCGGCCGCCTCATCACCGAGGCCCGTGGGCTCGGCCTGCGCTTCGGCCTCTGGGCCGCGCAGAACCGGTTCTTCCAGATCTGGCGGGACCGGCGCGACGCGCGCCCGCGACTGTCGCCGCTCGGCACCGCGCTCGGCTTCAAGCTGGCGGTGGAGGCCCCGTGATGCGCGTGCCGCTGGCCACCTATCGCCTGCAGCTCGGTCCGTCGCTCACCTTTGACGACGCGGCCGCCCGCCTGAGCTACGTGCAGGCGCTCGGCGTCAGCGACGCATACACCTCGCCGTTCTTCGAGACCTCCTCGGCGAACAGCCACGGCTACGACGTGAGCGAGCACAATCGGCTGCGCGAGGAGCTGGGGGGCGAGCCGGGCTTCCGGCGCTTCGCGGCCGCGCTGCGCGAGCGCGGCATGGGCCTGCTGATCGACCTCGTGCCGAACCACATGGGCATCGCGCGCAACAACAACCGGCGCTGGCTCGACGTGCTGGCGGACGGGCCCGGCTCGCCCTCGGCCGTGTACTTCGACATCGACTGGGCGCCGGTCAAGCAGGAGCTCGCCGGCAAGGTGCTGCTGCCGATCCTCGGCGACACGTATGGCGCCGTCCTCGATTCCGGCCAGCTCCAGCTGCGGCTCGAGCACGGCGCCTTCGCGGTGCACTACTACGAGTCGCGGCTGCCGGTGGCGCCGCGCTCATGGGGGCGCGTCCTGGGCCACAACCTGTCCCGGCTGCAGGACGAGCTCGGCGTCGAGCATCCGGACCTGCTCGAGCTGAAGTCGCTCATCAGCTGGTTCGCCACGATCCCGCCGCACCTCGAGACCGACCCCGAGCTGGTGGCCGCGCGCCGGCGCGAGATCGACATCGGGCGCAAGCGCCTCGCCGCGCTCCTCGACGCCGCGCCCGCGGTGCGCACGTTCGTCGAGGACAACGTGCGCGTGTTCAACGGCACCCCCGGCGATCCGCGGAGCTTCGACGCGCTCGATGCGCTGCTCGACGACCAGGCCTATCGCGTGGCGTTCTGGCGCGTGGCGGGCGAGGAGATCAACTACCGGCGCTTCTTCGACATCAACGAGCTGGCCGCCATCCGCATGGAGGAGCCCGAGGTCTTCGCCGACGCCCACCGGCTGGTCTTCCGCCTGGTCGGCGAGGGCACCGTGACCGGGCTGCGCGTCGATCATCCCGACGGCCTCTACGCGCCGGCCGAGTACTTCCAGCGGCTGCAGCGCGGCTGCGCGCGGGCCCTCGGGCGCCCGCCGGAGGAACACGACTTCTACGTGGTGGCCGAGAAGATCCTGGCGCCGGGCGAGCACCTGCCGGAGGGCTGGGCCACCGCCGGCACCACCGGCTACGAGTTCCTGAACCTCGTCAACGGCATCTTCGTCGACCGCGCGCAGGCCCGCGCGATGGAGCAGGTCTACGCGCGGCAGATCAGGGTCCGCCCGCCGTTCTCCGAGATCGTCGACGAGTGCAAGCGCCTGATCCTCGAGACCTCGATGGCCTCGGAGCTCAACATGCTCGGCCATCGCCTCAACCGCATCTCGGAGAAGCACCGCTCCTCGCGCGACTTCACCCTGCGCAGCCTCACCGCGGCGCTGCGCGAGATCATCGCCGCCTTCCCGGTGTACCGCACCTACGTCGGTGAAGCCGCCGAGGCAGGCGCCCCGACGGCAAGCGCCAAGGATCGCGAGTACGTCGCGCGGGCGGTGGCGCACGCCAAGCGTCGCACGCCCGCCGTGAGCGAGACGATCTACGACTGGGTGCATGACGTGCTGACGCTGCGCTTTCCGGAATGGGCGACCGAGGCGGACCGCCGCGAGCGGCTGGACTTCGTCCGGCGCTTCCAGCAGATCACGGGGCCGGTCACCGCCAAGGGCTACGAGGACACCGTGCTCTACCGGTTCAACCGCCTCGTCTCGCTGAACGAGGTCGGCGGCGATCCGAGCCGCTTCGGCACCGGGCTGAGCGAGTTCCACGCCGAGAACGTCGAGCGCCGCCGTCGCTCACCGTACGCGCTCTCCGCCACCGCCACCCACGACACCAAGCGGGGCGAGGACGTGCGCACGCGCATCAACGTGCTCTCGGAGATTCCCGGCGAGTGGCGCGCCCGCGTGCTGGCCTGGCAGCGCCACAACCGCCGGCATCGCGCCATGGTGGACGGGGTGCCGACGCCCGGCGCGAACACCGAGTACCTCATCTACCAGACGCTGGTGGGCGCCTGGCCGATCGACGCCGAGCGGCTGCGCGCCTACGTGATGAAGGCCACGCGCGAGGCGAAGGTCCACACCTCGTGGGTGAACCCCAACCCCCGCTACGACGAGGCGCTGGCCCGATTCGTCGACGCGATCCTCGATCCGGCGCGGTCGAGCGCGTTCCTCGACGACTTCACGGCGTTCCAGGCCCGCGTGGCGCACTTCGGCGCGCTGTCGTCGCTGGGCCAGGTGCTCGTCAAGATCACCGCGCCCGGCGTGCCGGACTTCTACCAAGGCGCCGAGCTGTGGGACCTCAGCCTGGTCGATCCCGACAACCGCCGCCCGGTGGACTGGGAGCTGCGCGTGCGGCTCCTCGACGAGCTGCGCACGGCGATGGCCTCGGCCCGCGACCGCGCCGCGCTGGCCCACGAGCTGGTGAAGAGCAAGGAGGACGGGCGCGTGAAGCTCTTCCTCATCCACGAGGGTCTGGCCTTCCGCGGCGCCCGCCGGGCGCTGTTCGAGCAGGGCGAGTACCGGCCGCTGGAGGCGCGCGGGGTCTGGGCCGAGCATGTGTGCGCGTTCGCGCGGATGACGGCCGACGCCGCCGCCATCACCGTGATCCCGCGGCTGCTGGCGCGCCGCGGCGCCGACGGACTGCCGCTCGGCGGCGAGTACTGGGCCGACACGTGGGTGGAGCTGCCCCGCGAGCTGGGCGGGCGCTTCAGGAACGTGCTGACGGGCGAGACGGTGGAGAGCGCCACCGCCGGCGAGGCGGCCGCGCTGCCGCTGGCCGGCGCACTCGCGGCCTTCCCCGTCGCGCTGCTCGAGCGTCAGGGATGAGCGCGACGGCGACCGCCACCGACCCTTTCCGCTTCATCGGTTGCATCGAGCTCCGCCAGTCGCTGGACCAGCGCGCGACCGACGAGCGCGAGCTGCTCGACCGGCTGGAGGACGTGCCGGCGGGATCGATCTTCTACCACACGCACGGCTACTTCCTGCGCCACCGGCCGATCACCACCGCCTACGGCAACGACTTCGCGTCGTGGGTGGCGGTGCACGTACGCGATCAGGTGCTGGCCGAGCGGCTGGCCGTCATCAACCCCTTCGAGTTTCCGAGCCTGGAGGCGATCCGCGAGGAGCTGCTCAGCGTCGTGAACGATCACCTCGCGCGGCTGTCGGTGGTGCCGCGCGTCGAGCTCGGCGAGGCGTTCCACTTCCAGCAGTCGCACATCGTGGAAGTGCCGCTGGGCTCGGCGGCCGCCACGCTGGCCGAGTTCCGTCAGGGCCTGGCCGAGGTGGACGCGAGCGCGATCTACTACCACATGGTCGAGGCGCGGGCGCGCCTGGGCCGCCGCTCGGGCGACTTCGCCGAGTGGCTGCGCACCTCGCTCGGCATGGCCGCGCTGGCCGAGAAGATCCAGCGGATCGACGCCTACATGACCAGCCTCGAGCGCGTGCGGGCCCGCGTGCTGGCGCTGGTGGACTCCGCGCTGGAGGATGCGGCGTGATCGCCGTCGACGACTACCGGCGGGTGGCGCCGCCCGGCGCGGTGGACATCATCCTGCGCCTGGCCGAGCACGTGCGCGGGCGGCGGCTGCTCAACGTGAGCGGCGGCCGCTTCGGCGGCGGCGCCGCCGAGATCCTCCAGGCGCTGGTGCCGATGATGACCGATCTCGGCGTGGACGCCGCCTGGGAGATCACCGGCGGCGACCCCGGCTTCTACACGACGACCGCGGCGCTGCGCGCGGCGCTGACCGGCGCCGAGCGCGCGCTGACCGACGAGGCGCTCGATCACTACGTCGAGATGAACCGCGTGAACGGCAAGAAGCTCGCGCTCGAGGCCGACCTCGTGCTCGTGCATGATGTCCAGCCCGCCACCCTGGTCGAGCACCGGCCGTCGTCGGGACGCTGGGTGTGGCGCTGCCATTTCGATGCCTCGCGGCCGTCGCGGCGGGCCTGGGCGTTCCTGCGGCCCTACATCAACCAGTACGACGCCGCCGTCTTCTCGCTGCCGAAGGTCGCGCGCCGCCTCGGCATCCCGAAGTACGTGATTGCGCCGTCCATCGACCCGCTCTCCGAGAAGAACCGCGAGCTGTCCCCGCG
>JBKPRI010000336.1:0-9518 GCA_046734515.1 Candidatus Methylomirabilota bacterium | reverse complement strand
TCGGGCGCCTGACCGGCCTCCGCCGCCATCGCCGCCTGATGCCGGGCCTCGGCCTCCGGGAGATCGCGGCCGGCCTCGGTGTGCTCGGTGCGCGCCGCCCGGCGGCCGGACTGTGGGCGCGCGTGGCCGGCGACGGCATGGATCTCGGCGTGCTCGCGGGCGCGCTGCGGCGCTCGCGCCGGAACCGCACGCGCCTGGTCGCGTCGCTCGCCGCGGTGATCGGCGTCACGATCCTCGACGTTGTCGTGGCTCGCCGGATGAGCGGTCAGCGCGCCGCCTGAGCATCAGCGTCGCATCGTCGCCGCCTCGACCATCCCTCGCCGCCGGAGCCCGAATGCGATGCGCGTGCTGACGGATGCCGACCGACATGTGATCGGCGTCCAGGGTGCACGGGCGTGACTCCGAGTCTAGTATGTGGAGCAGGCCGCCGAGAGGAGAACCGCCCGATGAAGCTACGCAAGGGCTTCAAGCAGATGGTGGACGAGGCGAAGGCGCGCATCACCACGATCAAGCTCGAGGACGCCAAGGCCCGGCTGGGGCGCGACGACGTTGTGTTCGTCGACCTGCGCGACGTGCGCGAGCTGGAGCGCGAGGGCATGATCCCTGGCTCCTTCCACTGCCCGCGGGGCATGCTGGAGTTCTGGCTCGATCCCGAGAGCCCGTACCACAAGGACGTCTTCGCCTCCGGCAAGGAGTTCGTCTTCTACTGCAACGGCGCGTGGCGCTCGGCGCTCGCGGCCGACACCGCCCAGCAGATGGGCCTGCCCCGCGTGCTGGAGATGGACGGCGGCTTCACCGCCTGGAAGAACGCCGGCTTCCCGGTCGCCCAGCGCGAGACGAAGAAGAAGTAAGCCATGCGCCTGCGTCACGCCGTTCTCGGGCTCGCCGTGCTCGCGGTCGCCGTCGTCGCCGGCGTGGGCTGCTGGTATCGCGGCTACCTGGCCGGCGTGCTGCCGAGCGCGGCCGCCGAGATGAGCGACATCACGCTGCCGCCGGGCTTCCACATCGGCGTCTACGCCGGCAGCGTGCCCAACGCGCGCCAGATGGCCCTGGGGCCGCCGGGCGTCGTCTTCGTCGGCTCGCTGAGCGAGGGCAAGGTCTACGCCGTCGTCGATCGCGATGGCGACCACCGCGCCGAGAAAGTCCACGTGATCGCGAGTGGGCTCAACATGCCGAGCGGCGTCGCCTTCCGCGACGGCGCGCTCTACGTCGCCGCCGTCAACCGGATCTTGAAGTTCCCCGACGTCGCGCGCGACCTCGACAAGCCGCCGAAGCCCGAGGTCGTCACCGACGCCTATCCCGGCGATCGTCACCACGGGTGGAAGTTCATCGCCTTCGGTCCCGACGGCAAGCTCTACGTGCCGGTGGGCGCCCCGTGCAACGTGTGCGAGGTGAGCAATCTCTACGCGACGATCACGCGCCTGGACCCGGCCGGCGGCAAGCCGGAGATCGTGGCCCGCGGCGTGCGCAACAGCGTGGGCTTCGACTTCCACCCACGCACGCGCGAGCTGTGGTTCACCGACAACGGGCGCGACTGGCTCGGCGACGAGCAGCCGCCCGACGAGCTGAACCACGTCGCCAAGCCTGGCCAGCACTTCGGCTTTCCGTTCTGCCACGGCGACGGCATCAAGGACCCGGAGCACAACGGCGGCAAGCCGTGCGCGGAGTTCACCGCGCCCGACCGGCTGCTGGGCCCGCACGTGGCGGCCATCGGCATGCGCTTCTACACGGGGTCGATGTTTCCCGCGCAGTATCGCAACAGCGTCTTCATCGCCGAGCACGGCTCGTGGAACCGCAGCACGCCGATCGGCTATCGCGTCAGCTTCGTGAAGATCGAGGACGGCAAGGCGGTGTCCTACGAGCCGTTCGCGGCCGGCTGGCTCAAGGGCAGCACGGCCTCCGGCCGGCCCGCCGACGTGCTCGTGATGCCCGACGGGGCGCTGCTGGTCTCCGACGACAAGGCCGGGCGTATCTATCGCATCTCTTACGAGGGAGCCAAGTGATGCCGAGCCTCGATCCCGCGTTCGCCACCGTCAGCGAGCTCTCCGCCGCCTTCCAGCGCCGCGCGCTGTCACCGGTGGACGTCGTGGACACGCTGCTGGCGCGCATCGACAAGCTGAACCCCCGGCTGCACGCCTATATCGACGTCTACGGCCCCGATGCGCGCCTGGCCGCCGAGGCCGCCGACAGGGCGATCCGCGCCGGGCACGCCGTCGGCCCGCTGCACGGCGTGCCCGTGGCGCTCAAGGACCTCGTGGACCTCGAGGGCCGCGTGACCACCGGCGGCTCGAAGGTGTGGGCCAAGCGCGTGTCGACGGTCACGGCCACGCTGGCCCGGCGGTTCATCAGCGCCGGCATGATCGTGCTCGGCAAGACGCACACGGTGGAGTTCGCCATGGGCGGCTGGGGCACCAACACGCACATGGGGACGCCGTGGAACCCGTGGGACGCCAAGGTCCATCGCACGCCGGGCGGCTCGTCGAGCGGCTCGGGCGTCGCCGTCTCGGCCGGCCTGGCGCCGGCGGCCATCGGCACCGACACCGGCGGCTCCGTGCGCTTGCCGGCCTCGTGGTGCGGGATCGTCGGCCTCAAGACGTCGGTGGGGCGCATCAGCACCTTCGGGGTGCTGCCGCTCTCGACCACGCTCGACACGCCGGGCCCGATGACGCGCTCGGTGGAGGATGCGGCGCTGCTCTACCAGGTCGTCAACGGACCCGATCCTCACGATGCGTCCACCCGGGCCTGGACGCATGACGATCCCCTGCCGACGCTGCGCCGCGGGGTCGCCGGGCTGCGCCTGGGCGTGCTGCCCGAGACCGAGCGCGCCGGCGTGGACGCCGAGGTGCTGCGCGCCTACGACGCCGCCGTCGAGACGCTGCGCGGGCGCGGCGCCGTGATCGTCACCGCGACGCTGCCGCACCGCTTCAGCGACTACGTGACCTTCACTGGACGCATTATCGGCTCGGAGGGCTATCGCTTCGTCGGCCACCTGGTGGACGACGCGAGCCTGCCGGTCGATCCGCACGTCCGCCCGCGCATCCAGCTCGGCCGGGGCATCTCCGCGCGCGACTATATCCTGGCGCTGGCCCAGCAGAAGGAGCACCAGCAGCAGTTCGCCGCCGCCACCACCGAGCTCGACGCCCTGCTGACGCCGACCACGCAGACGGTGGCGATCCCCGTCGACGAGGTCGACCAGACCGGCACCCCGGCGCACTTCACGCGGCCGGGCAATTACCTCGGGCTGTGCGGAGTGGCGCTCCCCAGCGGCTTCACGAGCGCGGGGCTGCCGATGTCGCTGCAGATCCTCTGTCCCGGCGGACAGGAAGCGCTGGCGCTCCGGATCGCGTGGGCGTACGAGCAGGCGACGAGCTGGCGGGAGCGCCGGCCGCCGGCGGCCTGACGCCCCCGCCCGAACAACGGCGCTAGGCCTTGGCGGGCGCGTGCGCCTTGAGGAAGCGGCGCGCGTGCTCGACGACCTCGTCGATGTGCTCCGGCGAATCCTTCCACGGATAGATGGTCACCTCGGCCTTCTGCGCGAGGCTGGCCACTTCCATCGCGACCTTGTACGGGTGCGCGGGCACGTCGTCGGGCGCGATCAGCAGCGGTGTCTTGATCGTGCGCACGAAATCGCGCGACACGGTGAACACGAAGTCGGCGCGGTTCGTGTACATGCTGGTCAAGAAGTCGTGCACCATGGCCATGGTGACGTCGGGACGCTTGGCGCAGAGCTGCGGACCCCAGCCCTTGGTGTTGTTCTGGTAGAACAGGTCCGGCAGCTCCGGCCGGTAGCCGCTGGGCTGCATCATCGCGGCAGCGACGATACGATCCGGCGCGCGCTTGATGAGGTTGTGGATCATGGGCCCGCCGATGCAGAAGCCCATGACCAGGAACTTGTCGATGCCCAGGTGGTCCATCAGTCCGAGCTGGTCGTCGGTGTAGGCATCCCAGGGCCGGTCGATCTCCAGCGGCCCGCTGGACGTCCCGGGGTTGGCGTTACGGAGATCCGCGCAGATGCAGCGGAAGTCGTTCTGGTACCGCTCCATCGGTTTGAACGGCGACGCCGTCTCCCACGACTGGAACGATGAGTTGAGCCCGCCGCCCGGGATGAGCAGCAGGGGGAAGCCGGAACCGACCTCCTCGTAGTGGATGCGGACGGGGCCTCTCTCGTAGAACGGCATGGGGTTCTCCTTCCCGCTGCGAGTCTCCGTTACTCTACCTCAGCCCTCATCGCCTCGGTGTGCTCAGCGGCAGATGCGTGCGGCCGGCGGAGGCGCCGCCGTTGACCGCGATCACCTCCCCCGTCATGTACTCGGAGAGCGGCGACGCGAGAAAGAGGACGGCGTGGGCAATGTCGAGCGGGGTGCCCGCGCGTCCCCACGGCACGCCCTTCAGGATCGTCGTCTCGTACTCCGGTGTCACGGGCGACGTTTCGCTGTCCACCTTGATGTAGCCGGGCGCCACGCAGTTGACGTTGATGCGGTGCCCGGCGATCTCCATGGCCAGCACCTTGGTGAACATCACCACGGCCGACTTCGACGAGCAGTAGTGCGAGCCACCCGGGCGGCCGCTGAAGGCGGCGCCGGAGGCGATCGTCACGATCTTGCCGGCGCCGCCGCGCGCCACCATGGCGCGGGCGGCGGCACGGCACGTGAGGAAGACGCCGCGCACGTTGGTCTCCATCACGCGGTCCCACTCGGCCACGTCCATGTCGAGCACCGGCGTGTTCGGATAGATGCCGGCGTTCGCCACGGCGATGGTGACGGGCCCCAGCTCGCGGCCGGCCGCCTCGACGAAGCCGTCCACCGAGCGCTCGTCGCGCACGTCGAGCGTGCGGGCCAGCACGCCGTCGGCGCCGAGACGGTCCACCGCCTTCTTCAGGGCGGGCTCCCGCACATCGCCGATCGCCACCCGCGCGCCGGCCGCGCGGAATGCCGCCGCGATGCCGAACCCGATGCCGGCGGCGCCGCCGGTGACCAGCACAACGTGGTCGCTGAAGTCGAACACGGCGGGCCTCACCGGCTCTTCTCGTGCCAGCGGGCCACCGCCTCGCAGGTCGTGAACCACACGCCCTTCTGCTTGCGCATGAAGCGCACGAGGTCCTCGATGAGCTGGATGCGGGAGGCGCGGCCGCTGACGAACGGGTGGCAGGTCAGGACGAAGCAGCCGTTCTCCTTGTGCATGCCGGTGAACTCCGAGCTCCACATCTGGAAGACGCGCGCGGGATCGGCGATGGCGTTGGTGGCGCCGTACACGTGACGGAACAGGGGGGCGTCGTCCATGATCCACTGCACCGGCACCTCGGTGAGCGGCCCCGCCGGCGTGTCGAGCGTGTAGGGAACGTCGTTGCCCATCAGAGAGCTGTCGTAGAGGAAGCCGTTGGTCTTCAGCAGCGCCGGCGTCCACACGTTGACGTCCCAGGACGGCGAGCGATAGCCCACCGGCTTCACCCCGAGCAGGTCCTTGAGGATCGCCAGCTGGCGGCGCATGACTTCCTTTTCCTGCGCCTCGTCGAGCATCCCGACCGCCTCGTGGACGTTGCCGTGGGCGCCGATCTCGTGCCCCGCGTCGCGGATGCGCTTGGACTGCGCCAGGTGATTCTCGACGGTCCAGCCCGGGATGTAGAAGCTCGCCTTGAGCTTGAGCCGGTCGAGCAAGCGCAGGATCCGGTCCACGCCCACGCGCGGGCCGAAGCGCCGCTCTTCCAGGTCGGCCAGGCTGCGCTTGGCCTTGTCGGGCTCGCGGAACAGGAAGCCGGACTCGGCGTCGAAGTCGAACGACAGCACGGCCGCGGACTGCTGCGCCTTGGGCCAGCGGTAGCGCATCGGGGATTCCTCCGGGCGGTATGGTACCCCGCTCCGGATATAATGCGGCCGCGCCAAGGAGGAAACCCAAAAGGGAGGTCTGGATGGATTCGAGAGTGTCGCGTCGCCGGCTGCTCCAGGTGTCCGCCATCGCCGCGCTCGCGCCCGGGGTGCCTGCGGCGTGGGCCCAGGCGCCGAAGAAGGGCGGCACGCTGCGCGTGGGGTTCTACATCGAGGCCGCCACGATGGACCCGCACCTCTCCGGCAGCAAGATCGACCGGCAGGTCTACCACAACATCTTCGAGCCCCTGGTCACGCTCGACAACAAGCTCGGCATCAAGCCCGGGCTGGCCGAGTCGTGGACGCAGCCGGACAACAAGACGATCGTGTTCAAGCTTCGCCGCGGCGTGAAGTTCCACGACGGCACGGACTTCAACGCCGAGGCGGCGAAGTTCAACTTCAATCGCATGAAGACGGAGCCCAAGAGCGTCCGCAAGAACGAGCTGGCCAACGTCGACACCGTCGAGGTCGTCGATCCCTACACGATCAAGCTCAATCTCAAGAAGCCCGACGCCGCTCTGCTGGCCACCCTCACCGATCGCGCCGGCATGATGCTCTCGCCCAAGCAGGTGCAGGAGCGCGGCAGCGAGCTGGAGCGCAACGCCAAGGGCGCCGGGACCGGCCCCTTCGAGTTCGTGGAGTGGATCAAGGACGACCACCTGCTGATCAAGCGCCACGACGGCTACTGGAACAAGCAGGGCGGGCCCTATCTCGACCGCGTGCGCTATCGCCCGATCCCCGACGACACCGTCAAGCTGCAGTCGCTGCAGGCGGGCGAGATCGACGTGATGGACTACGTGCAGCCGCGCGACGTCGCGGCCGTGAAGGCCGACAAGAACGTGGTGGTGGTCGACGTGCCGTCGCTGGCCGACTTCGCCTACCAGCTCAACCACGGCAAGCCGCCGTTCAACGTCAAGGCGCTGCGCCAGGCCGTCGCCTACGCGCTCGACCTGGACCAGATCGTCAAGGGCGTGTGGCTCAACGTGGGCGTGCCGGCCAACGGGCCGATCCCGCCGACCAGCTGGGCGTACGACAAGTCGATCGCACCCATCAAGCGCGATCTGGCCAGGGCCAAGGCCAAGCTGGCCGAGGGCGGCAAGCCGGGCGGCTTCGAGTTCACGATGACGACCAACAACCTGCCGATCAACATCCAGGAAGCGGAGGTCATGCAGGCCCAGCTCGCCGAGGCCGGCATCAAGATGAAGGTGAACCTCGTCGACGGCGCCACCCTGATCTCCAACGGCAACGCCAAGAACTTCGAGATGATCAGCTACCAGTGGAGCGGCCGCCCGGATCCCGACGGCAACGTCTACCAGTTCTTCAAGACGTCACCGGGCACCTCGCTGAACTGGTCGGGCATCGCCAATCCCAAGCTCGACGCGCTGCTGGATCAGACGCGCGAGGTCTCGAGCCAGGCCGAGCGCAAGAAGCTCTACAGCGAGGTCACCAAGATCCTGCAGGACGAGCTGCCGATGATCTTCATCGTTCATCCCGTCGAGCCGAAGGCCTTCAGCCCCAAGGTGCAAGGGTACGATCCCGTCCCGGACGGGATGATGCGGTTCAAGGACGTGTGGCTCAAGTAGTCCTCCGGCGGCTGCTGGCCACGATCCCGGTCCTGCTGCTGGTCACGGCCGGGGTCTTCGCGCTCCTGCACCTGACCCCGGGCGACCCCGTCGACGTGATGATGGCGGAGTCGGTGGACGCCACCGTGAAGGAGACGCTCCGGCGCGACCTCGGCCTCGACCAGCCGATCGGCGCGCAGTACGCGCGCTGGATGGGCCGGCTGCTCCGGGGCGATCTGGGGCGCTCGATCCGCAACGGGGAGCCCGTGCTCGAGAACGTCGGCCGCCGCCTCCGGCCGAGCCTCCAGCTCGCGGCGTTCGCGATGGCGATCTCGCTGCTCGTCGCGTTCCCCGTCGGCATCGTGGCGGCGGTACGCCGCAACACGTCGGCCGATCGCGTCGCCACGACATTCGCGCTCTTCGGCATCTGCATGCCGAACTTCCTGCTCGCGCTGCTGCTGATCTTCGTGTTCGGGGTGACGCTCCGCTGGCTGCCGATCTCGGGTTACACCGATCCGTTGGAGGAGCCGCTCCTCGGGCTGCGCTCGCTCGCGCTTCCCGCGATCACGCTCGGCCTCGCGCTGGCGGCGGTGATCACGCGCACGCTGCGCTCGAGCCTCCTGGAGGCGCTGGCCGAGGACTACGTCCGGACCGCGCGCGCCAAGGGGTTGTCGGAATGGATGGTGATCCGCGCGCACGTGCTGAAGAACGCGCTGATCCCGGTGGTGACCGTGATGGGGCTCCAGCTCGGCACGCTCATCGGCGGTGCGGTGATCACCGAGTACGTCTTCGCGCTGCCGGGCGTCGGACGCCTCGTGGTGGACGCGGTGTTCGCGCGCGACTATCCGACGGTGCAGGGCGTGGTCCTGCTCATCGCCATCGGCTTCATCGTGAGCAACCTCATGGTCGACCTCTTGTATGGCTGGATCGATCCCCGCATCCGTCATCACTGACGCCATCACGCCGGCGGCCGCGCCCGTGCGCGATCGCCGGTGGGAGGTGCTCCGGCGGGCCGTGCGCGCGCGCCTGGCGCCGTTCGGCGCCGCGGTGGTGATGGCCGCCGTCCTCGTGGCGCTCGCCGCGCCCGTGGTCGCGCCCTACGATCCCCTGAAGCAGGACCTGGCCCACGCGCTCGCGGCTCCGAGCCGGGGGCATCTGCTCGGCACCGACAACGTGGGCCGCGACGTGCTGTCGCGCGTCATCTGGGGCACGCGCATCTCGCTCGTGGCCGGGGTCGTCTCGGTGGCCATCGCGCTGCTCACGGGCAGCCTGCTCGGCGTCGTCGCGGGATTCTGCGGCGGCCGCGTCGACGGCGTGGTGATGCGGTTGATGGACGCGGTGCTGTCCTTCCCGCCGCTGGTGCTGGCGCTCGCGCTCGGGGCCGTCCTCGGGGCAGGGCTGACGGGCGTGCTGATCGCGCTCGGCGTCGTCTACACGCCCACGTTCGCGCGGCTGATGCGCGGGCAGGTCCTCACCATCAAGGCGCGCGAGTATGTGGACGCCGCCCGTGCGCTGGGGGCGCCGGGCTGGCGGGTGGCGTGGCACCACGTGCTGCCGAACGCGACGGCGCCGATCGTGGTCCAGGCCTCGCTGAGCGTCGCGTTCGCCATCCTCGCGGAGGCCTCGCTGTCGTTCCTCGGCCTCGGCATCCAGCCGCCCGCCGCGTCGTGGGGCAGCATGATCAACGCGGGCCGCGGCTATCTGCAATCCGCGCCGTGGATCGTGTTCGGCCCGGGCGTGGCCCTGTTCGTCACGGTCGTCGGCCTGAACTTCGTGGGCGACGCCATCCGCGACGCGCTCGATCCGCGCCTGCGCGGCTGAGCGCTGGCCCCGCCCGGTACACTGGGATCACGATGCCCGCGAAGAATCCGGACCTGCACGGCAACGCCCCCGATGATGCGCCCGTCGTGCTGCTCATGGTCGACGTGATCAACGACATGGAGTACCCGGGCGGCGACAAGCTCTTCATCCACGCGCAGCCGATGGCCGAGCGCCTGGCCGCGCTCAAGCGCCGCGCGCGGGCCGCGAGCATTCCCGCGATCTACGCCAACGACAACTTCGGGAAGTGGCAGTCGGACTTCGCGACGCTCGTCCG
>JBKPRI010000335.1:0-6440 GCA_046734515.1 Candidatus Methylomirabilota bacterium | reverse complement strand
CTCGCGGCCGGCGCGCGCGTGCTGCTGCTGGACGAGCCGGCGGCGGGCCTGGCGCCGGCGGAGGTCGAGGCGCTCGACGCGCTGCTGTCGCGTCTGCGCGCGGGCGGACTCACCGTCGTGCTGATCGAGCACCACGTCGAGCTCGTCATGGCGATCTCCGACCGGGTGACGGTGCTCGACGAAGGCCGCGTGATCGCCGACGGCGCGCCTTCCGATGTGCAGCGCGATCCTGCCGTGCTCGCCGCGTACCTCGGCGTGCCGGCATGAGCCTGCTCGAGGTCCGGGATCTGGCCGTCAGCCACGGCGAGATCGAGGTGCTGCACGACCTCTCGCTGACGGTCGGCGAGGGCGAGATCGTCACGGTCATCGGGCCCAACGGCAGCGGCAAGACGACGCTGCTCCGCACGCTGGCCGGCGTGCTGCGGCCGCGGCGCGGGACCATCACGCTGGCCGGCCGCGCGCTCGGCGGCGAGCCGGCGTGGCGCGTGGTCCGACACGGCATCGCGCTGGTGCCGGAGGGGCGGCGCATCTTCGCCGACCAGACCGTGCGTGCCAACCTCGAGCTGGGTGCCGCTGCCCATGGCCGCCTCGACGATCTGCCGGCCGTGCTCGAGCGCTTCCCCGTGCTGCGCGAGCGACTCGATCACGCCGCGGGCGCGCTGTCCGGCGGTCAGCAGCAGATGCTGGCCATCGCCCGCGGGCTGATGGCGCGCCCCCGGCTGCTGCTGCTCGACGAGCCCTCGCTGGGCCTGGCGCCCCGCCTGGTGCGCGAGACCTTCGAGGCCGTGCGGCGGATACGGGCCGAGGGGGTGGGTGTGCTGCTCGTCGAGCAGCTCGCGACGCTCGCCCTGGAGGTCGCCGATCGCGCCTACGTGCTGGACCGTGGCCGGCTCGTGGCCGAAGGGGCCGCCCGGGAGCTGGCCGCGGATCCCCGCATCGTCAGGGCCTACCTGGGCCAACGGGTCGCGCCTGGGGTATCATCTTCACCTTGATGTCTTCTCGGGCCCTGACCGTGATCGCCGCCCTCTCGCTTGCGCTCGCCGGCTGTCGCGGAGAGACCGTCGCAAGCGCCGATCAGCCCAAGCAAAAGACGCCCGGTCCGGCTCCCAAGGAAGTCTCGGTCACGCCCGCCGCCGAGCGCACGCTGGCTCGCACCGTGTCCGCCACCGGGACGCTGGCCGCCGACGAGCAGGTGGTCCTCGGCACGAAGGTGGCCGGCCGGCTGGCGGAGGTCCCCGTGGACCTCGGCACCCGCGTCAAGCGCGGGCAGGTGATCGGCCGGCTCGATCAGAGCGACTTCAAGCTGCGCGTGGACCAGGCCGAGGCTGCGCTCCAGCAGGCGCGCGTGCGGCTGGGTCTGCCGGCGACCGGGACCGACGAGAAGGTCGATCCCGAGCAGACGGCGATCGTGCGGCAGGCCCTCGCCGTGCTCGAGGAAGCGCGCCTCACGCGTGACCGCTCCATCAAGCTGATGCAGCAGGACCTCATCGCCCGCGCCCAGCTCGACACCGCAGAGGCGAATCTCAAGGTGGCCGAGGGCCGCTACCAGGACGCCGTCGAGGAGGTGCGCAACCGCCAGGCCATCATCGCCCAGCGCCGCTCGGAGCTGGATCTGGCGCGCCAGCAGCTCGCCGACACCGTGATCGTCTCGCCGTTCGACGGCGCCGTCAGTCTCAAGCAGGCCTCGGTGGGCGAGTATCTGGGGGCCGGCGCGCCGGTGGCCACGCTGGTGCGCGTGCACCCGCTGCGGCTACGCGTGCCCGTGCCCGAGCGCGAGGGCCTCGGCGTGCGGAGCGGTCAGGCGGTCAAGCTCACCGTCGAGGGCGACGCCACCGAGTACAGCGGGCGGGTCGTGCGGCTCTCGCCGATCGTGCAGGAGCAGAACCGCACGCTGATGGTGGAAGCCGAGATCCCGAACGAGCGGGCGCTGCTGCGGCCGGGCTCGTTCGCGCGCGCGGAGATCGTCACCGATGCCGGCCGCTCCGTGGTGACAGTGCCGGCCACGTCCATCATCGTCTTCGCCGGCGTCGAGAAGGTGCTGGTCGTCCGCCAGGGCAAGACCGCCGAGGTGCGGGTGACGACCGGGCGCCGCCTGGGCGACGACGTCGAGATCCTCGAGGGGCTCAAGCGCGGCGAGACCGTGGTGGCCAGCCCCGGCAACCTCACCGGCGGCCAGTCGGTCACCGTCCGCTAGCTCGTGCAAAAGCTCGCCGAAGTCTGCATCAAGCGCCCCGTCTTCGCGACGATGATCGTGATGGCGCTGGTCGTGGTCGGCGCCGCCTCGTACTTCCGCCTCGGCGTGGATCGTTTCCCGGCCGTCGACCTGCCCACCGTGAACGTGCGCGTCGAGCTGCCCGGCGCCTCCACCGAGGAGATCGAGACCCAGGTCACGCAGCGGCTCGAGGAACAGATCAACACCATCCAGGGCATCCAGGAGCTGCGCTCGATCTCCACTCCGGGCAACTCGCTGGTCATCGTGACCTTCGTGCTGAGCCGGAACATCGACGTCGCCGCCCAGGACGTGCGCGACAAGGTCTCGATCGCCCAGCGCAACCTGCCGCGCGACGTCAAGCCGGCCATCATCTCCAAGTTCGACAACGACCAGGCGCCGGTGCTGACCGTCGCGCTGGCCAGTGACCGCTCGCTGCGCGAGCTGACGGAGATCGCCGACAAGATCGCGCGGCCCCAGCTCGAGCGCTCGCCCGGCGTGGGCGAGGTGAAGGTCGTGGGCGGCCTGCCGCGCGCCATCAACGTGTGGATCGACGCCGACCGGCTGGCCGCCTACCAGCTGCCCATCACCAGCGTGCGCGACGCGCTGATCCGCCAGAACGCCGACCTGCCGGGCGGCAACGTGACGTCGGGTCTCAACGAAGCGTCGCTGCGCACGATGGGCCGCATGGCCGACCCGAAGGCGTTCAATGACCTCGTGGTGGCCAACCTGGCCGGCACCCCCGTCCGCGTCCGCGACATCGGCTACGCCGAGGACGGCACCAAGGAGCAGCGCTCGGCCGCGCGGCTCAACGGCGTGCCGACCGTCATCCTCGAGATCCGCCGGCAGTCGGGCGAGAACACGGTGGCCGTCATCGAGGGCGTCAAGAAGGCGCTCGCCCGGCTCACCAGCCAGGTGCCGCCGGACGTCAAGCTGGAGATCATCCGCGACCAGTCCAAGTACATCTACGCGGCGCTGCACGAGATCAACCTGCACCTGGTGCTCGGCTCGATCCTGGCCTCGCTGGTGGTGCTGGCCTTCATGCGCTCGTGGCGGTCCACCTTCATCGCCGCGGTGGCCATCCCCACCTCGGTGGTGTCGGCCTTCGGCATGATGTGGATGCTGAACTTCACGCTCAACAGCGTGACGATGCTGGCGCTGGTGCTGATGGTCGGCATCGTCATCGACGACGCCATCGTGGTGCTGGAGAACGTCTTCCGGTTCGTGGAAGAAAAGAAGATGCGGCCCTTCGAGGCGGCCCGCGAGGCCACCGCCGACATCGGCCTGGCCGTCATGGCCACCACGCTCTCGCTCGTGGTGATCTTCGTGCCGGTGTCGTTCATGTCGTCCATCTCGGGGCGCTTCCTCTACCAGTTCGGTCTCACCGCGGCGGTCTCGGTCATGGTCAGCCTGCTGGTGTCGTTCACCCTGACGCCGATGATGTGTGCCCGGCTGCTGCGCACGGAGGATGCGGGCGGGCACGGAGACGGTCACGAGGCCGCCTCCCGCACCGGCTTCTACCGCCACATCGACGGCGCCTATAGCGCGATGCTGGCCTGGTCGATGCGCCACCGCTGGGTCATCGTCCTGGTGAGCGTGGTGGTGCTGGCCTCCACGATCCCCATCTACCGGTCGGTGAAGCAGGAGTACATCCCGAGCGACGTGGACGAGTCCGAGTTCGAGATGCTGGTGTTCGGGCCGGAGGGCTTGAGCCTGGCCGCCATGGACGAGGGCATGCAGGCCCTGGCCAAGGAAGCGCGCGAGACCCGCGGCGTGGCGCTCACGCTGGCCTCGGCCGGCGGCGGCTTCCTCAGCCGCGTGAACCAGGGCTACATGTACGTGCGCACGGTGCCGCACACCGAGCGCACGCTCAGCCCGGAGAAGATCTGGGCGGGGATCAAGCGCGGCGAGCCGCTGGCCGGATTCCGCAACAACTACTCGCAGCGCGAGATCATCGCCGAGCTGCGCCAGAAGTACCGGAAGTTCTTCGCGAACGGCTACCGGCCCCAGCCCCGCAACATCGCCGGCTTCAACATCGGGGGCGGTAGCTTCGACATCGACCTCGCGCTGCGCGGACCCGACCTCGAGAAGCTCGTCGAGTACGGCGACACGCTCAAGGCGCGCGCCCGCAAGATCGGCGGCATCGCCGACCTCGACACCACGATGCAGCTCGACAAGCCGGAGCTGCGCGTGGTCATCGACCGCGCGCGCGCGGCCGACCTGCGTGTGGACACCGAGCAGATCGCTACCGCCCTCCGGCTCATGGTGGGCGGCGACGACCAGGTTTCCCGCTTCCACGACAACGACGTCAACGACGATTACGACGTGGGGGTGCGGCTGCTCGATGCCAATCGCCGGGACCTGTCGGTGATCTCGCGGCTCTACGTGTCGCGGGATTCGACGTCTACCAATCCCGCGACGGGCGCGCCGGCGCAGGTGGGGCTGGCTCCGGGCGGGGGGCTCGTGCGCCTGGACAACCTGGTGCAGATCCAGCGCGTGCCCACGGCCTCCCGCATCGACCGTACGGACCGCCAGCGCGAGGTGCGCCTGCGCGCCGCCGTGACGGCGGGCTTCGGCCAGGCCGACCGCCTCGAGGCCCTCAAGGCCGAGGTGGCCGGGATGAACCTGCCGCTCGGCTACTCCGCCTTCGTCACCGGCAAGGCGAAGGAGATGGAGAAGACGTTCACCGAGTTCCTGTTCGTCTTCCTGCTGTCGTTTGCGTTCATGTACATGATCCTGGCCTCGCAGTTCGAGAGCCTCATCCACCCGCTCACGATCTTGCTGTCGCTGCCGCTCTCGGTGCCCTTCGCGATGTTCTCACTGTGGTACACCGGCAACACGCTCAACCTGTACTCCGCGCTCGGCATCCTGGTGCTGTTCGGCGTCGTGAAGAAGAATGCCATCCTCCAGATCGACCACATGAACAACCTGCGGGCTCACGGGATGGAGCGCGCCGCGGCGATCATGCAGGGCAACCGGGACCGGCTGCGTCCCATCCTCATGACCACGCTGGCGCTGGTGGCCGGCATGCTGCCGCTGTGGGTGGGCACCGGCCCCGGCGCCGAAGAGCGCCGCGCCATCGCGGTGGTCGTCATCGGCGGCCAGACGCTCTCGCTGCTGCTGACGCTGCTGGTGACGCCCGTGGCCTACTCGCTCTTCGAGGACGCCGCCCGCGCGCTGCGTCTGTCCGCCCCGTCGCTCGCCCCCTGGCGCCGCCTGGCCTCGCGCGGGGAGCGTCGCGCCTGGCGCCACCGTCTGCGGCGCGCCTGGCGCCGTGCGCCCGCCCGCGAGATCTCGGGCGGGACCAACGGCGACCACTAGGACGCGGCCGACCGTCCCGCCCGCGCCCTCGACTCGTCCGCCGCGGCGGCGACGAGCCGATCGAGCGCCTCGACGTCGTAGGGTTTGTGCAGCAGGTGGAAGGGGCGGCGCTCGGCGATCTGCGTGAGGATGCGGGGATCGACCGTGCCGGTCAGCACGATCACCGGCAGTCGCGGGTGCACCCGGCCGAACATACCGAGCAGCTCCGGTCCCGACATCCCGGGCAGCGACATGTCGAGCAGCACGACGTCGGGCTGGCACGCCTCGACGACCTCCAGGCCTTCCTGGGCGGTCGTTGCCGTCATCACCTCGTAATCGCGGCCCACCAGCTCGTCGAGCAGCGTGGCCGCCACGTCGATGTCGTCTTCGATGACCACGACACGTCCTCGCGCCATTTCAGAGCTCTCCAGCAATTGGGGATTGATGCTCGCGGCGTGTTGACCGCCCGCAGATATATCCGATCCACCCTCGCTCGCCTATCCCTGAAATCTTTTTCTCAGGCCCCTTCGACATCACCAATCCCTCTAATTCCCCCCCCCGAGTGGAAAGCCCAAACCCCCCTCGTGCTCTGACGCGGGGAATTCAACGAAGTGAACCGAAGGTCAGCAGGTTGAACGCATTGGACCGAATTGCGGCGAGGGAACGGCCGAGAGCGGATGAGACAAAGTGAGACTCGGACGACGAGTCAGAATTCGCGATCGCCACGAACTACCCGGCGCAGACACTCTCAGTCGCGGCACTCACCGCCGCGCGCCCGCCCCCGCAACTGTCTCACTCGGCGCAAACGGCAGGGCGTCGGGGGCAGCCGCGGGCGGGAGCGGGGGGCTCGCCCAGCGAGTCCGTTGGCCTCGATCTTCTAGCGGCTCACGCAGGACTTCGCCAAACCTCGGCTTCGCGCCCCCGACAGAAC
>JBKPRI010000334.1:0-5971 GCA_046734515.1 Candidatus Methylomirabilota bacterium | reverse complement strand
CGCGAGCACCACGGGCTGCAGTGCGGCTTCTGCACGCCCGGCATGCTCATGACCGCGCTCGACCTGCTGCGCGTGAAGCCCGAGCCGACCGAGGCGGACGTGCGCGAGGGGCTCTCGGCCGTCCTCTGTCGCTGCACCGGCTACCATGGCATCGTCAAGGCCGTACAGGCCGCCGCGCCGAGGCTGCGCGCCGGCCACACCAAGGACGGGAGGCCCGCATGAGGCGTCGGACGTTCGTGACCGTGGTGATGGGCCTGCTCACGCTGTCGCTCGTGTCGAGCGCCGCCGCGCAGGCGCCGATCAAGATCGGCGAGATCAACTCGTTCAGCGGCATCGGCGCGCCGTTCACCGGGCCCTACAAGCAGGCGGTGGAGATGGCGGTCGAGGAGGTCAACGCCAAGGGCGGTGTGCTCGGACGCAAGATCGAGGTGCTCTTCCGCGACGACAAGGGGCAGCCGGCCGAGGCCGTCAAGCAGGCGCAGGAGCTGGTCTCGAGCGAGAAGGTCGCGCTCGTCTCCGGCACCTTCCTCTCCAACGTCGGCCTCGCGGTCTCGGACTGGGCCAAGCAGAACCAGACGCTCTTCGTGGCCGCCGAGCCGCTCACCGAGGCCATCACGTGGTCGAAGGGGCACGACCACGTCGTCCGCGTGCGGCCGAACACGTACGAGCAGGGCCGCATGCTGGCCGAGAAGGCCGGGAAGATGAAGTACGCGAAGTGGGCGACCATCGGGCCCAACTACGAGTACGGCAAGCGCGCGTGGGAGACGTTCCGCGACCGGCTCAAGCAGATCAAGCCGGACGTCCAGGTCGTCGGCGAGCACTGGCCCACGCTCGGCAAGCTCGAGGCCGGGCCGTTCGTGACCGCCATCCTCAACCAGAATCCGGACGCCCTCTACGTCTCGCTCTTCGGCAGCGACTGGCTGGCCTTCGTGCGCGAGGCGCAGAAGCGCGGGCTCTTCCAGAAGATGTTCGTGGTGGGCATCCTGCTCGGCGAGCCGGAGTACATCGATCCGCTCAAGACCGAGGCGCCCGAAGGCATGCTGGTGACGGGCTATCCCTGGTACGACATCGACGCCGCGGCGCACAAGGACTTCGTGGCGCGCTTCACCAAGAAGTACGACCACAACCCGGTCCTCGGCTCGCTGGTCGGCTACATCACGTATCTCTCGATCTTCGAGGCGATCCGCAAGGCGGGCTCGACCGATACCGACAAGCTCGTCGCGGCGTTCCGCGGGCTCAAGGTCGAGACGCCGATCGGGCCGATCAGCTATCGCGCGTCCGACGGGCAGTCGACGATGGGCGCGTGGGTCGGCACCACCAAGGTCGACGCCAAGCGCGGGGTCGGCATCATGGTCAACCACGAGTACGTGTCCGGTGAGAAGGTGCTGCCCTCGGATGACGAGGTGAAGAAGATGCGGTCCGGCAACTAGCCGCGGCCGCCCCCATGCGGATCCCGCATGCGGAGTTTCTCGCCCTCGACCTCGAGGCGCACGCGCTGCTCAAGGGCGTCCCGCTGCGGGACGTCTCGGTCGTGGATCTGCCGGACGGCGGCGACGACCGCACGATCGCCGACGTCCGGCGGCTGATGGAGGGCACGCGGCGGCGGCCGCCGCTGGCCGTCCGCGTGCTCGTCGGGCTGCGCCTGCTGCTCGGGCGGGTGTTCCGCTGGGACGGCCCGCAGCCCGAGCCGGCCTACGCGAGCCGGCTGAGCGACGACCAGCGCCGGCGCACGCTCGCGCCGATCGGCTCGGCCTCCGGGCCCCTGCGGCTGCTCTACGAGTTTCCGTACGAGATGCTGGCCGAGGCACGGAACGCCACCGTGCACGCCTTCAGCTGCATGGCGCTCCGCCGGCGCGCCGGCGGCTACCGCCTGTACTGGGCGATCTACGTGGAGAACGTCTCGGCCTTCACGCCGCTCTACATGGCGGCCATCGAGCCGTTCCGCCGCTTCGTGGTCTACCCGGCCACCCTCGCGTCGATCCGCAAGGCCTGGGCCCGCACATCGCGCCCGAGCTGATTTTCCTCCAGCTCCTCTCGGGGCTCGCGCACGCGATGGTGCTGTTCCTCATCGCCTCCGGGCTCTCGCTGATCTTCGGGGTCACGCGGATCGTCAACTTCGCGCATGGCTCGTTCTACATGCTGGCGGCGTACATGACCTACTCGCTGGCCGCAGCCCTCCCGCTGGGGCCGGCGGCCTTCTACGTGGCGGCGGCGCTGGCGGCGCTCGCCACCGGCCTCATCGGGTTCGTCGTGGAGGTCACGCTGCTGCGCCGCGTCTACCGGGCGCCCGAGCTGTATCAGCTGCTGGCGACGTTCGCGCTGGTGCTGGTGGTCTCCGACGTCGTGGCCCTCGTGTGGGGACGCGAGAACAAGACGGGACCGCCGGCGCCGGGGCTGGCGGGCTCGGTGCGGATCCTGGGCCAGCTCTTTCCGTCCTACGACCTCGCCCTCATCGCCGTGGGACTGATCGCCGCGTTCGCGCTGTGGTGGCTCTTCCACCGCACGCGCTGGGGCGTGCTCATTCGCGCCGCCACGCTCGATCGCGAGATGGTCGCGGCCCTCGGCGTCGATCAGCGCCTCCTCTTCACCTCGGTGTTCGTGCTCGGCTCGGCGCTGGCCGGCCTCGGCGGTGCGCTGCAGGTGCCGCGGCAGGCGCTCACCAACGTGATGGACACCACCATCATCACCGAGGCCTTCGTCGTCGTCGTCATCGGGGGCATGGGCTCGCTGCCGGGCGCGCTGCTGGCCGCGGTGCTCATCGGCGTGATCGACGCGCTCGGCGTGCTCTGGCTGCCGCAGGCCTCGCTCGTGATGACGTTCGTCGTCATGGCGGTCGTGCTCATCGCCCGGCCGTGGGGCCTGCTCGGCCGCCCCGAGACCCAGCTTCGCGGGCCCACCGGCGCGCCCGCGGCGGAGATCACGCTGCGCCGGCGCTGGGCGCTCGCCGCCCTCGCGCTGTTGCTGGTAGCGCCGGCGGTGCTGCCGCGCTTCTGGGTGCTGGTCCTCGTGGAGATCCTCGTCTACGCGCTGTTCGCGGCCAGCCTCCACCTGCTCATGGGCACCGGCGGCATGGTCTCGTTCGGGCACGCCGTCACCTTCGGCCTCGGCGCCTACGCGGCGGCGCTGCTGGTGCAGGGCGCCAGGGCGCCGATGCTGCTGGCGTTCGCGGCGGCGCCGGTGGCGGCCGCGCTCGGCTCGGCGCTCATCGGCTTCTTCGCGGTGCGGCTCACCAGCATCTACTTCGCGATGCTGACCCTGGCCTTCTGCCAGATCGCCTACGCGATCGTGCACCAGTGGTACGACGTCACCGGCGGCGACAACGGCGTGCTCGGCGTGTGGCCGCCGCGCTGGCTGTCAGATCCGGTGCGCTACTACTATCTCGCGCTGGTGACGTGCGCCGGCGGCATCGCGCTCCTGGCCGCGGCCGGCCGTGCGCCCTTCGGGCTCACGCTGCGGGCGATCCGCGATCACGCGCGGCGCGCCGAGGCCAGCGGCATCGATGTCCGCCTCCACCAGTGGCGGGCCTTCGTGCTCGCGGGCTTCCTGGGCGGACTGGCCGGCGCCACCTTCGTGTTCCTCAAGGGCAGCGTGTTCCCCAACTCCCTGACGGTGGCGACCTCCGTGCAGCCGCTGGTGATGGTGCTGCTGGGCGGCGTGGGCGCGCTGGCGGGCGCGCCCATCGGCGCGGCGCTCTACACGCTGCTCGACACGCTCGTCACGAAGTACACGGAGTACTGGCAGCTCGTCGTGGGCGCCATCCTGATCGTGCTGGTGGTGGCGTTCCCGCGCGGCCTCGTCGGGCTGCTCGCCGAGCGCCGCCGTGGCTGAGCCCGCCGTGCTGCGCGTCGAGAGACTGCGCAAGTCGTTCGGCGGCGTGGTAGCCGTGGCCGGCGTGAGCCTCACGCTGGCCCGCGGCGAGATCCGCGCCCTCATCGGGCCCAACGGCGCCGGCAAGTCCACGCTCTTCAACATCCTGGCCGGCCAGCTGCGTCCGGACGCGGGCACCGTCGAGTTCGACGGCCGGCCGCTCGTCGGGCTGCCGCCGCATGCGATCGCCCGCCGCGGCGTCGGGCGCACGTTCCAGATCACCGCCACCTTCGCCGCGCTCACGGCGCTGGAGAACGTGCAGGTGGCGCGGCTGAGTCACCTGCGCCGCACCGGCGCGCTGCTCACGCCGGCTGCGCGTCTGGAGGCCGTGCACGCCCGCGCCCTGCTCACGGAGGTCGGTCTTGCCGAGCACGCCGGCCGGACGGCGGGCGAGCTCGCCTACGGCGATCTCAAGAAGCTGGAGCTGGCCATCGCGCTGGCCGGCGAGCCGACGCTGCTGCTGCTCGACGAGCCCACCGCCGGTATGGCGGCTGCCGAGCGGGTGAGCCTGATGGCGCTGGCGGTGAGCATCGCGCGCGAGCGCCGCCTGACCGTGCTGTTCACCGAGCACGACATGGACGTCGTGTTCGCGGCCGCCGACCGCATCGTGGTCCTGCACGAGGGCAGCGTGATCGCCGACGGCCTGCCGGCGGCGGTGCGCGAGAACCGGCAGGTGCAGGCCGTCTACCTCGGCGAGGACGGCTGATGCTCGAGGTGCGCGGCCTGCACGCGGTCTACGGCCGCAGCCACGTGCTGCACGGCGTGAGCCTCAGCGCGCGCGAGGGCGAGGTCGTCTCGCTGCTCGGGCGCAACGGGGCCGGCAAGTCCACCACGCTGAAGGCCCTCATGGGCCTGGTGCGCGTCACCGGCGGCGTGGTGCAGTTCGCCGGCGAGACGCTGACGGGGCTGCCGACGCACGTGATCAGCCGCCACGGGCTCGGCTACGTGCCCGAGGACCGGCGCATCTTCGCCGACCTCAGCGTGCGGGAAAATCTCATGGTGGGCGAGCGCCCGGGCAGCCGCTGGCCGGTGGCGCGTCTGTTCGAGCTGTTCCCCGGGCTGCGCCCGCTGGCCGAGCGGCGCGGAGGCAGCCTCTCCGGCGGCGAGCAGCAGATGCTGACGATCGCGCGCACGCTCGTGACCGATCCGAAGCTGCTGCTGCTCGACGAGCCGTCCGAGGGCCTCGCGCCCGTGATCGTGCGGCGCCTGGGCGACGCCATTGCCGCGCTGAAGCGCGAGGGGCTGACCATCCTGCTCTCCGAGCAGAATCTGAAGTTCGCCCGGCGGCTGGCCGATCGCGCGTACGTGATCGACAGGGGGGAGATCAAGTTCGAGGGCTCGATCGCCGCCCTCGACGCCGACGAGTCGCTGCGCCGCGCCTACCTCGGCGTCTGAGAGCTCGGGCCGAAGCCGACGGCGGTCTGGCCGTTCTTCGTCAACGGGCGGAAGCGGACCGGCAGCCCGATCTTCAGCGCCTCGAACGGCACGTCGACGACGCGGCCGAGCAGCGACACGCCTTCCTTCATCTGCACGGCGGCGATCGCATACGGCACCTCGTCGGCGCGCCCGCGCGGCGCCACGCGGATCACCGTGTAGCTGGCGATGGTGCCCTCGCCGGAGAGCGTCGTCGGCTCCCAGGCGCGCTCCGAGCACTCCGGGCAGAACTCGCGCGGCGGGATGGCCAGCGCGCCGCAGCGCCCGCAGCGCACCGCGGCCAGCTCGCCGGCGCCGGCCTTCTCGAAGAACTGCTTCTGGGTCAGCATGGGCTCAGTCACGCCCGAACAGCGAGACGAGCACGGTGGCGGTATTGCCGCCGAGCGTGTGGGTGAGTCCGACGCGCGCGCCATCCACCTGGCGTTCGCCGGCGTCGTGGCGCAGCTGGGTGACGATCTCGGCGATCTGCGCGGCGCCGGTGGCGCCGATCGGATGGCCCTTGGCCTTGAGCCCGCCCGAGGGATTCACCGGCATCTTGCCGCCCACGCTGGTCCAGCCCTTCTCGGCGGCCACGCCGCCCATGCCGGCCTCGAAGAGGCCGAGCCCCTCGGTGGCCACGATCTCCGCGATCGTGAAGCAGTCGTGGAGCTCGACGACGTCGACGTTCTGG
>JBKPRI010000333.1:0-20645 GCA_046734515.1 Candidatus Methylomirabilota bacterium | reverse complement strand
GGCCTGTGGAAGCGCGAGGCCGCTGCCCACGTGGGCAAGCGCGTGTCGATCTCCGTCGCCAACAGCCGTGAGCCGCTCGTCGGCGTGATCTCCGAGGTGAGCGACGACGGCCTCATCCTCGATCAGGCCGACGGTCAGAATGCCGTCGCCTACCGCCGCGTCACCGGCATCGATCGTCTGACCGGCCAGGCCTGAGCCTGGACGGCCTCACGCTGTTCGGTCTCGCCGCCGTCACGGCGATGCTCGTCTGCTACGCCCTCGAAGCCCGCAGCCACTGGTTCGTGCTCGCGTTCGCCGCCGCGTGCGTGCTCGCCTCGCTCTATGGCTTTCTGCAGGGCGCGTGGCCGTTCGGCATCGTCGAGGCCGTGTGGGCGCTGGTGGCGCTGCGCCGCTGGCAGCGGCTTGAGCCGAGGGGCGCAAGCCAGTAATCTTCACGGCAGTCATGGCCCGCACGATGTTCGAGAAGATCTGGGCGCGCCACGTCGTGGCCGAGGGGCCGGGCGGGCAGACGCTGCTCTACATCGACCGCCATCTGCTCCACGAGGGCTCGACGCCGGCGTTCCTGCGGCTGGCCAAGACGGGCCGCCGCGTGCGCCGCCCGGATCTCTCGTTCGCCACCGCGGACCACTACGTGCAGACCTCGCCCGGGGCGCCCGCGCCCGACGCCGAGATCCGCAACATGATCGAGATCCTGGACGCGCACACCAGGCAGCAAGGCATCGTGCTGTTCGGCCAGGGCGACGCGCGCCGCGGCATCGTGCACGTGATCGGTCCGGAGCAGGGGCTCACGCTGCCCGGCATGCTGCTGGTGTGCGGCGACAGCCACACCGCCACCCACGGCGCGCTCGGCGCGCTCGCCTTCGGTATCGGATCGTCCGAGGTCGAGCACGTGCTGGCCACCCAGACGCTCTGGCAGCGCAAGCCGAAGACCATGCGCATCACGGTGGACGGCCGGCTCGGCGCCGGCGTCGGCGCCAAGGACGTGATCCTGGCGATCATCGCCCACATCAGCGCCGCCGGCGGTGTGGGGCATGCGCTCGAGTACGCGGGCGCGGTCTTTCGCTCCATGTCCATGGCCGAGCGCATGACCGTCTGCAACATGTCGATCGAGGCCGGCGCGCGCTGCGGCATGGTGGCGCCCGATGACACGACGTACGCGTACGTGCAGGGGCGTCCGTTCGCGCCCGCCGGCGCGGCATGGGAGCGCGCCCGCGCCTACTGGAAGACGCTGCCCAGCGACGTCGACGCGACGTTCGATCGCGAGGTGCGCCTCGACGGCGCGGCGATCGCGCCGACGGTGACGTGGGGCACCAGCCCCCAGGACGCGCTGCCGATCACCGGGCGCGTGCCCGATCCCGCCGCGGTCGAGCCCGCTCGCCGCGCCGGCCTCGAGCGCGCGCTGGCCTACATGGGGCTCACGGGCGGCATGCCGCTGACCGCGGTGACGGTCGATCGCGTGTTCATCGGCTCGTGCACCAACAGCCGGCTGGAGGATCTTCGCGCGGCGGCGGCCGTCGCGAAGGGACGCCGCGCGGTGGTGCCGGCCTGGATCGTGCCGGGCTCCGGCCTGGTCAAGGAAGCCGCCGAGCGCGAGGGGCTCGATCGAATCTTTCGCGAGGCGGGCTTCGACTGGCGCGAGGCCGGCTGCTCGATGTGCGTCGGCATGAACGGGGAGACGGCGGGGGAGCGCGAGCGCGTGGCCTCCACGTCGAACCGCAACTTCGAGGGACGCCAGGGCAAGGGCGCACGGACCCATCTGATGTCGCCCGCCATGGCGGCGGCCGCTGCCGTCACCGGCCGGCTCACCGACGTCCGGGAGCTGGCCTGATGCCGGCGCCCTTCACGCGCCTCACGGCGCCGGGGGTGCCGATCGATCTGCCGAACGTCGATACCGACCGCGTGATTCCGGCGCGCTTTCTGCGCAAGCCGCAGGGCTCGGCCGGATACGATACCTATCTGTTCCACGACGTGCGCTTCGATGCCGCCGGCGCCGAGCGTCCCGAGTTCGTGCTGAACCAGCCCGGCTTCCGCGAGGCGAGGATCGTGGTGACCGCCGAGAACTTCGGCTGCGGCTCCTCGCGTGAGGCGGCCGTGTGGGCGCTGGCCGCCTACGGTATTCGCGCGGTGATCGCGCCGAGCCTGGGCGACATCTTCCACCAGAACTGCGGCAAGAACGGCGTGCTCGCTGTCATCCTGCCGGCGGCCGTCGTGGCCGACCTCCGCCGCCAGCTCCACGCGCGGCCGGGCGCCGTGCTCACGCTCGACCTGGAGGCGCAGACGGTGACGGCGCCCGATGGCGCCGTCCACCGGTTCGAGATCGATCCCTTCCGCAAGCAGATGCTGCTCAGCGGCCAGGACGACATCGGCCTCACACTCGGCTACGAGTCCCAGATCGCCGCGTACGAGCAGGGCCACCGCGCCGCGGCGCCGTGGCTGACCGCCGCGCCCTAGGGGTTACGCCGCCCGCCGCCGCGCCTTCGCCGCCTCCTTGCCGAGCGCCTGCCGCGTGCGCTTGGGCAAGTGCTTGAGCGTCTGCTTGCGCTTGGCGCTGGCCGCCGCCTTCTTGATGTTCCGCCGCGCCGCCTGCCGCTGCTTCGTGCTCGCCATACTTCGACCTCCTCTCCTCCCCGGTGTAATACGGATTCCCGAAGCGCGCTACGGCTGAGCAGCCCCACGGCTCGCCGCGGCGCTGCGAACCGTGTGCCGGTCTAGAGCGGCGCCACGGCTCCGCCGGGGCGCCGCGAACGTATGGGGGTTTGGGGGCCATTTCGAGGCCCCCATGTCCAGTTGACGGCGGGAGCGTCAGCGTTCACCATCAGGCCCGGCCGCAGAGGGCCACGTGGAGGCGTCATGGATCGATTCCCCGAGCTCAAATACGAGGCGCTGCAGGTCGGCGAGACGTTCGTGTCCGACACGAAGCTCATCACACCGGAAGACGTGGAGGCGTACGCGTTCGCCGTCGACGACCATCACCCGTGGTTCACCGAGGACTCGCCGTTCGGCGGTCCGATCGCGCACCCGACCATCCTGGCCAACCAGGCGCTGGCGCTGCGGCACAGCAAGTACATCGTGCGCGCCGGGCTGCACGCCAAGATGGAGTTCGAGTTCATGGAGCCCATCCGTCCGGGCGTGCGTGCGCGCTCGCGGGGCACGGTGATCGACAAGTACGAGCGGCGCGGCAAGCCCTACATGGTCACCGAGTACGTGACCGAGGCCGAGGACGGCACCGTCCTCGTGCGCGGCCGCTTCACCCAGATGCTGTTCCGGGACTGAGAGGACGCCATGAGCACGCTCGCGCCGACCACCGCCACGCCAGGGCTCGCGCTCCCCACGCTCGCCAAGGAGATCTCGCAGCGCAAGATCGACGTCTACTCGGGCGTCAAGCCCCACTCGATCCACACCGACGAGGCGTGGGCGCGGAGGAAGGGTTTCCGCGCGCCGCTGGCGCAGGCCATGATGTCCACCGCCTACGTCTCGGAGCTGATGACGCGCTTCCTCGGCGCGGGCTTCGTCAAGGGCGGCACGATGTCCATGGTCTTCATCAAGCCCGTGTATGCCGGGGACCGGCTCACGGTGCACGGCGTGGTGAAGGAGTGGCGCGCCGAGGCCGACGGCACGCGCGTCGTGGTCGAGGTCTGGTGCGAGAACCAGGACGGTGAGAAGACCGCGGTCGGCACCGCCAGCGGACGGCTCGAGCGAGGGAACGGATGAGGAGCCAGTACGACGAGAGCTACGCGCGCTCGCTGCGCGACCCGGAGGGCTTCTGGGCGTCGGCGGCCGAGGACCTGTACTGGGACAAGCGCTGGGACCGCGTGTTCGACGGCAGCCGTCCCCCGTACTACCGCTGGTTTCCCGGCGGCCTGCTGAACACCTGCTACAACGCGCTCGACCTGCACGTCGACCGCGGGCGCGGCAAGCAGCGCGCGCTCGTGTACGACAGCCCCGTCACCAGCACCACGAAGATTTTCACGTACGCCCAGCTGCGTGATGACGTCGCGCGCGTGGCCGGCGCGCTGGCGCGGCAGGGGATCGGCAAGGGCGACCGGGTCATCATCTACATGCCGATGGTGCCGGAGGCGATCATGGCCATGCTGGCCTGCGCCCGCATCGGCGCCATCCACTCCGTCGTGTTCGGTGGCTTCGCGTCCAACGAGCTGGCCAAGCGCATCGACGACGCCAAGCCGAAGCTGATCGTGTCCGCCTCGTGCGGCATCGAGGTGAACCGCGTCATCCCCTACAAGCCGCTGCTCGACGGCGCCATCGCCATGGCGAGCCACAAGGTCGAGCGCTGCGTGATCGTGCAGCGCCCGCAGGAGGCCGCGTCGCTCGTGAAGGGGCGGGACCTCGACTGGAACGACTTCGTGAGCGGGGCGCCGGCCGCAGAGTGCGTGCCGGTGGCGGCCACCGATCCGCTCTACATCCTCTACACCTCGGGCACCACCGGCATTCCCAAGGGCGTCGTGCGGGACAACGGGGGGCACGCGGTGGCGCTCAAGTGGTCGATGCACGCCGTGTACGGCATGGGCGCGGGCGAGTGTTACTGGGCGGCGTCCGACATCGGCTGGGTCGTCGGGCACTCCTACATCGTCTACGCGCCGCTGCTCATGGGCTGCACGACCATCCTCTACGAGGGCAAGCCCGTCGGCACGCCCGATCCGGGCGCCTTCTGGCGTCTGATCGCCCAGCACGGCGTCAACGCGCTCTTCACCGCGCCGACGGCCTTCCGTGCCATCAAGAAGGAAGATCCGCAGGGCGAGTACATGAAGAAGCACGATCTGCGCAACTTCCGCACGCTGTTCCTGGCGGGCGAGCGCTGCGATCCCGACACGCTCCTGTGGGCGCGCGAGCGCCTGCAGGTGCCCGTGGTGGACCACTGGTGGCAGACGGAAACCGGCTGGCCGATGGCGGCGAACTGCGTGGGGCTCGGCATGCTGCCGGTGAAGCCCGGCTCGCCGACGAAGGCCGTGGCGGGCTACGACATCCGCGTGCTGAGCGAGGAGAACGCCGAGATGCCGGCCGGGCAGATCGGCTCCATCGCCGTGAAGCTGCCGCTGCCACCCGGCTGCCTGCCGACGCTCTGGCACAACGACGCCGGCTTCGAGAAGTCCTATCTCACCAAGCACCCGGGCTTCTATCTCACCGGGGACGCCGGCTATCGCGACGAGGACGGCTACCTCTACATCATGAGTCGCGTCGACGACATCATCAATGTCGCCGGCCATCGTCTGTCGACGGGGGCCATGGAGGAGGTGCTGGCCGGACATCCCGACGTCGCCGAATGCGCGGTGGTCGGCGTGGCCGACGACATCAAGGGCGAGGTGCCGCTGGGCTTCGTGGTCACCAAGGCCGGTGTCACCAAGGGCGACGCCGAGCTGACGAAGGAGCTGGTCGAGCGCATTCGCCAGCAGATCGGCCCGGTCGCCGCCTTCAAGACCGCGCTCGTGGTCAAGCGTCTGCCCAAGACGCGCTCGGGCAAGATCCTGCGCGGCACCATGAAGAAGATCGCCGACAGCCAGGCGTACACGGCGCCGGCCACGATCGACGACCCGGGCATCCTCGACGAGATCACCGGCGCCCTCCGGAACGCTGGCTATGCCAAATAGGAGGGGAAGAGGGGAACCCTCCGAGGGTGCCCCTACCCAAAAAGCGGGAAGAGGGGAACCCTCCGAGGGTGCCCCTACCCAAAAAGCGGGACCGGCGGTGGCGCGGGCACGCGTGCCGCTGGTGGAGCGTGACACGGCCACGCCGGCGCAGCAGGCGGCGTGGGACGCGATCAGCCAGAGCCGCGGGCGCGTGGCGGGTCCGTTCGCCGCACTGCTGCACAGCCCCGAGCTGGCCCACCGCGTAGCCTCCGCCGGCCACTACGTGCGCTTCGACGGCCCGCTGCCGCAGACGGTGCGCGAGATTGCCATCATCACGGTGGCCCGCGCGCTCGACGCCCAGTACGAGTGGGCGGCGCATGCCGTGCTCGCGCGCAACGCCGGGGTGCGCGAAGAGGTCATCACGGCCATCCGCGAGCGGAAGGCGCCGGCGGGTTTCACGGCGGAGGAAACGCAGGTGTGGGGGTACGCCAACGCGCTGATTCGCGAGCACCGCGTGAGCGACAAGGACTTCGCGGCGCTCCAGGCGCGCTTCGGCCTGGAGGGCCTGGTCGATCTCACCGCGGTCGTCGGCTACTACGCGATGATCGCCTGCGCGCTGAACGCGTTCGACGTGGAGCCGACGCCGGGCGAGCCGCGGCTGCCCGTGTGATGCCAAGGTCGTGAAGGAGGACCGCGCATGACGGCGAAGACGTTTCCGATCTTCGACTGCGACAGTCACATCGTGGAGCCGCCCGCCATCTGGGACGAGTACGTGCCGCGAGACGTGCGTGCCTGGGTCAAGACCCAGTTCCACTTCCACACCGACACCGACGTGCTGCTGATCAACGGCCGCGCGGTGCCGGCCTCGCGCGAGCGCTCGAACGCGGCGGAGGTCGGCTGGCCCGGCTGGTCCAAGCGGGAGGTGGGCGCGCTCACGCCGGGGACCGAGGCGTGGAAGGCGAAGTTCGGCCGGCTGGCGGGCTGCCGCGATCCGCACGCGCGCCTGCGCGACATGGATGCGCTCGGCGTCGACCAGGTGATGCTGTTCCCGTCGTGGTTCGTGCGCCTGCCGCTGGTGCGTGACCCGAGGGCGGCCACGATCCTGGCCACGGCCTACAACGACTGGGTGGACGACTACGCGAGCGCCGATCGCCGCCGACTGTTCCCGTGCGCGATGCTGCCGATCCAGTCGGTGGAGGATTCGATCGCCGAGCTGCGCCGGGTCGCCAGGAAGGGCTTCAAGGCCGCCGCCGTCCGCCCGTGCTTCTCCAACGGCCGCTACCCGACGCTGCCGGAGTTCGATCCGCTGTGGCGCGAGTTCGAGGCGCTCGATGTCGTGCTGGCCATGCACACGTTCCCCTCCCGCGAGGCCTTGACGGCCGAGTGGGCCGAGCGCATCGCGCGCACGCGCGGCACCGGCAACGGGCTGCTCTTCACCGACGAGCCGGTGGTGTACTCGCCCGGCCAGTTCGTCAGCAACATCGTGTTCAGCATGGAGCCCACCATCGACGCCTCCGAGTCCCTCGGGTTCATCTTCGAGGCGATGACCTGGCTCACCAGCGTGCTGATGACCGGCTGGCTCGAGAAATTCCCGCGCCTGAAGTGCGCGGTGCTCGAATCCAACGCCACCTGGCTGCCGCTGGTGCTGGCCCGCAGCCGCAACTTCCTCGACCTCTACGCCTTCCAGCGCGGACCCAAGGTGGCCGATCCGTTCGAGACGTTCTATCGCCGCTGCTTCATCGCCTTCGAGGGCGACGAGGAGAACGTCTACCGGCTGTGGGACCAGTTCGATGCGGTGGGCCTGTGGTCCTCGGACTACCCGCATCACGACGCCGAGGACGCCTGGGAGGCGATGGAGCTGATGGCCAAGCACAACGTTCCCGAGGCCACGCAGAGACGGCTGCTCGGCGAGAACGCGCGCCGTCTGTACGGCATCGAGCCCGTGCTGGTCGTCACCGAGCGCCTGAAAGACCACCGGCCCGCGATCCTCCCCTGGTAGGCTGATCGGCATGAGGCGATACCGGTTCATCGTGGCCCGCGGTAACGAGCGCCTCTACGAGCACCTGGTCCGCTCCCTGGGCGCGCTCGAGGAGATCGAGATCATCATGGACCGCCGCGAGGAGAAGAAGCGCCACGGCGGCGGCAGCGGACCGCCGTCCGAGCGCCGCGTCCTCAATCGGGCCGACGAGGATCTCAAGACGTACGGATGGGCCTTCGTCAAGCTCGATCGCGAGTAACGGGCGCGCGTCGGCGCGCCGCGGCGCTGCTGGCGGCGGTGGTCCTCCTGACAGCGGCGCCGGCGGGCGCCGCCCCGCCGATCGGCGTGGTGACCGAGCTCCACCTCCAGAACGGCCAGGTCGAGGTCAAGCCGTCGGGGGGCGGGCAGTGGGAGCCCGCCAAGCCGTTGCTGTCCATCTCCGAGGGGGACCAGCTGCGCGCCTCCGGCGCCGGCCGGGCCGTGCTGATCTTCGCGGCCAGCCAGCGCAGCGCGATCGTCACCTCGGCCAACTCACCGTTCGTGGCGGCCGCGCCGGCGCAGCCCGGTCTGGGCGAGCGCATCAAGGCCGCCGTCGGGTTCCTCCAGGCGACGCCCCGCGAGCCGCGGGTGGGACTCAGCACGCGCTCGCCGCGCGACTTCTCGCCCGTCGTCCTGCTGGCCCCCCGCGAGACGCTCGTCGCCGCCGATGCGATCGGCCTGGAGTGGGCGGGACCCGAGGCGGAGCGTTACACGGTCCGGGTCCTCACCGGGGACGGCGGCGTGCTGTGGGAGAAGAAGAACGTGGAGGCGCGGATGCTCGCGCCGGCCGCGAGCGAGCTCCGGCTGGTCCCGGGGCGGTACCGCTGGCAGGTCGACAGCGATGCCCACGGAATCCACCACGTGACGTTCGACGTCGCAACACCGGAGGCCGTGGCGCAGGCGACGGCAGCCGTGGCTGCGGTGGACGCGGCCGGCTATCCCGCCGTGACCGCGGCCCTGCTGAGAGCGGCCGCGCTCATGCGCGAAGGCTTCCGCGCCGACGCCCGGCGCGAGCTGCTGCAGACCATCGCGGCGAATCCGGAGGAGCCGACGCTGCACGTGCTGCTGGCCGACGTGTACAGCAAGACGCGCCTGGACAATCTCGCGGCCGCCGAGGGGCAGCGCGCGATGGATCTGTCCGGCGCTCGATGAGCCGGGGTCCGACGAATCGGTTACAATCCGCCAGAGAGGAGACCGCATGACGCCGCCGATCACCGTCTACACCAACGTCGGCTGAGGGCCCTGCCATCGGGCGACAGAGTATCTGTCGCGCAAGGGCGTGCCGTTCACGGAGCGCAACGTGGGCAAGGATCCGACGGCCCGGCAGGAGCTGATGGAGCTCGGCCTGACCTCGCTGCCCGTGATTCTGATCGGTGACAAGCGACTGACCGGATTCAACCCGACGGCCATCGACGCCGCGCTGGCCGGGTAGCCAGAAAGGATCGCCATGCCGTCACAGGCGAACATCGACAAGATGTGGGCGTACGCCCGCAAGTTCGCTGAAAAATCGGGAACGTCGCTGCATCCTGACGTGACCGTGACCGAGACGGTCGTCGAAGGTCTCGCTCGCCACATCGAGGAGGTCGGCCGTCCGCTGTGTCCCTGCAACTTCTATCCGGATCCGAAGGAAGAGGCCAAGCTGCGCCGGTGGATCTGCGCCTGCGAGGAGATGCAGAAGTACAAGTACTGCCACTGCCTGCTGTTCGTCACCAAGGACGGCGTGCCGATCACCGAGTACCTTCCCGAGGATCACGAGGGGCGTCAGGCCTACGGCGTCGTCAAGGACCCCGAGCCGGGCAAGGGCCGGGCGGTCGCGCGCGTGCTCGAGAAGCAAGAACAGGAAAAGGAAGGCTGACGTCTCGCCCACCTATCGCGGAGGACGTTCGTGAGCGCTCATCGTGAGGAATTCATGGTCCCCGGTATGTCCGAGCCGGTCAGCCACTTCACCCACGTCGTGCGAGCCGGACGAATCGTGTTCGTCTCCGGCTGCGTGGCCACCGACGGGGCCGGACGCGTGGTCGGGGGCAACGACGTCGTGGCCCAGACCCGCCAGGTGCACGAGAACATCAAGCGCTGCCTGACCGCCGCCGGCGCCACCTTCGCCGACATCTGCAAGGTGACGGTCTTCCTGCGCAACATCAACGATCGCGAGAAGGTCAACACGGTGCGCAAGGAGTACTTCGGCGCGCATCGGCCGGCCAGCACGCTGGTGGAGATCTCCCGGCTGGTTCGCGACGATTACCTGATCGAGATCGAGGCCACCGCCGTCATCCCCGAGCGGAAAGCCGCCCGGGCGCGCGCGGCCAAGCCGCGGGCCCGGCGAGGGCGCGCCCGGCGCTAGCGATGCCGACGGTCCGCCTGCGCGGCGCGTCCGAGTACCCGGCAGCGGTCCGGAAGATGTTCGAGCTCAGCCGGGAGTGGTTCAACCACGACTTCAAGGAGCCGCCGGCGATGA
This sequence comes from Candidatus Methylomirabilota bacterium, assembly GCA_046734515.1. Lineage (GTDB taxonomy): Bacteria > Methylomirabilota > Methylomirabilia > Rokubacteriales > CSP1-6 > AR5. The sequence continues at coordinate 10,591 of JBKPRI010000333.1, read as the reverse complement.
GCCGGGTGATGGCGTGGGATCCGGGCTTCGGCGCGCCCCACGGCCGGGCCATGAAGCGTGCGATGGCCCCGGGCGAGTTCAGCCGCGGCGAGAAGGAGATGGTGGCGGCGGTCGTCAGCGGCGTCAACGCCTGCCATTACTGAGTCACCGCGCACACTGCAGCCGGGAAGCTGCAGGGGATGGCCGGTGACGCCCTCTGGTACGAGGCCGCGCAGGTCGTGGGCATCACCAACGCCCTCAACGTGGCCGCCGACGGCCTGGGCGCCGCCGGGCTCACGCCCGTGACGCCGGCGACGGCCGCCGCCGAGGTGCGCGCCGTCTTCGACGAGATCCTGGCGTTCTTCGGTGGCGCCGCCGAGGTTCCGGCCCCCTTCCGGCTGATCGCCCATGACGCGGGCTATCTGGCCGACGTGTGGGCCGCCACCCGCCACGCCTTCGCCGACAATCGGCTGCCCCGGCGGCTCAAGGCGGCGCTGGCCTTCGCCGTGTCCCTCACCAGCCGGTCGCCGTTCGGCAGCGCCTTCCACCTGGCCGAGATGCGCCGCCTCGGCGTCACCGAGCGTGGGGTGTTCGAGGTGCTCGGGGTCACGCAGATGTTTTCCTCGTATACGAAGATTGCTGACACGCTTGCGCTCGAGCCCGACATGGGCGACATCGCGCCGGCCGATCCGAGCCCCGCCCCGGGCGGTTGAGCCGTGTCCTCGCCGCCTCCGGAGAACCTCGGCCGCGCCATCGACCTGTGGCGCGAGGCGTACCAGCACCAGATGAAGGGCGACCTCGACCGGGCCGTGGCCCTCTACCAGGAGTCGATCCGGGTGTGCCCCACGGCCGAGGCGCACACGTTCCTGGGCTGGACGTATTCGTTCCAGGGGCGCCTCGACGAGGCGACCCAGGAGTGCTTCCGGGCGATCGAGCTGGATCCCGACTTCGGCAATCCGTACAACGACATCGGCGTCTACCTGATGCAGCAGGACAAGCTCGACGAGGCGATTCCGTGGCTCGAGAAGGCCAAGCACGCGCGGCGGTATGAGCCGCGACAGTTTCCCCACATGAACCTCGGCCGTATCTATCTCAAGCAGGGCAAGTGGTGGGACGCCCTGCGTGAGTTCGAGGCCGGCGTGCGCGCCGCGCCCGGCGACCCGGGCGCCGCGAAGGCGCTGCACTCGCTGCGCGCCCGATTGAACTAACCCCCTGGCACCGAACTAGCAATCCTTCGGGGCCGTGACCCCACGACCCTGGTCGGATCCGGTTCGTACCCGCCCCGGACGGCCCTATCCTCTCGGCGCCACCTGGGACGGCTCCGGCGTGAACTTCGCCCTCTTCGCGCAGCACGCGACCGCCGTGGAGCTGTGCCTCTTCGACGACAACCGCGAGACGCGGGTCCCCATCACCGAGCAGACCGAGCACGTCTGGCACGTGCACCTGCCGGAGGCGCGGCCGGGCATGCGCTACGGCTACCGGGTGCAGGGGCCGTGGGACCCCGGCGCCGGCCACCGGTTCAATGCCTCCAAGCTGCTGCTCGACCCCTACGCGCGGGCGATCGACGGCACCGTCCGGTGGGACGACGCGCTGTTCGCGTACGAGATCGGCCACCCGAACGCCGACCTGCAGATGGACGGACGCGACAGCGCGCCCAACATGCCGAAGTCGATGGTGGTGGACACGGCCTTCACGTGGGGTGGCGATCGCCAGCTGCGGACGCCCTGGAGCCAGACCGTCATCTACGAGGTCCACGTCAAGGGCTTCACCGCGCGGCATCCCGACGTGCCCAAGCACCTGCGCGGCACCTACGCGGGCTTCGTGTCACCGGCCGCGCTCCGTCACCTCAAGAACCTCGGCGTGACCGCGGTCGAGCTGCTGCCGGTCCAGCAGTTCGTCGCCGACAAGTACCTGGTCGAGCGCGGGCTCACCAACTACTGGGGCTACAACTCGATCGGCTTCTTCGCGCCCGATGTCCGCTACGCCTCCGCGCGGCGGTACGCGGCCCAGGTCAACGAGTTCAAGACGATGGTGAAGACGCTGCACGAGGAAGGCATCGAGGTCATCCTCGACGTCGTCTACAACCACACCGCCGAGGGTAACCAGCTCGGGCCGACGCTCTGTTTCCGCGGCATCGACAACGCCGCCTACTACCGGCTGACCGACGACAAGCGCTACTACATGGACTACACGGGGTGCGGCAACACGCTGAACATGACGCACCCGCGCACGCTGCAGCTCATCATGGACAGCCTGCGCTACTGGATCCAGGAGATGCACGTCGACGGGTTCCGCTTCGACCTGGCCTCCGCGCTCGCGCGCGAGCTGCACGACGTCGATCGGCTGGGCTCGTTCTTCGACATCATCCATCAGGACCCGGTCATCTCCCAGGTGAAGCTCATCGCCGAGCCGTGGGACCTGGGCGAGGGGGGCTACCAGGTCGGCAACTTCCCCGAGAAATGGGCGGAGTGGAACGGCATCTATCGCGACACCACCCGCGCCTTCTGGAAGGGCGACGAAGGGCAGGCGGGCAGCATGGGCCATCGCCTGACGGGCTCCAGCGACCTCTATGGCCGCGGCGGGCGGCGCCCCTACGCGTCGATCAACTTCGTGACGGCCCACGACGGCTTCACGCTGCACGACCTCGTGTCGTACAACGACAAGCACAACGAGGCCAACGGCGAGGACAATCGCGACGGCAGCGACCACAACATCGCCTGGAACCACGGCGTCGAGGGCCCCACCGACGACGTCAAGATCGTCGAGCTGCGCGAGCGGCAGAAGCGGAATCTCCTGGCCACGCTGCTCCTCTCGCAGGGTGTGCCCATGATCTGCGGCGGCGACGAGATGGGCCGCACGCAGCAGGGCAACAACAACGCCTACTGCCAGGACAACGAGATCTCCTGGCACGACTGGCAGCTGGACGGCCGTCGCAAGACGCTGATGGCCTTCACGCGCTTCCTGATCCGGCTGCGCCGCCACCACCCGGTGCTGCGCCGCCGGCTCTTCTTCTACGGGCGGGCGATCTACTCCGACGTCAAGGACCTGACCTGGTTCCGGCCGGACGGCCGCGAGATGACCCAGGCCGACTGGGAGAACGGACTGACGCGGTGCTTCGGCCTGCGCCTGGCGGGCGACGCCATCGCCGAAGTGAGCGATCGCGGGGAGCGGATCGTGGACGACACGCTGCTGATCCTGCTGAACGCGCACTGGGAGGCGGTGCCGGTCGTGCTGCCGGCGCACAAGAGCGGCGTGCGCTGGCTGCCGCTGATGGACACGCGCGAGTCGGCCGGCCGCCTGCAGGGGGCCACCGCGCTCAAGGGCGGGCAGACCTACGATCTCGAGCCGCGCTCGGTCGCCCTCTTCCGCCTCGAGGGCGGCAAGGGGCAGCCGGTCAACGACGAGCGCGCCGCCTAGTCAGTCGCGCGGTAGTCGACCCGGCTCCACATCGACTCACCCAGGGCCCGCCAGCCCAGCACGCGGCTGAGCTCCGAGTCGTTCACGATCGGGCCGTGGACGCGGCGGAACTTCACGATGCGCTCCGCCTGCTCGAGGCCGACGCCGGGCAGCTGCAGGAGCTGGCGAACGCCGGCGGTGTTGACGGGCACCCGTTCGTCCATGGGGGGTCCTCCTGGTGCGCGCGACTTTAAACCCGAGTGGTCCGGCCTGTCCAGTGGGGGTCTCGCAGCAGCCGCTTGACGAGCTTGCCCGCGCTGTCGCGCGGGAACTCCGCGTGGAAGGACACCTCGCGCGGCGTCTTGTAGTCCGCCAGGTGCTGCCGGCAGAACGCGCGAACCTCGGCGTCGGTGAGCACGGCGCCGGGGCGCAGCTGCAGCGCCGCGTGCACGCGCTCGCCCCACTCGGCGTCGGGCACGCCGAAGACCGCGGCGTCCTCGACGGCGGGATGGCGATGCAGCACGTCCTCGATCTCGGCCGGATAGATGTTGACGCCGCCCGAGATGATCATGTCGCGCTTGCGGTCGCAGATGTAGACGAAGCCCTCGTCGTCCCGCCACGCCACGTCGCCCACGCTCAGCCACTCGCCGCGCGCGGTGTCGCGCGTGGCCGCGTCGTTCTTGTAGTAGCCGTCGAACATGCCCTCGGAGCGCCGCACGAACAGCTCGCCCGGCTGCCCCGGCTCGACGGGCCGGCCGGCGTCGTCGAGGACCGCGAGCTCGACGCCCGGCGCGGCCTGTCCGCACGAGCCCGGCTTGCGGAGCATGTCGGCCGGCGCCAGGACCGTGTTGATGCCGAGCTCGGTGGAGCCGTAGAACTCGTAGAGGACGGGCCCGAAGTAGGCGAGCACCTCCTCCTTCACGCGCATGGGGCAGGGGGCCGCGGCGACGACGATCGAGCGCATCGAGGACACGTCGTAGCGCCGGCGCACCGCCGCCGGCAGGTCCACGATGCGCTTGAGGAGCGTCGGCGCCATGAAGGTCGTGGTGCACCGGTGGCGCGCGATCGTGCGCAGCGCGTCCTCGGCGTCGAACTTGCGCATGACGACGACGGTCTGCCCGAGCGCGTGCGCGTAGAGCGCGAAGCCGCCGGGCGCCGAGTGATAGAGCGGCCCGGCGGCCAGGTGGACGTCGTCAGGCGCCACGCAGCGGAGCGCGGCCAGCCGCGGCAGCACCGCGCCCGGATCGGTGGCATTGCGGCGCGCGCCTTTCGGCTTGCCGGTGGTGCCGGCGGTGTAGACCATCGAGCCGCCCAGGCCGGCCGGCGCATCGATGCTCGCCGACGAGCCCTCCGCGAGCAGATCGTCGAGTGGACGCGCCCAGGGGCGGCGTTCCTCGCCGATGGTGACCACGTGGCGCAGGCGCGCGGCGCCGTCCCGCACGCGCTCGATGGTCGGCAGAAACGCGTCACCGGCGAAGAGTACGGCGGCGTCCGAGTTGTCGAGGAGGTACGACGCCTCATCGGCGGTCAGCCGGTGGTTCATCGGCACCGGGATGGCGCCGACGGCACGGATGCCCGCCGAGACGAGCAGGACCTCGGCCGCGTTGTGCGCGTAGATCACCGCGTGCTCACCGGCGCCGAGGCCCAGGCGCGCCAGCGCGTGCGCGAGCCGGTTGCGGCGCTCGTGGTACTCCCGAAACGTCCACTGGCGCTCGCCGTCGATGACGGCGGCCTTGTCGGGCTGGGCGGCGGCATAGCGGGCCAGGATGTCCACGGGGCGCTATTGTACTGGCTGGCCCGAGGTGTGCATCGGCTCAACACTGATGCCCAACTCTGCCGGCCAACCCCCGGCGCCGTCGCGGAGTAGTGGCGACAGCCCCACGCCAGGCGCCCTCAACTCGGTGCTGCGGTTCATGGGATTCGTCCTGGCGCTCGCCTGCATCTACTGGGCGCAGGCCGTGCTCATCCCCGTGGCGCTCGCCGTCCTCATCACGTTCCTGCTCACGCCGCCGGTGGCCGCGCTGCAGCGGCGCGGCGTGCCGCGCGTCGTCGCGGTCGTCTCGGTGTTCGTCCTTGCGCTGGCGGTGGTGGGCGGCGTCGGCACCGTGCTCACGATCCAGGTCATGAGCCTCGGCGAGGAGCTGCCGCTCTATCGCAACAACATCCGCGAGAAGATCGCCGACATCCGCTCGGTCGGCAAGGACAGCGGCATCAAGCGCGCGAAGGAGACGGTGGAGCAGGCCAACACCGAGGCCGAGCGCCAGGTCGAGCGCGAGGCGCCGAAAGCGGAGCCGAAGCCGCCGGCGGCGAAGGCGACGCCGGTCATCATCGAGCGCGACCGCACGAAGGGCCTCACCGAGATCCCGACCGCGCTGTCGCCGTGGCTGGAGCCCGTCTCGCGCGGTGGCCTCATCATCCTGCTCGTGCCGTTCATGCTGCTGGCGCGCGAGGAGCTGCGCAACCGCTTCATCCGCCTGGTGGGGTTCCGGCGGCTGGCCCTCACCACGCGCGCGATGGACGAGGCGGGCGCGCGCGTCACGCGCTACCTGCTGACGCAGTCGGGGGTGAACGCTGCCTTCGCCGCGCTGGTGTCGCTCGGCTTGTTCCTGATCGGCGTCCCGTACGCCGTGCTGTTCGGCGTGCTGGCCGGCGCGCTGCGCTTCGTCCCGTACGTCGGCATCTGGATCGGCGCCGGGCTGCCAATCGCCATCAGCATGGCGGTGTTTCCAGGCTGGACCAAGGCGCTCATGGTCGTCGGCGTGTTCGCAGCGCTGGAGCTCTTCACCAGCGCGGTGCTCGAGGTGCTGCTCTATGCGCGCAGCGCCGGCGTCTCCGAGGTCGGCCTGCTCGTCGCACTGGCGTTCTGGACGTGGGCGTGGGGACCGATCGGCCTGCTGCTGGCTACACCGTTGACCGTCTGCCTGGTCGTCATCGCCAAGTACGTCCCCGAGCTGGAGTTCATCTGGGTCGTGATGGGCGATGAGCCGGTCGTCTCCACGGAGATCGCGGTCTACCAGCGGCTGCTGGCGGGCGACGAGGACGAGGCCAGCGACATCGTCGAGCGCCACGTCGCCGAGCGGCCCGGCGACGCGGTCTACGACGACGTCCTGCTGCCCTCGGTGTTCCTGGCCGCCGGCGACCACGCGCGCGGCCGCATCGGTGCGGACGCCTGCCGCATGGTCATCGACGGCGTGCGCGACATTGCCGCCGACGTATCTCCCGACGACACGGGCGCGAGAACGGCCAGCGCGCGCGTGCTCGGCGTTCCCGCCCGCTCCGAGGGTGACGAGACCGTGCTGAGCATGCTCGGCCATCTGCTGGCCGGGGCCGGCGTCGAGCTCGAGATGGTCTCGACGGAGCTGCTGTCGGCCGAGGTGGTGCGCGAGGCCGCCGAGCGCGGCGTGAGCGTGGTGGTCATCGGCGCCCTGCCGCCGGGCGGTCTCGTGCAGGCGCGCCACCTGGCCAAGCGGCTGCGGGCCTCGGTCCCCGGCATCAAGATCGTGGTGGGCCGCTGGTGCATGCGCCAGGATGTCGACGGACTGCGCGATGTGCTGACCGCGGCCGGCGCCGACACGGTGAGCACGAGCCTGCTCGAGGCCCGTGACGTCATCGTGCAGCTCGCGCGCACCGCCGCCGTGCCGGAGCGCGCCGCGTGATCGCTACGGTATGCTCGCGGCGTGCGTGCGCTCGTCGCGCTGTTCCTGTGTGTCCTGTCGGCTGGATTGGCGGCTGCCCAGCCGGCGAAGCCCGCGGCGGCCAAGCCTGACTGGCTCGGCACCGGCGTCATCCTGAGGCTGCTGCCGCCGCCGTCCGACCTGCACGCCACGCGCCCCGTCATCGTGCTCCACCACGAGCCCATTCCCGGCCTCATGGAGGAGTCGATGACGATGCCGTTCCTGGCCGCGTCGACGGCGCTCTTCCGCGGCCACCGCGCCGGAGAGCGCGTGACGTTCGGCCTCAAGGAAGTGCCGGACGCGCTCCTCGTGATCTCGATCGAGACGGCGCCGCCGGTCCGCTGACGGCGTCAGGCAGCCGCGCGCGCGGCCTCGGGCGTCACCGCCGTCGGCTTCATGGTCAGCACCGGGCAGGACGCCAGCCGCACCACGCGCTCCGCCACGCTGCCGATCACGAGCCGGCTCAGGCCTGTCCGGCCGTGCGTGCCGATCACGATGAGATCGGCCCGCGCCTCGCCGGCCGTCTCCACGATGGATTCGGGCGCCACGCCGGTCTTCAGCTCCCAGCGCGCGTTGAGACCGCGGGTGGTCGCCGCGCGCACGCGCTCGGTCAGCTCGCGCTCGACCCAGGCGCGCTGCTCCTCCCACAGGCGCTGCACCTCGAGCACCGCGACGTCGGGATAGACGGGCAGCTCGGTGAAGACGTGAACGAGGATCAGCTCGGCGTGCTGGGTGTGCGCGAGCTCACACGCCGCCGCCCACGCCGCCTCGGCGGTCTCGGAGAAGTCGGTCGCGCAGAGAATTCGCTGGAACATCGCCCACACCTCCCCGGCACCCTGTGGGTGCAGGGGTGGTGCCAGCGACTCAGAGGCGCTTGAGGAACTTCGCGATGGCCTGCCCGATCTCGGTGGGGGAGTCCTCCTGCAGGAAGTGACTGCCCCGCACGGTGACCTCCTGCTGGTTCGGCCACGCGCGGCAGAATTCGCGCGGCGCGCCCACGAGGATCGAGCCCGGATTGCCGTTCACGAACAGCTTCGGGATCGGCGTGCCGCTCAGCCAGCGCGCGTACTCGTCCACCAGCGCGACGACGTCGGCGGGCTCGCCGTCCACCGGGATCTCGCGCGGCCACGTCAGCGTGGGCCGCCGGCTCTCCCCGGGCTCGCGGAATGGCTCGCGGTAGCGTTCCATCTCCTGGGGCGTGAGCCCGCGGAGCACGCTGGCGGGCAGGATGCGCTCGACGAAGACGTTCTTGGCCAGCACCATCTCCTCGCCCGCCGGCGAGCGCATGGCCTGGAAGATCTTGCGCGCGCTCTCGGGCCACTCGGCCCAGGTGACCGGCCGCACGATGGCCTCCATGTACACGAGCGCCTTCACGCGCCCGGGGTGGCGCCGCGCCCAGTGAAAGCCCAGCGCCGAGCCCCAGTCGTGGACGACGAGGGTGACGCGCGAAAGGTCGAGCGCCTCGAACCAGGCGTCGAGGTAGCGGACGTGGTCGGCCAGCCGGTAGGAGCCCCCCGGCGTCTTGCCGGAGCGGCCCATGCCGATGAGATCCGGCGCTAGGCACCGTCCGCTGCCCCCGAGGTGGGGGATGACGTTGCGCCAGAGATAGGACGACGTGGGGTTGCCGTGCAGGAGCACGATGGGATCGCCGACGCCGACCTCGACGTACACGAGGTGGCTGTCGAGGACGCGCAGCCGCCGCCGCTCGTACCAGTCTGCCGCCGGGACCTCCTGAGGCATGGGGGTGCATCGTACCGCAGCGGCCCGGGGCTTGCTGGCCACAGGGGCATGCGCGGGCGATTGCACCTCGGGACCAGCGGGTACGTCTATCCGCACTGGCGCCGGCGATTCTACCCAGCCGGCCTGCCCCCGCGCGACTGGCTGCCGTTTTACGCGCGCCACTTTGCGACGGTCGAGCTGAACAATTCGTTCTACCGCCTGCCGAGCAAGGCGGCGTTTCGCGCGTGGCGCGCGCAGGTGCCCGACGACTTCGTCTTCGCGGTGAAGGCCAGCCGCTTCCTCACCCATCTCAAGCGCCTGAAGACGCCGGCGCCGCCGCTCGACCGCTTGCTGCGTCGCGTGCGTCCACTCGGGCCCGCGCTGGGGCCGATCCTCTTCCAGCTCCCCGCGCAGTTCCACGCGAATCTGCCGCGGCTGGCGGGATTCCTGCGCGCCCTCGAACGTCAGCGGCTGCTGCCCGGGGTACGCGCCGCGCTCGAGGTGCGCGATGCCTCGTGGCTGGTGGACGAGACCTACGATCGCTTGCGGAAGGCCAACGTGGCGCTCTGCTTTCACGATGCTCGCATGCAGCCCGTGATCGAGCCCGTCACCGCCGACTTCGTCTACGTCCGCCGGCATGGCACCGCCCCGCGCTACCGCGGCTCCTATACGGACGCCATGCTCCACGCCGACGCGGAGCGGATCGCCGGCTGGCTCGACGAGGGTCTGGATGTCTACGTGTACTTCAACAACGATGGCGGCGGCGCCGCAGTGCGTAACGCGCTGCGCCTCGGCGCCATGATCCCGGTCCACCCGTTGTAAGTTTCACAAAAGCGGGAAAACTCTTCCCACGTCCGCCGCGATCTGTCATAGTCGGCGACGGCCCATGAAATCCGTTTCACAGCGGCTCCCTGCCGCCTTGATGATCGGAATCCTCTCGGTGGCCGGCTGCGGCAGCGGACGCGTCGTGCTGCCCTTCACCCTCGATTCCTCCGCGCTCGCCGTTCCTGACACCACGCGCGAATTTGGTACGACCGAGAGCGCCATCCGTGGGATCTCGGCGATCCTCGTGCGTGACCTCGCGTTGCCGCTGCCGTACACGTTCACGGCCTACGTGTATTCCGACCGCCACGGCTTCGAGCGCGGTCTCATCGACGACGCCAACGTGGCGCCGGTGCGCGCGGCCGAGCTGTCGGAGTTCGCGGTCGGCATCGGCAAGCGCCGCCAGCTCCTGCTCAACGACGAGAGCGGCACCGCGCGCGGCCGCGAGTGGTACCGGCTCATCGCCCACGAGCTCGCCCACGTCTCCCAGATCGAGATGGCCCAGGGCGAGGGCCGCGCCGAGCAGTGGCTCGCCGAGGGTATGGCCGAGTGGGTGGCGTTCAACGTGCTCGACCGGCTCGGCCTGGACACGGTGATGAACCGCCGCCAGATGGCCGTCGCCGGCATCCGGAACCATGCGGCGCTGGTGGCCGCGCGGCTGGATCTCGAGACGCTCGGCAACCCGCGCGGGTTCACGGTGCGCCACCTGCGGGAGGGCTCGCTGCCGACCTACCAGCTCGCCTTCCTGATGGCCGACTACCTGATCGAACGCGATGGCTTCACGCGAGTGGTGAGCTACTTCCGCTCGTTCGAGCGCAAGCAGGATCGGCACGCCAACTTCCGCGATACCTTCGGGCAGACGCTCGAGCAGTTCGAGCAGGAAGTGCTCGCCCACCTCAAGAGCGTCGTCCGCTTGACGCCGGCGGTAAGACAACAACGGCGGAGGCCGATCGGCCTCCGCCGTTGTTTGTGTGTTCAGCCGGCGACGACTAGCGTTGCGC
>JBKPRI010000332.1:0-17901 GCA_046734515.1 Candidatus Methylomirabilota bacterium | reverse complement strand
GGCCGGCGCCGAGCGCGCCCCCGGCGGCCGCTGCCCCGGGCGGGCCGCCGCCGCCCACACCGCGCATCACGATCGAGCGCCTCGTCCTGAAGGGGGCCGCGGCGCTGACCGACGAGAGCGTGAAACCCGCCGCAACGCTGGCGGTGCGCGATATCGCCGTGACGCTGGAGCACCTGACGTGGCCGGGACCGGCGCCCGTCGCCCTCGACGTGGCGCTCGGGCTGCCATCGGCCGGCACGCTCACCGTGAAGGGCACGGCCACGCTGCAGCCCCTCACCGTGGACGTCACCTCGTCGCTCCGCGGGGGCTCCATCGAGCCCTATCACCCGTACATCCCGATGCGCGCCCGGCTGGCCGGCTCGTTCAACGGCGACAGCCGCACGCGCGTGTCGATGGCCGACGGCACGCTGACCGCGACCTCGCAGGGCAAGACCTGGATCGACAACCTCGAGGTCCGGCGGCCCGGCGGCGGCGCGCCGCCCATGCGCGTCGCGCGCATGGAGATGGCCGGGATCGACTTCGGCTGGCCCACGCACGCGCGCGTCGCGGCGATCACCATCACCAAGCCCTCGGTGGAGATCGAGCGCGACGCCTCCGGCGCCATCACGCTGCGTGAGCTGTTCGTGGTGGACGAGCCGGCGAGCCAGCCCTCGGCGGCGCCCAAGCCCGTCGAGGCGCCGAAGACCACGCCGAAGAAGCCCATCAGCAACGACCCGCGGGGCGGCGCCGTCGGCTTCCCGATCGATGTCGCGGCGTTCGTGATCGACGACGGCTACGTCCGCTTCCTCGACCGCTCCGTGCAGCCGGCGTTCTCCCAGACGCTCTCGCGCTTCGCGCTCAAGGTCGAAGGGCTCTCCACCACGCCGGGCAAGCGGGCCAAGCTCACCAGCCAGGCCATCGTCGGCGGTGACGCCGCGCTCGACATGCACGGCGAGCTGGCGCCGCTCGGCGAGCTGTACGTCGATCTCAACGGCGAGCTGCGCGACTTCAAGCTCGCGCAGGTGAACCCCTATGCCACCAGCTTCGTGGCGTGGGCCATCGATCGTGGCAAGCTCGGCGTCAAGTTCCGCTTCCACGTCGAGCGCGACCAGCTCGAGGCCTCCAACGAGATCGTGGTGGAGCACCTGCACGTGCAGCCCACGCCGAAGGAGGACGAGGTCAAGAAGCGGATCGGCTTGCCGCTCGGCATGATCGTGGCGCTCATCACCGACGGCGACGACAACCTGCGCGTCAACCTGCCGATGTCCGGCCCGCTGAGCGCCTGGAAAGCCGACCTGAGCGACGCCATCTGGGCGGTCGTCAAGAACGCCGCCGTCAACATCGTGGCCGCGCCCTTCCGGGCGATCGGGCGGCTCTTCACCGGCAAGAACAACACGATCGAGTCGGTCGGCGTGAACCCGGTGACCTTCGCCGCCGGCAGCGACGTCGTCTCGCCGGAGATGGCGCGCCACCTGACGGCCGTTGCCGACTTCCTGCGCCGCACGCCGGGCGTGCGCCTGACGCTGGCGCCGGTACCGGGCGCCGCCGACGTCGAGAGCCTGCGGGCCCAGGAGCTGACCGCGCGACTGCAAGAACGGCAGCGCGCCAAGGGCTTGCCCGACTTCGCCGCCGCCGTGGCGTCGGAGTTTGCCGAGCGCTTCCCCGGCGTCAAGCCGCCAGCGCCCGACGAGCAGCTCGCCCGGCTGCGGGCGGAGGAGTCCCTGCCCGACGGCCGCGTGGCCGACCTGCTCGCGCGCCGGGCCACGATCGTGCGCAACGACCTCGTGAGCGCCGAAGGCGTTCCCGAAGCGCGTCTCCTCGCCGCCGACGCCGCCGACCCCGCGGCGCCGCCGGCCGCCGACGGCGAGGGGCGAGTGGAGTTCCGCATCGGCCAGTAGCCGCGCTATCATCGCGCGGTGACGGAGCGCTTCGTCTTCTGGTGGGTGCTGCTGCTGTTGATCCAGCAAGCGCAGCGCCTGCTCCTCACCGGGCTCGCCGTCGTGCGCGAGCCGGCCTCGCCGCGGACGCTGGCGCAGACCCTGCTGACCGGAATCCGCGCCGATCTCATCACGGCCGGCTTCGGCATGGCGGGGGCGCTGGCCATCAGCGTGGTGGTGGGCTCGCTCGTGCTCCTCGGGCGCCGCCTGGCCGGCCGCGAGCTGAACGTCGCGCGCACCTACGAGCGCGCGCTCACGCTCACGTCGGTCGTGTTCGCGGTCGTCTTCTTCGTCGTCCTCACCGTCGACATGGGCTACTACCGTTACAGCGGCCAGCGCCTGGACTTCGTCTTCTTCGAGTACATCGGCGACATGCTCGACGCCACGGGCGGGACCGCGGCCGAGACGCAGGCCGGACGTCAGACCGCGGCCGAGGCCGGCGAGGTGGGCAAGTGGATCGCGCCCCTGGCCGGCTATCTCGCGCTCGAGATCGGCTTCATCGTCGCCTGGGTGATGGTCTTCCGCCGCTGGCTGCGCCCGTGGCTGGCCGTCGCCCTGGGGTCGGCGCGAAGCGTCACCGTGGTGGCGCTCGCGCTCGTGGTCGCGGCCGGCGCCTGGGGTCTGCATCCCAGCGGGCCCGAGACCGTGCAGGCGGCGGCGGTCAGCCAGTCGACGTACTATGCGCTGGCTCAGAATCCGCTCTGGTACTCGGGCCAGACGCTGCAGGATCGCGTGACGACGCATGCGCTGGTGCCGCCCGCGGTGCTCGGCGTCATGCCCGAGGCGCGCGCCACGAAGCTGGCGCAGACGATGCTGGCGCCGGGCGCGACGTTTCCGGAGCCGCGCTATCCGCTGGTCCACCCCGCGGCCCGCGGCGGCCACGCACTCGCCCGGCGGCCCAACGTGCTGCTGCTCTTCGTCGAGGCGCTCGACCGCCGCCACCTGCGGCGCACGGTGAACGGCGTGCGCGTGACGCCCTTCCTCGACGGGTTCTTCGAGGACAGCGTGGCCTTCGAGGGCTTCCACAGCAACGGCGCGCAGACCTTCCACGGGCTGTTCGCCACGCTCTGCTCGGCGCTGCCGCGCCACGGGGTCGCCGCCACCAAGGCGCGCCACGCCAACGACTACCTGTGCCTGCCCTCGCTGCTCAAGCGCGCGGGCTACCGGACAGAGATGGTCATCGGCCAGAACCGCGATCGCAACCATTCGCGCCTCGGTCTGTTCATGGCGCGCAACGGGCTCGACGAGCTGATCGACGAGAGCATGTTCGGGGCCGACGCGCCGCGCATGGGGCTGGGGCTCACCGACGGCGCGCTGTTCGACCGGCTGCTCGAGCAGGTGCGCGAGCTGCGCCGCAGCGGCCAGCCGTGGTTTCTCACCACGCTCACCACCGCCACGCATCATCCCTTCGCGGTGCCCGACGCGCATCCCGACGTGAAGGCGCTGCGCGCGCAGCCGGATCGCTACCTGCCCGCGCTGCGCTACGCGGACTTCGCGCTCCAGCAGTTCTTCACCGCGCTGGAGCGCGAGGGGCTCTTGCGCGACACGCTGGTGCTCGTGCTGGGCGATCACGGGCGTCACGAGTCGATCGATGCCGGTCAGCTCGCGCAGCACGCCGCCGGCCATTTCCTCTCGCCGCTGGCGATCTGGCTGCACCCCTCCCTGCGCTCGGACTCCGGCTATCGGCCGCGCGCGGTGCCGGGGCTGGCCAGCCAGGTGGACCTCACGCCCACCATCCTGGGGCTGGCCGGGCTGACGCCGCGCCTGTCGCCGTTCGCCGGGCAGGACCTCAGCTGCGCGATCGTCCGGGACTGCGTGCCCGAGCGGGCCCTCTTCATCAGCGACGTCTACGACAACTTCGTGGGCATGGTCGATCGCGACGGCTTCTGGTTCTACTCGCTGAACTACCCGGGCGTGGAGCACACCGATCTCAAGCTCACCGGCGTGACCCCGCGCACGCCGCCGGGCGATCCGCGGGTGGCCGCCCGCGTCGAGCGCATCCTGGCCGCCTACGTGACGGCCAACATGCTGATCGAGTCGAATCGTCTGTGGTCGTGGAAGGAGTTCGGCGGGCGGCTCTAGGTCAGGGCGGCCTCGAGGCGCTCGCGCACCTGCGGCCACTCGGCGCGCACGATCGAGTAGTAGGCGGAGTCGCGCACGCTGCCGTCCGAGCCCGGCATGTCGGCGCGGCGCACGCCTTCGAACGACGCGCCCAGGCGCTCGATGGCGCGACGCGACCTGGCGTTACGCGCATCCGTCTTGAGCGCGACGCGATGGACCTGCCACACGTCGAAGGCGTGGGCCAGCATCAGCAGCTTCGCCTCGGTGTTGCAGCGCGTGCGCTGCGCGGAGGCGGCCAGCCACGTCGCGCCGATCTCGACGACGTCCGGACGATCGCTGCGCTGGAGCGGCGAGCCCGCCGGCCAGCGCCAGCGCTCCGCGCCGAGATAGCTGGTGGATCCCACCACGCGCTCCTGCCACAGCGTGGCGAACGGCAGTCGCCCGCGGGTCTCGCGCTCGGCCAGCGCGCCCTCGATATAGCGGCGCGCGTCGTCCACCCCGTCCGGGACACGGGTGAAGGCGTACGGCTCGCGCGACTCCGCCGCGGCGGCCGCCAGCGCGCCGGCGTCGTCGAGCGACAGCGGCCGCAGGGTCACCGTGGTGCCTCGGAGCACGAGCGGGGCGAGAACGTCCACGCTACGGCGCCGCCTCGACGACCGCGACGACGTCGTGCAGGCTCTCGCAGCGCACGGCGGCGTCCGGATGCGCTTCGCGAACGAGGATCGCGCGCATGCCGACCGCCCGCGCGCCCTGCACGTCGGCGCGCCAGCTGTCGCCGATCATCCAGCCCGCGCGCGCCTCGGGATGGTCGGCGAAGACGGCCTCGAAGGCTTTCGGGTGTGGCTTCTCGGCGCCGATGAGCGCCGAGCAGTACACGGCGCTGAGGAGCTCGCTGAGGCCGAGCGTCTCCACCAGGCCGCCGAGCTCGGGGACGTGATTGGACAGCAGGATGTGGCGCCAGCCGCGCTCGCGCAGGCGCGTGAGCACGGGGAGCGCGTCGTCGAAGAGCCGCCAGGCGCCCGGGTCCAGATAGTGCGCCCGCAGGGTGCCGGCCAGGCGCCAGGCCTCCGCGTCGTCGAGCCCGGCGCCGGCACGCAGGGCGTCGGCGAAGAGCGGACGGAGCTGCGCCCACCACTCGTCGTGGGAGCACGGATCGCGCAGGACGTCGGGCGCGTGCCACGGAAAGCCGCGCTGCAGATGCGGCCGCAGCTGCTCGGGCGTCACGGCGAGCGCCGGATAGGCGCGCGTGACCAGCTCGCAGAGCGCGCCCGTCCAGTGACCCGGCCGCGTCGCAAGCGTGCCGTCGAAGTCCCAGACCAGGACGCGGCTCACGGCGACTTGAGCTCGACCTCGAGGAACACGAACTCGAACGCGTTGGCGTTGCGCACGTCGTGCTCCACGCCGGCCTGGCGGAAGTACGGCTCGCCGGCGGTCAGCGCCGCCTTGCTGTCACCCGCCGGACCCGTGATGGCCAAAGTCCCCGTGGTCATGGGCACGACCGTGTAGTCGTACTCGTGGCGGTGAAAGCCGGTGGCCGCGCCGGGCGCGAAGCGCCACTCGGTCACGCGCAGGCGGTTGTTGTCGATCTTCACGGTGGCGACGGCGCGCAGATCAGTCATGACCGGCATGATAGCGTTAACCGGACGACAGGAGGATGACATGGACGAGCAGATGATCCGTGACGCGGGCGATGTGGTCGCAGGCACCGTGGTGATCCGGCAGGCGGGCGCGCGCGCGGTGAGGGCTCGCGAGGTGACCGTGCGGCAGGGCGGCATCGGCCGCGCCGAGGCCGACTCCATCAGCGTCACCCAGGGCGGTCTCGGCCTGGCGCTGTCGCACGACGCGACGACCCTGCAGCAGGCCGGCGCCGGCGCCATCGTCACGCGCATCGCGCAGGTCAACGACAGCGCGGTCGGCTTCCTCATCGCCCGCGAGGTGCGCGCGCAGAACCTGCGCGTGCTCTTCGGCGTGCGTGAGGCGCTGGCCTTCGGCGCGGCCGCCGGGCTCGCCCTCGCGCTCGCGCTCGGCCTGCGCCGGCGCTAGGCGAAGATCTCCGCGAGGTCGGTCTGGATGGCGGCACGCGCCCGGCGCGTGTGCGACGGCCCGTAGCGCTCGAGCAGCCCCTGGCAGAGCAGCGGAAGCGCGAGCGTGACGTCGGCGAACAGCATCACGTTGGCGCCGTCGACCGCCTCCTTGCCCCAGGAGATGCACTCGCTGGCCACCGAGGCGCCGCCCAGGCCGCCGAACACCGCATTGTCCGTGGTGATCTGGATCGCCGCCAGGTGCGGACTCGCCGCGCCGTCGCCGCGGATGGCCTTCACGCTGGTCGCGGTGATCTGCAGGAAGTCCTTCGGCACGCCGCCGCCCAGGAAGATCGCCGAGGTGCCGGGGCCCGGCGGCATGTAGCGCCCCATGATGCGCAGCGCGACGTCGTAGTCGGCGAAGAAGTCCACCACCGGCCCCTTCAGCGCCGCGACCCGGTAGCCTTCCGACAGCGGCCCGTCGGGCGCCGCCGGCACGAACAGCGGCACGCGATGGCGGTAGCAGGTGGCGGCGATCGTGCCGCGCAGACCCGCGCCGTCGAGCCACCGGCCGAACTCGTGCATGAAGCGCGCGCCGGTGATGGTGGGCCGGGTCCAGTCCTTGGCGAGCGCCGTGAAGAACTCGCCCATGAAGTACTCCGTCTCGTCGTAGACGTCGGCGCTCACCACGTGGTCGTAGAAGCGGTAGAAGCCGCGCGTCCACAGCTCCGCATCGTCCACGAGCTCCGGCTCCACCTGGAAGAAGCGCGCGCCGCGCGGCTCCAGCAGATCCTCGGTGACGTTCGCGGAGGTCGAGGCCACCACGTCCACGTAGCCCCGCTCGACGAGCCAGGCGACCAGCGGACCGAGCCCGGCGCTGGCCAGCGAGCCGGCCAGGCCCAGGCAGATGAGTCCCTCGCCGTCGATCATGCGCTGCCAGACCTCGAAGGCCTCGCCGAGCTTGCGGCCCTGGAAGGCCGAATGCCGCATGCGCCCGAGGAGCCGGCTGACCGTGGGCTGCCCGTCGTCACCCAGCAGTCCCATCGCCAGTCGCGGCTTGCCTACCTCGCCGTCTTTATCGCTCACGGAGTCCTCCTCGCCCGCTAGACTGTGCCGCATGACCTCAGCCGTCGCCCGGCTCTTCGACGCCATGGCCGACACGTACGACGACCTCGAGCCGTGGTACGAGCATCTCTACGACGTCCTGCACGCGATCCTGCGCGACACGATCGGCCGCGCGCCTCACGCCGGCGCCCGCGCGCTCGACGCCGGCTGCGGCACCGGCTTCCAGGCCGCGCTGCTCGGCGACCTCGGCTGGCGCGCGTACGGCGTCGACGTCTCGGGCGGCCTGCTCGCTGTCGCGCGCCGCCGGCTGCCGGAGGCGGTCCTGACGCTGGCCAGCATCGAGGCGCTACCCTACCCCAGCGCGCACTTCGACGTCATCGTGTCGTGCGGCAGCACGCTGTCGTTCGTCGACGATCCCCCGCGCGCGCTCGGCGAGATGGGGCGCGTGCTGCGCCCCGGCGGCCGCCTGCTGCTCGACTGCGAGCATCGGCCGAGCCTCGACCTGCTGTGGACGCTCGGCAGCGCGCTCACCGGCGACTCGCTCGGGTACGGCGTGACGCCGCGCGAGGCGTGGCACGCTCTCAACCGCCGCGACGGCCTGCGCCTGGCCTATCCGGGCTACGGCCCGATCTGGCTCTTCACCGGCCGCGAGCTGCGCCGCATGCTGGACGCCGCCGGCTTCACGACGGTGCGCGCGTGGGGCCTGCACGCGGTCACCAGCGTGCTGCCCTCCACGCTCCTGCACCGCACGCATCCTCCGCGCCCCCTGGCCGCGGTCTATCGCGCCCTGCGCCGCCTCGACACGGCGCTGGCGCCGACGCCGCCCGCGCGCGCGCTGGCCAACAGCCTGGTCATCCTGGCCGAGCGCACTCACCCGAGCGCGTAGACCTCCACCTCGGCCACGCGCCCCTTCACCTTCACCGCCGGCAGCGCGCGCAGCGGCACGTCGGCGCCGAGGCGCGCGCGCGTCGTGCCGCTCACCAGCACGTCGGTGGCCAGGTCCTTCGTCAGGCCCTGGATCCGTGAGGCCAGGTTGACGGGATCGCCGACGAGCGCGTAGGACAGCCGCTCGCTGCTGCCGATGTTGCCCGCCACCACGGTGCCGGTGTGCACGCCGATCCCGTTGCGAAGCGCCGGCTTGCCGGCCGCCGCACGCGCGGCGTTCCACGCGGCCAGGCGCGTCCGCATCTCCTGCGCGGCCCGCACCGCGGCCACCGCGTGGTCCGGCTTGTCCACGGGCGCGCCGAAGACCGCCTCGATCTCGTCGCCGATGAACTGCAGCACGAGTCCGCCGTGCCCGCGGATGGCCGTCTCCATCTCGGTGAAGTAGGCGTTGAGGTCGCGGACGATCTCGCGCGGGTCGCTGGCCTCGACCCAGGTGGTGAAGTCACGCAGGTCGGCGAAGAGGATGGTGACCTCGCGCACCTGGCCCTCGAGCGCCACGCGGCCGGCCATGATCTCGTCCCGGATCTCCTCGCTCACGTACTTGCCGAACGTCTCGCGCAGCAGCTCGCGCTCCGACAGGCCGCGCACCATGCGGTTGAAGCCCTCGGTCACGCGCCCGATCTCGTCGGTGGAGACGACCGGGCAGCGCGTGTCGAACCGCCCGCGCTCGACCTCGGCCATGGCGCCCTCGAGCGTGCGCAGCGGGCCCGCCACGCTGCCGGAGACGAAGAAGGCCAGCCGGAGCGCGGCGAGCGCGCTCGTGATGGCGACGAAGAGGGTGCCCATCAGCAGGGTCCGGAGGATCGCGTCGGCGCGTGCCGGGTCGGCGAGGGCGGCGACGGAGTGGTTGTAGGCCATGATGCCGAGCATGGCGAGCGGGATGACGCTGTTGAGCAGGAAGATGGCGACCAGCCGGGCGCGCACGCTGACGCGCCGCACGCCCTCGACCTCGCTGAGATCGCCCTCGGGAAAGAGCGCGGGCAGCGCCTCGCGCCAGATGCGCTCGACGAGAAAGAAGATGGTCGCCACGACCAGCGAGGCGGCCATCAGCATGCCGAACATCATGCGCAGCGCGTGAGCGATGCTGAACGAGCCTTCGATGAGCGGCCACACCACGCCCCAGATGATCGTGGCCAGCAGCCAGCCGATCGCCGAGACCCGCGCCTGGCCGAACGGTACCTGCAGCGCGCGCCGGCGGGCGAGGCCGCTCAGCGTCCCCCCGGCCCTGACGCTGTCCCGGACGGGGGCCGACCAGCGGACGTTGAGCCAGTACCCGACGATGCCCAGCGCCACGAACGCGACCACGAAGTAGATGAGCTCGCCGGCGGCCGGCATCCGGGAGTAGGCCAGCGCGTGGTGATCGACCCAGCGATAGTAGATGAAGACGAGGACGGCGCCGGAGAGGTTCACCGGCGCGGACACGAACAGCATCCGCCGTCGCATCGACCCCGGATCGTATGGTGGCTGCTGCGCCATCGCCGCCGTCTCCCCCTCGGCTCCCAGGATTCTACGCGCCGGGGGTAGAATACCGGGGCCATGCCACTGCGTACGCGAGACTTACGGGTCGAGAACATCCGGCCGCTGCTGCCGCCGGCCATCCTCGTCGAGGAGCTGCCGGTGAGCGAGACCGCCTCGCAGACGGTGTCCCGGGGCCGCGAAGAGGTGGCGAAGATCCTGTGGGGCGACGACGACCGGCTCATCGTCATCGTGGGGCCGTGCTCGATCCACGATCCCAAGGCGGGGATGGAGTACGCCCGCCGCCTGCGCGCGCTGGCCGACGAGACGGCCGCCGACCTGCGACTGGTGATGCGCGTCTACTTCGAGAAGCCGCGCACGACCGTCGGCTGGAAGGGCCTCATCAACGATCCGCACCTCGACAACTCGTTCGCGATCAACGAGGGCTTGCGCCTGGGCCGGCGCTTCCTGCTCGACCTCGCCGAGCTCGGGATGCCGGCGGGCTGCGAGTTCCTCGATCCGATCACGCCGCAGTTCATCTCCGACCTGGTCACCTGGGGCGCGATCGGCGCGCGCACCACCGAGAGCCAGGTGCACCGCGAGCTGGCCTCGGCGTGCTCGATGCCGGTCGGCTTCAAGAACGGCACCGACGGCGGCGTGCAGATCGCCATCGACGCCGTACGCGCAGCCGCCCATCCGCACCGCTTCTTGGGTGTCACCGAGCAGGGCCTGGCCGGCATCGTCGCGACGCGGGGCAACCCGGACTGCCACGTCATCCTGCGCGGCGGCGCCACCGGCCCGAACCACGACGCCATGAGCGTCCAGAAGACGCTGGCCGCCCTGCGCGATGCCGGCATGCCGCCGCGCGTGATGATCGACGCCAGCCACGGCAACAGCGAGAAGGACTACAAGCGCCAGCCGCTCGTCGTCCGCGAGGTGGCCGCCCAGCTCGCCCAGGGCGAAGTCGGCATCGCCGGCATGATGATGGAGAGCTTCCTCGTCGACGGCCGCCAGGAGCTGCGCGATCCCGGATCGCTCACGTACGGGCAGTCGATCACCGACGCGTGCATGGGCTGGGACATGACGGTGCCGGTGCTGAAGCAGCTCGCCGCGGCGGTCAGCGCGCGGCGCAAGAGCCGGCGCTAGGCCGTCACGCTCTCCAGCAGCAGCTTCACGAAGCCGTCCACCGAGGCCTTGTCGATCCAGCGCACGACCGCGATGAGGTCGTGCTCCGGGTCGATCCAGATGACGTTGCTGCCGGCGCCGCGCGCCGCATAGCAGGACTCCGGCGCGCTGGGGAACTGCTGGCGGCCGGTGTTGAGCCACCACAGCAGCCCGTACTGGGGGTTGGTTCCGCTCGGCTTGCGCATCTCGTGGCACCAGTGGGCGTCGAGCAGGCGCTGGCCGCGCCAGTCACCGTTGCGGCGCACGAGCAGCGCGAAGCGCGCGTGATCGCGGCTCGACATCCAGAGCCCCCCGCCCCAGTGCGAGCCGCCGGGCACCGAGGGCAGGCGGTGGCCGTCCAGGTCCACCCACGAGTTGCGGTAGCCGTGCCACTGCCACTCGGATGAAGCGCCGATGGGATCCATGAGCGTGGCGCGCAGCACGTCGGGCAACGCGCGGCGGAAGCGCTGCATCAGCGAGAGGCTCAGCCGGTTCACGCGGACGTCGTTGTACTCGTAGAACGTGCCGGGCCGCTGCAGCGGCCGGACCTGGCCCTTCTGCGTATAGCCCAGCTCGCTCTTGCCGATGTCGCGATGGTGATCGATCGAGTCGGGCTTGCCCCACAGCGTGCCCTGCCACTCACTCGTCTGCGTGAGCATGTGCCGCCAGGTGATCAGCCGGTTGTGCTCGGAGGCGAAGTGGTCGTCGATCGCCGTCGCCGCCACGGGCTCGTCGAGGTCGCGGATCAGCCCGCGCGCGTGGGCGAGGCCGGCCAGCACGGCCAGGTAGCTCTTGGCGATGCTGAACGACATGTCCACGCGCTCGGTCTCGCCCCACTCCGCCGCGAGAAAGCCGTGGCGCAGGATCACGCCGTTGGGATCCTTGCGCGGGCGGATGGGACCGAGCACCTCGGAGTCGAGCGGCTCGTCGGCCACGCCGATGTAGCGGCCGGACTCCGTGATGAAATCTCGCGGCCACGCACTCTCGTGCGCGCGGTGGTACGCGATGGCGGCAGCGAGCCCGTCCTCGCGCAGCCCCAGCTCGGCCGGCGGCTTGCGCTGCCAGTCGCGCGGCGTGGGCAGGTAGGTCACGGACGCCATGGCACCGGGTAGTATAGTCGGGCCATGAGCCTGAACAGCGACCGCACGCTCGATTACGTCCAGAAGGCCTGGGACGGCGACATCATCCCGGCGCTCACCGAGTACATCCGCATCCCGGCCAAGTCGCCGATGTACGACGCGCAGTGGGCCGAGCACGGCCACCTCGAGCGCGCGGTGACGCTCATCACCGACTGGGCGCGCGCCCGCAAGATCGAGGGGCTGACGCTCGAGGTCGTCCGCTTGCCGGGCCGCACGCCCGTCATCTTGATGGAGACGCCGGGCGCCGGCGGCGACACGGTCCTGCTCTACGGTCACTGCGACAAGCAGCCGGAGATGGTCGGCTGGGCCGCCGACGGCGGGCCGTGGACGCCGGTCCGGCGCGGCAACCGGCTCTTCGGCCGCGGCGCCGGCGACGACGGCTACGCCGCCTTCGCCGCGCTGACCGCGATCGAGGCGGTGCAGGCCCAGGGCGTCCGCCACTCGCGCTGCGTGGTGCTCATCGAAGCCTCGGAAGAGAGCGGCAGCCCGGACCTGCCGGCGTACGTCGAGAAGCTCGCCGAGCGCATCCGGCCGGGCCTCGTCGTGTGCCTGGACTCCGGCTGCGGCGACTACGAGCACCTGTGGGCGACCACCTCCCACCGCGGCGTGGTCAGCGGCACGCTGAAGGTCGAGGTGCTCGGCGAGGGCGTGCACTCGGGCGCGGCGAGCGGCATCGTGCCCTCGAGCTTCCGCATCCTGCGTCAGGTGCTCGACCGCCTCGAGGACTCGCGCACGGGCGAGATCCTCGTGCGCGAGTGCCACGTGGAGATCCCGCCGCATCGCCTGGAGGAAGTGAAGGCCGTGGCCGCCACGCTCGGCGACGACATCTGGCAGCGCTTCCCGTTCGTGTCGGGCATGCAGCCGGTGACGAAGAACAACGTGGAGGCGCTGCTCAACAACACCTGGCGCCCGGCGCTGGCCGTGACCGGCGTGGACGGCATCCCGGCGCTGGCCGACGGCGGCAACGTGCTGCGCCCGCAGACGTCGCTCAAGCTCTCGCTGCGCCTGCCGCCCACGTGCGACGCCGCCGTCGCGGTGCGCCGCGTGAAGGAAACGCTGGAGAGCAATCCTCCCTATGGCGCGCGTGTGACGTTCTCGTCGCACGAGCGTCCCGGCAGCGGGTGGAACGCGCCGGCCATGGCGGCGTGGCTCCAGCAGTCGGTCGATCGGGCCTCGAAGGCCTACTTCGGCAAGCCGCCGATGTTCGATGGTCTCGGCGGCTCGATCCCGTTCATGGACATGCTGGGCAAGCGATTCCCCGAGGCTCAGTTCCTGGTGACGGGCGTCATGGGCCCCGGCTCCAACGCGCACGGCCCCAACGAGTTCATCGACCTGCCGACGGGCGTGAAGGTGACGGCGTGCGTCGCCAACGTGCTGGCCGACCACGCCGCTCGCTGAGCCTGGCGCTCAGCGCTTGCGCACGGTGATCTCGACGCGCCGGTTCTTCTGACGCCCCTCGGGGTCGTCGGAGCCGTCCGGCTTCGCGTTCGCCGCGACGGGCTTGCGAGCGCCCTCGCCTGACGTCTGGAAGCGGACGCTCCCGAGCCCCGCCTCCTTCACGAGCCAGTCGCGCACGGCATTGGCACGACGCTGCGAGAGTGGCTGGTTGTAGGCGTCGGTGCCCTTGGCATCCGTGTGGCCCACGATCGTCACGCCGCCCTTGGCCTGCTCGCGGATGACGTCGGCCACCTTGCGCAGCGAGTCGGCCGCCTCCGGACGGATCTCCGCCTTGTCGAAATCGAAGAGCACGTCGGCGGCGAGCTCGATGCGCACTTCCTCGGCGGTTTCCTTGATGGCGAGCGCGGTGGTCTTGCCGCCGATGGGCTCCACGCGCTCCGCGAGGCCGAGCACCTTGCCTTCGATGCCGATGACCTTCCCGGTCTCGTTCTGAGCGGCCGCCGGTGCAGCGGCCAGCAGACCGGCGGCGATGGCGAGCAGGACGCGCACGGCCGGCTCAGCGACTGATGGCGACGTCGTCGGCCGGGACGAAGCGCGGGATGACGACGGTCACCTTCTGCGTGCCGTCGGGCGGGGCCGGGAAGCGCGCCCACACGTTGATGCTCTCCTTGGCCTTGATGTCCTTGAGCCCGGTGCTGCAGACGCACTTGCCCTCGGTGTCGCGCAGTACGAAGTGCTTCTTCTTGCTCGCGTTGTCGAGCAGGTGCACGCCGCTGACGGTGCCGAAGTCCCGCTGGGCGCCCGGTTCGGCCATCCGCTCGCCCACGAGAAACGGCTTGGTGGACTCGTTGACGATGGTGAAGCGCAGCATGACCTGGTCGTTCCCCGTCCGCTTCAGCTCGATGATGTCGGCGCGCGTGTCGGGCGCCTCGCCATCGGCCGTCGCAATGGTCTTGCCGGCGCCGGACGACGTGGAAGCCAGGGACAGCGCGAAGGCGAGGGCGAGCACGAACGAAAGAGGGCGCATCGAAACCTCCTCTGGAGCGCGTTGGTTCCGATTCTCGCAGCCATGTCCAGGGCGGGGTAAGATACGCGGCCATGAGAGGCATCGTTTCCTACGGCGTCTATCTCCCCTACTGGCGGCTCGATCGCAAGGTCATCGCCGAGGCGCTCGGCGTGCCGGCGGGAGCCGGAACGCGAGCTGTGGCCTCGTACGATGAGGACACGACGTCACTCGGCGTGGAAGCGGGCCGCGCGGCCCTCCGCGGCGTGGGCGTGACACCCCAGGCCCTCTACTTCGCGACGGCGAGCCCGGCGTACCAGGACAAGACCAACGCCACCGCGATTCACGCCGCGCTCGATTTGCCGACGTCCGCGTTCGCCGCCGACATGGCGGGCTCGGTGCGCTCGATGGTGGGCGCCATGCGCGCGGCGCGCGACAACCGCGCGCCCGCGCTGGCCGTGCTGAGCGACGTGCGCACGGGCCTGCCGGGCAGCGGTGACGAGCGCGAGGGCGGTGACGGCGCCGCCGCCTACCTCTTCGCCGACGACGCGCCGGAGGCGCGGGTGCTGGCCGAGCCGCTGGCCGCCGCGTCCGCCACCGCGGAGTTCCTCGATCGCTGGCGGCTCCCGGGCGAGAGCGCGTCCCACCAGTGGGAGGAGCGCTTCGGCGAGCACGCCTACGTGCCGCTCGGACAGGGCGTCCTCGCGGAGGCGCTCAAGCAGGCCGGGATCGATGCGTCCAAGCTGGCGCACCTGGTGGTCGCCGGCCCGCACGGCCGTGCGGTCAAGCGCGTGGCAGGCGCGGCGGGGGTCAAGAAGGAAGCGCTCGGCGACGACTTCAGCGCGAGCATCGGCAACACCGGCACCGCGCACGCGGGCATCATGTTCGCCGACGCGCTCGATCGCGTACAGGCCGGCGACCTGATCGCAGTGGTCTCGCTCTCCGACGGCGCCGACGCCAGCATCTGGCGTGCGACCGGCGCCAAGCGCCCGGCCGGCGTCGCCGCGATGCTCGCCGGCGGCGGGCGCGTGAGCTATCCGACGTTCCTGGCCTGGCGTGGGTTCCTGCAGCGCGAGCCGCCACGGCGGCCGGATCCGCAGCCGCCGGAAGCGCCGCCCTCGCTGCGCTCCGAGGCGTGGAAGTTCGCGTTCACCGGCAGCAAGTGCCAGGCGTGCGGCGCGCTCCACCTGCCGCCGCAGCGCGTGTGCGTCAAGTGTCACGCGGTCGACAAGATGAAGGCCCAGCGCATGGCCGACGTGCCGGCCACCATCGCGACCTTCACCGTCGATCGCCTCGCCTTCTCGCCGTCGCCGCCGATGGTGGTGGCCGTGCTCGACTTCGAGGGCGGCGGGCGCTTCCAGTCGGAGATGACCGACGTCGATCCCAAGAGCGTGAAGATCGGCGACCGCGTCGCCATGACCTTCCGCCGCATCATCACCGCCGGGAGCGTCCACAACTACTTCTGGAAGGCGCGGCCGCTGGGAGGATCACCCCGTTAGATCGCTCCTCGGAAGCGCCGCGCTCGTCCTGCTCACGCTCGCGGGCGCCGGCGGCGCCGCGGCGCAGCCCCCGCTGACGGCCTTCCAGCAGGAGGCGATCAAGGCGATCTACGCGCTGGTGCCCCACCAGCGGGAAGAATTCGCGCTCGCGGTGTCCGAGCCGACGCCGGTCACCCTGGCGGTCGACGGGGCGGGCGCGCCGGAGACGCTCGCCTGCCAGCAGAACGCCGCCTTCAAGATCCTCGCGCACGCCAACGACGCGGGCACGATCGTCGTCAGCGCGTGCCCGGAGCACGCCGCGCGGCTGCGCACGCTGGCCGCGGCCGGCCCCCGCCGCTTCGACGCCACGCTGGCGGAGCTCGCGAAGGGCGCGCCCGGAATTCCCCGCGACCGTCTCCGGGCGGTGGGATGGTACAGCGAACGCGCGAGCGCCCCGGGCGGCGCCGAGCTGCACTACTTCCCCGTGCTGCTGGTCGGCCACGGCGTGATCGCCATCCCCACCGTCGTCCTCTTCAAGGACGCGCAGGCGGTCGTGGCGCAGGCGGAGACGACGCCGCTCTGCGGCGAGGGCGGCAATCCGCTGCCACTCTGCGCCGACGCGAAAGGCACGCTGAGCGCGATCGCACAGCGGCTGCTAAAATGAGGGCCCACTTCAGGAGGACAGCGCATGGCGAGCAATGGCATTCGTGACCGCGTGGCGATCGTCGGCATGGGGTGCACGCCGTTCGGCGAGCACTGGGACAAGGGCGCCAGCGACCTGCTGGTGGATGCCAGCGGCGAGGCGCTGAGCTCCGCCGGCATCGACCTCAAGGACGTCGACGCGTTCTGGCTCGGCACGCTCTTCTCCGGCCAGAGCGGGCTCACGCTCTCGCGCCCGCTCAAGATCGACTACAAGCCGGTCAGCCGGCTGGAGAACTACTGCGCGACGGGCTCGGAGGCCTTCCGCAACGCCTGCTACGCCGTGGCCTCGGGCGCCTACGACGTGGCCATGGCCATCGGCGTGGAGAAGATCAAAGACTCCGGCTACTCGGGGCTGCCGGGCAGCGGCGGCGTCGGTGACGGCACCCGCGCCGCGCTCACCGCGCCGGCCACCTTCAGCCTGCTGGCGCCGGCCTACGCCAAGAAGTTCGGCGTCGACGAGGCCCAGTTCAAGGAGGTCATCACGCGCATCGCGTGGAAGAACCACAAGAACGGCGCGCTCAACCCGCGCGCGCAGTTCCGCAAGGAAGTGCCGAAGGAGACCATCGCGTGCTCGCCCATCGTGGCCGGCGCGCTCGGCATCTTCGACTGCTCGGGCGTCAGCGACGGCTCCGCGGCCGCCATCATCGTCCGCGCCGAGGACGCGCACCGCTACACCAAGCATCCGCTGTACGTGAAAGCGCTGTCGTTCGTGGCCGGCCCGGCGGCGGGTCCCATCGATCCGAGCTACGACTACACGACCTTCCCCGAGGTGGTGGCCTCCGCGGCCGACGCCTACGCGCAGGCCGGCATCAAGGACCCGCGGCAGGAGCTGGCCATGGCCGAGGTGCACGACTGCTTCACCCCGACCGAGCTCGTGCTGATGGAGGACCTCGGGTTCTCCAGCCGCGGCACCGCCTGGAAGGACGTGCTGGCCGGCACCTACGACCTCGACGGCGAGCTGGCCGTGAATCCCGACGGCGGGCTGAAGTCCTTCGGCCATCCGATCGGCGCCTCCGGCCTGCGCATGCTGTTCGAGTGCTGGCTGCAGCTGCGCGGCGAGGCGGGCAAGCGCCAGATCGCCAGCGTCGGCCGCGGCCGCAAGCTCGCCCTCACCCATAACCTCGGCGGCGCGCCGGGCGAGTGCGTCTCGTTCGTCGGCGTCGTCGGATCGGAGCCCAGTGCCTGATATGTCGATCAAGATCATGTTCTCGCCGAAGTTCCCGAAGCCGGTCTTCGACGTGGCCGTCGAGATGACGCCGCCGGGGTTCGAGCTGGTGCCGGTCGAGGCCAACGTCCCGCAGTTCCTCGAGGTCGCGCGTGACGCCGAGTACTTCATGGGGTTCGGCCGCAACCCGCTCAGCACCGACTTCTACAACGCGGCCAAGAAGATGAAGCTCGTCCAGCTCATCAGCGCCGGCTACAACACGCTCGACCTCGAGGCCGCCAAGAAAGCCGGCGTGCCCATCGCCAACAACGGCGGCGCCAACTCCGTCGCGGTGGCCGAGCACGCGGTGATGCTCATCCTGGCCACGCTCAAGAAGCTCGCCTGGCAGC
>JBKPRI010000331.1:0-5966 GCA_046734515.1 Candidatus Methylomirabilota bacterium | reverse complement strand
GCCACAACTCGCCCGCGTACCTGCACCGGCTGGTGGAGTCGATCAAGCTGGCCTTCGCCGATCGCGACGCCTATTACGGCGATCCGAATTTCGTGAAGATCCCCGCGGACCGGCTGCTCTCCAAGGCCTACGCCGAGGAGCGCCGCGCGCTGGTCGGCGAGCGGGCGTGGGCCGAGATGCCGCCGCACGGCGATGCCGTCGCCCCCCGCGTCGTGCTGCCGCTGGCCGGCGGCTCCTCCGACGCGCTCGACACGAGTTACGTCGCGGTGATCGACGCCGACGGCAACGGGTTCTCCGCCACGCCGAGCGATCCCAACGTCGACTCGCCGGTGGTCGCCGGCGTCGGCTGCATCGTCTCCGGGCGCGGCTCGCAGGGCTGGCTCGATCCGGCGCACGCCAGTGTCGTGGCGCCCGGCAAGCGCCCGCGCCTGACGCCCGCGCCCGCCATGGCCTTCAGCGGCGGCAAGCTGCTGATGCCGTTCGGCACGCCCGGCGGCGACGTCCAGCAGCAGGCGATGCTGCAGGTCTTCCTCAACACCACGGTGTGGGGGATGCCGCTGCAGGAAGCGATCGAGGCGCCCCGCGTGGCCTCGCGCTCGTTTCCCGACTCGTTCTGGCCGCACGTGTACTCGCCCGGGAAGCTCGAGGTCGAGGGCCGCGTGTCGAAGAGCACGCGCGACGGGCTGGCCGCGCTCGGCCACGAGGTCGCGGAGTGGCCCGACTGGGAGTGGCGCGCGGGCGCCGTCTGCGGCGTCAAGGTCGGCCCCGACGGTACACGCTGGGGCGGCGCCGATCCTCGCCGCGGCGCGCTCTCGATCGCCCGCTAGGTCGTCACCGCGGCCGGCTGCAGCGGCCGCGCACTGATCGGCTCTTCCCGGATCATCAGCGCCAGACCCGCCGCCAGGAATCCTAGCAGCGCGGCCGAGACGAACGCCGGCGAGTACGAACCGGTCCACTCGTAGACCCAGCCCGCCCCGGCGGCGCCCAGCGCCGAGCCCACCTGGTGCGCGAAGAAAATCCAGCCGGAGAGCTCGCCGACCGAGAAGCGCCCGTAGATGTTGGCGGTGAGCGTCGTGGTCGGCGGGACCGTGGAGATGTAGTTGAGTCCGAACAGGGCCGCCCAGAAGTGCAGCGAGGGCACGTCCCACACGTAGAGCAGGAAGATCAGCGACACCCCGCGCAGGAAGTAGTAGGTCGCGAGCGGGACGCGGCGGCCGAAGCGGTCACAGATCCACCCCGACGCCATCGTGCCCACGACGTTCATCGCGCCCATGACCCCGAGCGCGGCGGAGGCCTGGAACGCGGTGAAGTTGTGCTCGAGCGCGTGGGGCATGAAGTGGGTGAGCACCATGCCGTTGGACGTGTAGCCGCACACGAAGAACGTCGCCATCAACAGCCAGAAGGGCGACGTCTGCGCGGCCTCGACGACCGAAACGCGCCCGGCGGCTTGTGCGGCGGCCGCCTGCGCGGCGCTCTGCCTGGCGCCGCGGGCGCCGTAGGGCCGGAGCCCGCGGTCTTCGGGGTTGTTCCGGATGAACCAGGCCGCGAGCGGAAGCACGACCAGCAACAGCCCGCCGCCCAGCCAGAGATAGGACGTGCGCCAGCCCTGGTACGCCGTGATGGCGGTCGCCAGCGGGATGACGATGAGCTGTCCGGCCGACATGCCGCCGGCCGCGATCCCGATCGCCAGACCGCGCCGTGACTCGAACCAGCGCGCGATCACCGTCGAGCCCGTGGTGAGCGCGACGCCGCCCGCGCCCAGCGCCATGAACAGGCCGGCGGTGACGTACACGTGCCAGAGCCGCTGCACGAACGCCGACAGGATGGTGCCGATTCCGAGCAGCAGCAAAGCGAGCACGATCACGCGCCGCGGGCCCCAGCGGTCCGCCAGCCTGCCGACGAATGGGCCGGCCGCACCGAGCAGCAGCAGCGACACGGCCGCTGCGCCCGACAGCGCGCCGCGCGACCAGCCGAACTCCACCTCCATCGGCTTGATGTACACGCCGAACACCGCGCGCAAACCCGAGGCGGCCAGCATGGACAGCGTCAGCGCGGCGAGGACGACGAAGGCGGGGTGCAGGCGGCGCTCGGGTGGCGTCATGGCTGTTCAGATGCTCGCACGGCGGGCCGGAGATTCAGCGGGCCAATCGGCGCCCCGGGGACGCCGATTGGCCCGGTGCAACAGTACGCGACTGTTCTAGTCGACGACTTCCGCGGTCGCCTCCTTGCGGAAGGCGACCTCGTCGCCGTGGACGTCCACCACGACGGTGTCGCCCTCGACGAACTCGCGCTCGAGCAGCCGCAGCGCGAGCGGATCCTGCACGAGGCGCTGGATGGTCCGCTTGAGCGGCCGCGCGCCGAACGTCGGGTCGTAGCCCTCGCGGGCCAGCAGGCTGCGGGCCGCGTCGGTGACCTCGAGGTGGATGCGCCGGTCCTCGAGCCGCTTGCGCAGGCCGGCGAGCTGGATGTCCACGATGCGGGCGATCTCTTCGCGCCCGAGCGGGTGGAAGATCACCACCTCGTCGATCCGGTTCAAGAACTCCGGCCGCAGCGTGTTGCGCAGCTCCTGCATGAGCAGCGGCCGCAGCTTGTCCGGGCTCTCGTATTCCCGGAACAGGTGGCTGCCCATGTTGGACGTCATGATCACCACGACGTTGCGGAAGTCCACCGTGCGCCCCTGACCGTCCGTCAGCCGCCCGTCGTCGAGCAGCTGCAGGAGCGCGTTGAAGACGTCGGGGTGCGCCTTCTCGATCTCGTCGAAGAGCACCACCGAGTACGGCCGCCGGCGCACCGCTTCCGTGAGCTGCCCGCCCTCGTCATAGCCGACGTAGCCGGGCGGCGCGCCGATCAGACGGGCCACCGTGTGCTTCTCCATGTACTCGGACATGTCGAGCCGGATCATCGCCCGCTCGTCGTCGAACAGGAACTCGGCCAGCGCGCGGGCCAGCTCGGTCTTGCCGACGCCGGTGGGGCCGAGGAACAAGAACGAGCCGATCGGGCGATTGGGGTCGCTCAGCCCGGCGCGCCCGCGGCGCACGGCATTGGACACCGCGTGGATCGCGTCCTCCTGACCGACCACGCGCTGGGTCAGCCGGTCTTCCATCTTCACGAGCTTCTGCACCTCGCCCTCGAGCAGCCGCGTGACGGGGATGCCCGTCCACTTGGCCACGGTGATGGCGATGTCCTCCTCGTCGACTTCCTCGCGCAGCATGCGCTTGCCCTGCGGGGCCTCGGCGAGCCCACGGTCCTGCTCGGCGATCTGCTTCTCGAGGCCCGGGACGACGCCGAAGCGCAGCTCGGCGGCGCGGTTGAGGTCGCCCTTGCGCTCGGCCTCGGTCATCTCCTGCCGGGCGCGCTCGAGGTCTTCCTTGAGCCTGCCGATCTGCGTGATGCCGCCCTTCTCGGCCTGCCACTGCGCTTTCAGCGCGGCGCCCTTCTCCTTGAGGTCGGCCAGCTCGGCGTCGATCTTGCCGAGCCGCTCGCGGGCGGCCGCATCGTCCTGGTCCCGCGCCACCGACACGCGCTCGATCTCGAGCTGCATGACGCGCCGCTGGATCTCGTCGATCGGCTGCGGCATGGAGTCGATCTGCATGCGGATGCGCGCGGCCGCCTCGTCGATGAGGTCGATGGCCTTGTCGGGCAGGAAGCGGTCGCCGATGTAGCGGTGCGACAGCACGGCCGCCGCCACCAGCGCCGAGTCCTTGATCTTCACCTTGTGGTGGACCTCGTACTTGTCCTTGAGGCCGCGGAGGATCGCGATGGTGTCCTCCACCGAGGGCTCGCGCACCATCACGGGCTGGAAGCGGCGCTCGAGCGCGGGGTCCTTCTCGATGTGCTTGCGGTACTCGTCGAGCGTCGTCGCACCCACGCAGCGCAGCTCACCGCGGGCCAGGGCGGGCTTCAGCATGTTGGCCGCGTCCACCGCGCCCTCGGCGGCGCCGGCGCCGACGAGCGTGTGCAGCTCGTCGATGAAGCAGATGATCTTGCCCTCGGACTCGGTGATCTCCTTCAGCACGGCCTTGAGCCGGTCCTCGAACTCACCGCGGTACTTGGAGCCGGCCACCATGGCGCCGATGTCGAGCGCGACCAGGCGCTTGTCCTTCAGCCCCTCGGGGACGTCGCCGGCGATGATGCGCTGGGCCAGGCCCTCGACGATGGCGGTCTTGCCGACGCCGGGCTCACCGATGAGGACGGGGTTGTTCTTGGTGCGGCGCGAGAGCACCTGCACCACGCGGCGGATCTCCTCGTCGCGTCCGATGACGGGATCGAGCTTGCCCTTGCGCGCAGCCTCGGTGAGGTCGCGCGAGTAGCGCTGCAGGGCCTGGTACTTCTCTTCCGGGTTGGGATCGGTCACGCGCTGCGTGCCGCGCACGTCCACCAGCGCCTTGTAGATCGCATCGGCCGTCACGCCGGCGGCGGCCAGCGCGCGGCCGGCGCCGCCATCGCGGTCCTGCGCGATGGCGATGAGCAGATGCTCGGTGGAGACGTACTCGTCCTTCAGCCGCTCGGCCTCGCGCTGCGCGCGGTCGAGCGTCGTCCGCAGGCGATCGCTCATGTACTGGCTGCTGCCGCCGCGGACCTTCGCCGTCTTGCCCAGCTCGGTCTGGAGCTGCTGCTGCACCGCGTCGGCGCGGGCGCCGAGCTTGGCCAGCACCGGCCCCACCACGCCCTCCCGCTGCTGGAGCAACGCAACCAGCAGGTGCTCGGGCTCGACTGCCTGGTGATCCTGCTGGTCGGCGAGAGCCTGGGCCGCCTGCAGCGCTTCCTGTGCCTTGACCGTCAGCTTGTCCAGTCGCATCGCTCTTATCCTTGTGCGTATCCGCCGCGCGGAGATTCGCTGCGGAGCGCCTTCAGTCGTTCGTAGAGCTCTTTCTCGTCCGCCGTCAGCTCCGCGGGCATCACGATCTTGACCGTGACGAGCTGATCGCCGGCGCCGCCGCCCTTGAGACGCGGCATGCCGTACCCGGGTAGCCGGAACGTCCGGCCGCTCGACGTGGCCGGGGGAACCTTCATCGAGACTTTTCCGCGCAGCGTCGGGACCTCGAGGGCGGCGCCCAGCGCCGCCTCGGGCGCGGTGATCGGCAGCGTCAGGGCAATGTCGTCGCCCTTGCGCTCGAAGTCGCGATGGGGCGCGACCGTGACGGCCAGGTAGAGGTCGCCGCGTAGCCGCGTGCCGCCGCCGCCCTCTCCGGCCACCCGCACCTTCTGGCCGCTGCGCACGCCGGCGGGAATTCGCACGTCGACGTCGCGTCGCGCCCGCTGCCAGCCACCACCGTGGCAGGTCGCGCACGGCTTGCCGCCCACGTTGCCGCTGCCGTGACAGGTCGGGCAGGGCTCTTCCAGCTCGAACTCGAAGGTCTTGCGCGTGCCGCTGTAGGCTTCCTCGAGCGAGATGGTGACGTTGGCCTGCACGTCATCGCCGCGACCGCTGCCGCCGCGCGAGAAGCCGGAGAGATCTTCGAAGCCGCCGCGACCGAAGCCGGGCGCCCCGCGGCCGCCGCCCCGGACACCGGCGTCCCCGAAGATCGTGCGGAAGAACTCGGAGAAATCCCCGAGGTCGCCGTACTCGACGTTGGCGCCGCCCGGACGCGGTCCAGGACCCGCCTGCGCGTGGCGCTGCCAGTCCGGGCCGAGGGTGTCGTACCGCCGGCGCTTCTCGGGGTCGGAGAGGACCTCGTAGGCCTCGGTGATCTCGCGGAAGCGCTGGCCGTCGTCCTTGCCCTTGGCGACGTCCGGGTGGTACTTGCGCGCCAGCTTCCGGTACGCGGACTTGATGGTCTTGTCGTCCGCCGACCGCTCGACGCCGAGAATCTGGTAGTAGTCCTTGAATTCGACAGCCATTCAGCAAACCCTAACAGGAAATATATCAGATGATCTTAGTGCTCGCCACTCAGGCACTAAAAATAAGAGAGGCCGGGGGCGCTGGGCGGCCGACCCGGGGCCCTTTCCTGGTCTGGGTTCCCGGG
>JBKPRI010000330.1:0-5812 GCA_046734515.1 Candidatus Methylomirabilota bacterium | reverse complement strand
GAGCTGGGGCTCGACCGTCCCATCGCGGTGCAGTACGTGACCTGGATGGGGCGCGTGCTGCGCGGCGATCTCGGGCGCTCCATCCGCAACGGCGAGCCGGTGATCGAGAACGTCGGACGCCGCATCCGTCCGAGCCTGCAGCTGGCGCTGATGGCCATGACGATCTCGCTGGTCATCGCCTTCCCCGTCGGCATCGTCTCCGCCGTGCGGCGCAACCAGCCGGTGGACCGCGCCGGCACGACGTTCGCGCTCTTCGGCATCTGCATGCCGAACTTCCTGCTCGCCCTGCTCCTGATCTTCTTCTTCGGCGTCACGCTGCGCTGGCTGCCGATCTCCGGCTATACCGATCCGCTCGAGGACCCGGTCGCCGGCTTCCGCTCGCTGGTGCTGCCGGCAGTCACGCTGGGGCTGGCGCTGGCCGCCGTCGTGACGCGCACGCTGCGTTCGAGCCTGCTGGAGGCGCTCGCCGAGGACTACGTGCGCACGGCGCGCGCCAAGGGCCTGTCGGAGGGGCGCGTGGTGCGCGGTCACGTGCTCCGCAACGCCCTGATCCCGGTCGTCACCGTGCTGGGGCTGCAGCTCGGCACGCTGATCGGCGGCGCCGTCATCACCGAGTACGTCTTCGCGCTGCCCGGCGTCGGCCGCCTCGTGGTGGACGCGGTCTTCGCGCGCGACTACCCGCTCGTGCAGGGCGTCGTGCTGCTCATCGCGGTCGGCTTCATCCTCAGCAACCTCCTCGTCGACGTGCTCTATGGCCTCATCGATCCCCGGATCCGCGGCTAGCCGCTTCGGAGCGCTCATCCTGGTGGCCGCGCTCGCGCTGGCCCTGGGGGCGTCGGCGTTCGCGCCCCACGACCCGCTCAAGCAGAACCTCGGCAACGCGCTGGCCCGGCCGGGCGCCGGCCACTGGCTCGGGACCGACAACGTGGGCCGCGACGTCCTGTCGCGCGTGGTGTGGGGCACACGCGTGTCACTGGTGGCCGGCTTCGTCTCGGTGACGCTCGCGCTGCTCACCGGCAGTCTCCTGGGCCTCGTGGCCGGCTATTGCGGCGGCGCGGTCGACGGGCTGTTGATGCGGGCCATGGACGCCGTGCTGTCCTTTCCCCCGCTCGTGCTGGCGCTGGCCCTCGGCGCCGTGCTCGGCGCCGGCCTCACCGGCGTGCTCATCGCGCTCGGCGTCGTCTACACGCCCACGTTCGCCCGGCTCATGCGCGGTCAGGTGCTGTCGATCACGGCGCGCGACTACGTCGACGCCGCCCGCGCGCTCGGCGCGCCGGGCTGGCGCATCGCCTGGAAGCACGTCCTGCCGAACGCGACGGCGCCCATCGTGGTGCAGGCCTCGCTCAGCGTGGCGTTCGCGATCCTGGCCGAGGCCTCCCTGTCGTTCCTCGGCCTGGGCATCCAGCCCCCGGCGGCCTCGTGGGGCAGTATGATCAACGCCGGCCGCGGCTACCTGCAGCAGGCGCCGTGGATCGTGTTCGGCCCCGGGGCCGCGCTGTTCGTGACCGTCGTCGGCCTGAACTTCGTGGGCGACGCCGTTCGCGACGCGCTCGACCCCCGGATAAGGGAACAAGGGAGGGGACGGGGGGAACCCTCCTAGGGTGCCCCCTGATAAGGGAGGACATCATGAGACTCGCGGGCAAGGTGGCCTTGATCAGCGGCGGCGCGCGCGGCATGGGCGCCGCCGAGGCCAGGCTCTTCGTGCGCGAGGGCGCGCGCGTGGTGATCGCCGACGTGCTGGAGGCGGACGGTCGTGCCGTCGAGGCCGAGCTTCGCGCCAAGGGCGCCGAGTGCGTCTTCGTGCACCTCGACGTCACCAGCGAGAGCGACTGGCAGCGCGCCGCCGCGCTCACCGAGGAGCGCTTCGGCGCCATCCACGTGCTGGTCAACAACGCGGGGATCGGCGCCGTGCTCAGCCGGGTGGAGGACACCACCGCAGAGGCCTGGGACACGGTGATGGCGGTCAACGCCAAGGGCGTGTTCCTCGGCACGCGCGCGGTCATCCCCGCGATGCGCCGCGCGGGCGGCGGCTCGATCATCAACATCTCGTCGCAGCTCGGCCTGGTCGGCATGGACAACATCAGCCCGCAGTACCCGGCGTCCAAGGGCGCCGTGCGGCTGCTGACCAAGGTGACGGCGCTGCAGTACGCCAAGGACGGCATCCGCGTGAACTCGGTGCACCCCGGGCCGGTGATCACGCCGATGACGGAAGCGCGGCGGGCCGACCCCGCCACGCGTCAGCTCATGACCTCGCGCATTCCGATGGGCCGGTACGGCGAGCCCGACGAAATTGCCTACGGCGTCCTCTACCTCGCCTCCGACGAGTCCTCGTGGACGACGGGCAGCGAGCTGGTCATCGACGGCGGGTGGACGGCGCAGTAGGCGGCGCGCTCACTCCGACATCTTGAGCAGCAGGCCGGTCTGGCGGGCGCGCTCGATCGCCGTCCGGAAGGCCCAGTGGGCGAGAACGATGTAGACCGCGGAGAGCGCCAGGCCCGTCGTGACCGGGGCGGCGAACTCCGACGGAAAGCCGAAGTGCGAGCGGTAGGCGTCGAGGAAGTACGTGAGCGGAATGAACGCGGCAATGATCGCGGCCGGCTTCGGCAGCACGGAGATCGGATAGTAGATGCCGGCCAGCACCAGCACCAGGTTCACGCTGGCCCACGCGAACGCCTCGGCGCGGTTGCCGAACAGCGTCACCAGCGCGCACACCAGGACGCCGACGACCAGCGACGTGAGGAAGCAGCCGGCCAGGAAGGCGGCCACGGCACCGACGCCGGGCGCCAGCACGTGGAAGTCGAACGCCCACGACGCCAGCGCGGCCAGCAGCACGAAGATGATGAAGCCGCGCAGCACGCCGACCAGCCAGGCGCCGACCGTGAGGTGGCGCACGCCGATCGGCGCCATGAACTGGTGCTTGACCGACTTCGACCACACGTCGAGCAGCATGGCGTAGGCCACCTCGAGCTGGCACACGTTGACGATCGACAGGGCGAGCGTGCCCACCAGCACGAAGGCGCCCTGCTCGGGCGTGAGGCCGAGGAAGCGCGTCATGAGGCCGATCGACAGCACGCCGACGACCGGCCAGAAGAGCAGCTCGAAGAAGAAGAACACGTTGCGCACGCCCATCACCATGTTGCGGGCGGCCACCGCGTACGTCGCCAGCAGCTCAGCGCGCCAGCTCAACGAACACCTCCTCCAGCTCGGGCTCGCGCACCTGGAGGTTCCGCACCTCGATGCCTTCCTTCATGAACGCGCGCAGCAGCTCGGGCACCCGCTTCTCCGGCTCGTCCACCGTGCAGTCGATCCAGCCGTCGCCCGCGTCCACGCATCGGAGCACGCCCGGCGCCTCGGCCAGCCACGCCGGGCGCGGCTCCAGCTTGAGCGCGACCACGTAGCCCAGGCCGAGCTGGCGCTTCAGGCCGTCGGCCGTGCCCTGGGCGAGGATGCGGCCGGCCTTGATGAAGCCGATCTCGTCGCACAGCTCCTCGGCCTCGCGCATGTAGTGCGTGGTGAGGACGATGGTCATCCCGCGGTCCCGCCGCAGGTCGGCCACGTGCCGGCGCACGCGCACGGAGACGTCGGGATCGAGGCCCAGCGTGGGCTCGTCGAGGAACAGCAGCTCGGGGTCGTTGACGAGCGCCTTGGCCAGCGCCACGCGCTGCTTGAGGCCGGTGGACAGCTCGTTGTAGTGCGCCTTGCGGTGATCCTTCAGCTCGTACTGCTCGATCAGGGCATCGACCTTGCGGTGCAGCGTGCTGCCGTACAGGCCGTACAGGCGCGCGTAGAACGCGATGATCTCCTCGACGCGCAGGCTCCACAGGAACGACGGCCGCCCGCTGGCCATGTTGAGCCGGCGCCGCAGCGCGGTGGCGTCGCGCGAGACGTCGAGCCCCAGCACGCGCGCCACGCCCCCGTCGGGCACCAGCAGCGTGGCCAGGATCGACAGCAGCGTCGTCTTGCCGGCGCCATTGGGCCCGAGCAGGCCGAAGATCGCCCCCCGCTCCACCCGCAGCGACACGCCGCGCAGCGCGGACGTCTCGCGCCGCCGCAGCCAGCCGGAGCGGAACGTCTTGGTCACCTCGTGGGCGTCGATGGCGAAACCGGTAGCGCTGGAAGCGCACATGATTACCGATGGTAACATGCGGCGCATGGCCGACTCCGCCGAGTGGCGGTGCGCCGCCGCCGATCTCGCCCCCGGCCGCACGCTCACGTTCCGCCTGGCGTGCGGCGGCCGTCGCGTCAACGGTTTCGTGGTCAATCACGGAGGCCAGGTGCGCGCGTGGGTCAACCGCTGCCCGCACGTCGGCACGCCGCTCGATCTCTGGCCCAACGAGTTCTACACCGACGACGGGCGCGATCTCATCTGCTCCACGCACGGCGCCATCTTCGAGCCGCTGAGCGGGCAGTGCACGATCGGCCCCTGCGCGGGCGACGCGCTCCAGGCGCTGCCGCTGCGCCGCGACGGCGAGACGCTCGTGGTCACCTGCCCGTGAACGAGCCCGGCGGCGCTGACGACGTCGTCGAGGCCAACGCGCGCTTCTATCGGGCCTTCGAGACCCTCGACATCGCCGAGATGGACCAGGTCTGGGCCCGCGGCGAGCACGTCAAGTGCGTCCATCCGGGCTGGCCGCTGCTGAGCGGATGGGACGCGGTGCGTGAGTCGTGGGCGACGATCTTCGAGAACACCGCGGAGATGCGCTTCACGCTCTCGAACGTCCAGGCCGTGGTGGGCGGCGATCAGGCCTGGGTGACCTGCACCGAGAACATCCTGTCGGAGGTCAGCGGGCGTCTCACGGTGACGGCCATCCTCGCCACCAACCTCTTCGAGCGCGACGGCGCCGACTGGCGGCTCGTGCACCACCACGCCTCGCACGTCCTGGGCGGCGGCGGCTCGGGCTAGCGGACGGACTCGGCCTCCAGCACGCGCTTGAGGGCCTGGAGGTCGCGCTCCACCATGCGCGCGTCCTCCTCGAACTTCTCGGCCGTCATCCCCGGAAGCTCGAACAGCGTGAAGCTCACCTCGCTGCCGCGGCCGTTGGCGACCACGCGCATCGGGTTCACGACGTCCACGCCGGGCGCGAGCGTCACCACGTGGTCGAGCACGCCGAAGTCGTTGTCGGCCACGAACGCGAAGCCCAGCGGGCCGCCGGCCGTCTCGAGGATCCAGCCCTCGGCCGTCTTGCGCACCGCCTGCGCGAGCCCGCCGGCCCAGCGCGGAATGTTCTCGACGTTTCTCACGAAGGCATAGACGCGCGCGGGTGGACAGGCGATCGACACGCTGAGCGTGCGGGAGCGCGCCAGTCCCGGCATCAGCGCCGGCCGCGCGGCAGCTCGTCGCCGGCCCGGGTGTAGGCGGGCGGCACGTAGACGTTGAGCGTGCGCAGCAGGCCGCGGCCCGTGTTCTTGATCTCGTGACGGTCGCCGCGCTCGATGAGCAGCAGCGTGCCCGGGCGCAACGCAACCCGCCGGCCCTTCATGAGAGCGGCGCCGGTCCCCGCCACCACGTAGAGCCACTGGTCGGCGCCGCGATGCCGGTTGCCGGCGTCGCCCTCGGAGTCCCCCGGCGGCAGCACCATCTCGGCCGCCTGGGCCCGGCGATTGCGCAGCGCCACCCGAAACCCCTCACCGAAGCGAAGCTGCTTGCGCTTCATTCCCACGTCCAGTCGCGGATCTCCGGCATGTCGTCGCCGTAGGTCGTGATGTAGTCCTTGTGCTCGATCAGCTTGTCGCGCAGCCGTTGCTTGAGGTACGCGGTCCGGGCGCCCAGGCCGGGCACGCGCTCGAGCACGTCCATCACCAGGTGGAAGCG
>JBKPRI010000329.1:0-5814 GCA_046734515.1 Candidatus Methylomirabilota bacterium | reverse complement strand
TCGCCCTACCACGCCGGCAAGGGCCACCAGCGCGAGCGCCTCATCGCCACGCGCGCCGCCGACGACCTGGTGTGCCTGGCCTTCGTCAACACCGTCGGCGGCCAGGACGAGCTGGTCTTCGACGGCGCCAGCCTCATCGTGAACGAGCGCGGCGAGATCGTGGCGCGGGGCCAGCAGTTCCAGGAGGACTTCGTCGCCGCCGACCTCGACCTCGACGCCGTCTTCCACGCGCGGGTGCGCGACTCGCGCCGGCGCAAGGAGAAGCGCGGCAAGGAGGACGCGCCGCGGTTCGCGCTGGGGGCGCTGCCCGAGCCCGTGGCGCCGCCGCTGCCGGAGCGGCCCGTGACCGCGCTGCCGCCGGTGGCCGAGGTGTACGAAGCGCTCGTGCTCGGCACGCGCGACTACGTGCGCAAGATCGGCTTCAAGCACGTCGTGATCGGCCTCTCGGGCGGCATCGACTCCGCCCTGGTGGCGGCCATCGCCGTGGAGGCGCTCGGCAAGGAGAACGTGACCGGCGTGACAATGCCGTCGCCGTACTCCTCGAGCGGCACCCGCGGGGACGCCGAGCGGCTGGCCCGGAACCTCGACATCGACTTCCAGACCCTGCCGATCACGCCGACCTTCGAGACGTTCAAGAAGACGCTGGAGCCGGCCTTCAAGGGGCGCAAGGAAGACGTCGCCGAGGAGAACATCCAGGCGCGCATCCGCGGCACGCTGCTGATGGCGCTCTCCAACAAGTTCGGCTGGCTGGTGCTGACCACCGGCAACAAGAGCGAGATCGCCGTCGGCTACTCCACGCTCTACGGCGACATGGCCGGCGGCTTCGCGGTGATCAAGGACGTCCCCAAGACGCTGGTGTACGAGGTGAGCCGCTACGTCAACGAGCGCGCGGGCCGCGAGCTGATCCCGATCAGCATCTTCGAGCGCGCCCCTTCCGCCGAGCTGCGCCCCGACCAGACCGACCAGGACACGCTGCCGCCCTATCCCGAGCTCGACGCCATCCTGCAGGCCTACGTCGAGGAGGACCGCGGCGTCGCGGAGCTGGTCGCCCTGGGCTTCAAGGAGGACACGGTCCGCCGGGTCATCCGCATGGTGGACAGCAACGAGTACAAGCGCCGCCAGGGCCCCATCGGCGTGAAGATCACGCCGCGTGCCTTCGGGCGCGACTGGCGCCTGCCGATCGTGAATCGCTTCCGCGAGAAGTAGTGCGGGTCGAGGAGGCGCGCAGCCTCGCGCGCGCCCTCCACCTCGCCATCGACGACGTGGACTAGAAGCCCTTGCGCCTCATGCAGCTGCGGTAGGCGGCCTGATAGGCGGCGTCGTTGGCGCCGGCCCGGTGCATGCCGTGGATCTGCGGATCGGACGACTCGATGCCCGTCGTCGCGATCGCGGTCACGTTCTTCGCGGGCGCGCCGTCGCGCGCGCTGTCCGCTCGGGCCTGATCGCCGCTGGTCGGTGAGGCGCCGCCCGCCTTGATCGCGCGCGGCGCGTCCGCGTTGCACGCGGCGATGTCCGCCGCGGTCGGGACCTGGCCGTGTGCGGCCCCGGCGAGGGCGAGCGACACGAAGAGCGTGCCGGCGATCGCCAGGCCGCGGCCCACCCAGACCGCCGCGCCCCGGCTGGCCGACGGCTGGAGCACACGCTCACACGTGTCGCCGCCACAGTAGCGCTGCGTCTCATCCGCCAGCGCCGTCCCACATATCGGGCATCGTGTCATGACGTCTACCTCCGTCGACCGCGCTCGCCGCGCTCCGGCCCATCGGCCGCGCGAGCGGCGTCGAGCGCTTCCCACGCCTTCGCGGTGAAGTTGTACTGGTGAATGCTGCCGTCCTCATCGAGCGCGAACAGGTCGTTCTGCGAGGCGCAGACCTGCACGAACTTGGCCGTGTGGCGGGTGTCGTCCGCGCGCGCGCTCATCGCGGCCTCACACCCCGCGCGAGGGCTCGGGAACGTCGGCATCCGGCCGCGGCGTCCAGGTCCCCGCGGCGTACTCGCGCAGGCCGCGCAGGAGCACCGAGCGCAGCGTGGTGCCCTCGCGGGCCGCACGCTGCCGGGCGGTGCGCTGAAGCTCGCGCGAGGCTCCGCGCAGCAGATAGATCCCGCTGCTCGCCATCCGGGCCAGCACGATCACGGGCGGCCGCCGATGGAGACGGGAATGCGCAGCGTGCCCTCACGGTAGGGCGACGTGGTGTAGGCGAGATCCACGCGGATTTCCTTCAGACGCGCCGTCTTCAGCGCCTCGGCCGGGAACTCCACGTCCATCGACTCCGTGGTTTCCTGCCCGGGATCGAGCCGTTCGCTGCTCGACGAGGCGAACTTGACGGTCGGCTCGGTTCGCGCGTCTTCCAGCTTGAGGGGCTGGCCCTGGTCGTCGATATAGACGATCTTGCCGGCCACGAGGCGCACGGTCTGGTCCTTCGAGGTGTTCTTCAGTCGCAGGATGCCGCTCAGCTTGGCCTGGGTGACGATACGGTCGGAGCCCTTCTCGACGCGCTCGGTGACTTTCAGGTCGACCACCTCGCCGGCGACGAGGCCGGCCGCGACCTTCATGCTCGCCGGTGTCACCGGGTAGCTCTTGTCCTCCACTACGGCGGCCGTCGCCGCCGGCGGCGCGGCGGGGGCCAGGTTCAGCCAGAGCATCGCCGCGACGAGCGCGGCGCCGAAGCCCCACTTCCACGTCCGGCCCTTGTCCTGGGCGACGGCGTCGGTGGGCCAGAAGCGGCGCTGGACCACGAGGGGAATGGCCGCCCCGATGCAGGCGATCACGGCTGCCGGAAACATGGACTCCGGCGCATAGATCAGGGTGCGGGCGAGCACGCTGCCGCCGATGCTGCCGGCGACGCCGAGGGTGACGTCGGTCTTCAGCCCGTGGCCTCCACGCTTCATGACGAGGTTGACCAGCACGCCGGCGAGAACGCCTACGAGAACCCAGGTCGCGAACATAACGAAGCTCATGATTCTCTCTCCTTGACCGCAGAACGGTTCATCGGACTCGCTGCACTTCGACCGGACGAAGAGCGATGGGTGGCGCCGGTGGCCGCGCGCCCGGAGGCGCCGCGGGTGGTGTTTTGCCGGACGAGGACGGTCGCGAGCATCTCGAGCGCGCGCTGATCGAGGGCGCGATCGTCGGTGATGACCTGCACGCGAGGGCCGGCCAGCGCCCTGACCTGGTCGGCGGCCGAGGTCGAGCAGACCATCACGTCCACCCGACGCACCAGGCGCGCGAGCGTCGGCCCGGCGGTCGGGCAGGCGCCGACCAGCACGATGTTGGGCAGGCTGGCGTTCGCGATCGAGTGCTCCAGGTTGTGCGCGGTCTCCGGCTCGGTGGAGGCGATCCCGACCCGCGTCTTCGGCGGGAGCT
Source organism: Candidatus Methylomirabilota bacterium (assembly GCA_046734515.1). Classification (GTDB taxonomy): domain Bacteria; phylum Methylomirabilota; class Methylomirabilia; order Rokubacteriales; family CSP1-6; genus AR5. The sequence goes on along the minus strand of JBKPRI010000329.1, from coordinate 2,453 downwards.
GGGCGAGGCTGTGCAGGGTCTCCAGATGCGCCTCGGCGAGCAGCGCGATCACCGGAACGCCGCGGCCGTTCAGATGCCGCTCCACGATCGGGAGGTGGCAAAAGCTGGTGACGGCCACACGCCAGCGGGCCATGCGCTTCGCGCTCCGCGCCACCGTGGCCAGCTCAGCGAGCAGGACGCGATCGACGTGCACCGGCAGGTGCGCCTCGAGCGCCCGCGCGAAGAAGTCGAGCTCGGGCGCGCTGCATTCCACGAGCAGGATCTCGACCGTTCCCTGGACCGCGGGGGGCCTCACCCCGGCCAGGCTCAGGACACCCACCGCGAGGTCGTCGGCGTTCATGCCGAGCGCGGCCGCCCGGATCACCGTGTCCTCCAGGAAGCTCTGGCGCAGATGCGGGGCGGGGCGCGCGGGCGGGGCGGGGGTCACGAACATGCCCTTGCCCCGGCGAGCTTCCACGTAGCCGCTCTGCTTGAGGTCCTCGACCACGCGCGCGACCGTGTTCGTGTTGATCCCGAGGAAGCCGGCCAGCTCGCGGATGCTGGGCAGCGCCTGCTCGCGGGGGACGCCCCCGCGGTCGATGACGTGCTTGATCTGCTCGGTCAGCTGCCGGCGGATCGGGATCGGGCTCTGCGCGTCGATGGCGAGATTCATGGCGGCCTTCATTGGTGTATGGGCTGCATAGTACACCATGATTGAAGTATGCGTGTACTATTTGTGTGGTACAGTCGCGCCACAGGGAGGAACCGCACGATGGCCCAGGCAACCGTTCACGCGAAGGCGCACGCCACCACGACGACGCTGCGGCCGCTGCACGACCGCGTGCTCATCAAGCGTCTCGAAGAGCAAGAGGCCCGGCACGGCAGCATCTTCATCCCCGACTCGGCCCAGGAAAAGCCGCAGGAGGGCCGGGTGATCGCCGTCGGCACCGGGAAGGTCACCGACGACGGCGCCACGATCCCGATGGCGGTGAAGGCCGGCGACCGGATCCTCTTCGGCAAGTATTCCGGTAACGAGGTGCGGCTGGACGGCACCGAGTACCTGATCATCAAAGAGGAGGACGTCCTCGGCATCCTCGACGCCTGACAAGGAAGCGGCCCCGCCGCTCGACATCGTTCGCCCACGCCGGAAGAAAGGTCACCATGTCCAAGCAGCTTCTATTCAACGAGGAAGCCCGCGCGGCGCTCTTGCGCGGGATCGACGTCATGTCCCGCGCCGTCAAGGTGACACTGGGGCCGAAGGGCCGCAACGTCGTCATCGCGCGGAAGTTCGGCAGTCCCACCCTGACCAAGGACGGCGTCACCGTCGCCAAGGAGATCGAGCTCGAGGACCCCTTCGAGAACCTCGGCGCGCAGATGCTGAAGGAAGTGGCGGCCAAGACGTCCGACATCGCCGGTGACGGCACCACCACCGCGACCGTGCTGGCCCAGGCCATCTTCCGCGGCGGTCTCAAGAACGTGACCGCGGGCGCGAACCCGATGGGCCTCAAGCGCGGGATCGAGCGGGCCGTCGACGCGGTGGTCGAGGAGCTGAAGCACATGTCCAAGGCCACCAAGAACAAGAAGGAGATCGCCCAGGTGGCCCGCATCGCCTCCAACAACGACGAGACGATCGGCGATCTGATCGCGGAGGCCATGGAGAAGGTCGGGAAGGACGGCGTCATCACCGTCGAAGAGGCCAAGGCGATCGAGACCAGCCTCGACGTGGTCGAGGGGATGCAGTTCGACCGCGGCTACCTCTCGCCCTACTTCGTGACGAACGCCGAGCGCATGGAGGCCGTGCTGGAGGACGCCTACGTCCTCATCCACGAGAAGAAGCTCAGCGTGATGAAGGAGATGCTGCCGCTGCTCGAGCAGGTCGCCCACGCCGGCAAGCCGCTGCTCGTCATCGCCGAGGACCTCGAGGGTGAGGCGCTGGCGACGCTGGTGGTGAACAAGCTGCGCGGGACGCTGGTGTGCTGCGCCGTGAAGGCGCCGGGCTTCGGGGATCGCCGCAAGGCGATGCTGGAGGACCTGGCGACGGTGACCGGCGGCAAGGCGATCACGGAAGACCTCGGGCTCAAGCTCGAGAATCTCAAACTCGCCGATCTCGGCCGCGCCAAGAAGGTGGTCGTGGACAAGGACAACACCACGATCATCGACGGCGCCGGCAAGACCAGCGAGATCCAGGGGCGCATCAAGCAGCTCCGGGCCCAGATCGCCGAGACGACGTCGGACTACGACCGCGAGAAACTCCAGGAGCGGCTCGCCAAGCTGGCGGGCGGCGTGGCGGTCGTCAAGGTGGGCGCGGCCACCGAGACCGAGATGAAGGAAAAGAAGGCGCGGGTGGAGGATGCCCTCAACGCCACCCGGGCCGCCGTCGAGGAAGGCATCGTGCCCGGCGGCGGCGTGGCGCTGCTGCGCGCGTCGGAAGCGCTGGACAGTCTCAAGCTGTCGGGCGACGAAGGCACCGGCGT
>JBKPRI010000328.1:0-6802 GCA_046734515.1 Candidatus Methylomirabilota bacterium | reverse complement strand
CGCGCGGCCTGTCCTCCTCGCCCTCCTCGCCCTCGCCGATGTCGCCGGCCCGGCCGGCCACCGCGCCGTCCCCGGCCTCGCCGCAGCCCGCGCCCTCGCGCTGGGGCGGCATGGGCGGCATGATCGGCGGCCTGCTCGTCGGCGGTTTGATCGGCAGCCTGCTCTTCGGCGGCGGTCACGGCTTCGGCGGCATCGGCTTGATGGAGATCCTGATCGTCGGCGGCCTGATCTGGCTGGCGTTCAGCTTCATGCGCCGCCGGCAGGCGCAGGCGGCCGCGCCGTCCGGCTACGCGGCGCCCGACGCCACCCGGGACTGGCAGCCGACCCCCGCGCAGTATCAGGGGACGGGCCCCACCACCATGGAGGCGCCCGCCGACCTCGATCGGGGGATCGCCAATATCCGCCAGATGGATCCCGGCTTTGACCCCAAGCGGATGGGCGAGGGCGTCTCCGACATCTTCTTCAAGGTGCAGGCGGCGTGGATGACACGCGACATGAGCAGCGCCTCCGGCCTGCTCACGCCCGAGATGCAGAACATTCTCCAGCGCGACTGCGACACGCTGCGGCGCGAGCGCAAGATCAACCGGCTGGAGAACATCGCCGTGCGCTCCACCGACGTGACGGAAGCCTGGCAGGAGGCCGGCCACGACTACGTGACGGTGCGCTTCCTGGCCAGCCTGCTCGATTACACGACCGACGAGAGCGGCGCCACCGTGCTGGAGGGCAGCCGCACCGAGCCGGTCAAGTTCGAGGAGTACTGGACGTTCGTCCGGCCGGTCGGGCCCAACGCCTTCCGGCTGAGCGCAATTCAACAGGGCTGATCCCGGAGGCGGCGCCATGACGACTCACGCGCACCTGGACGCGCGCACGCTACGCTCGCGCTTGAACCATCCGGTCATCGACGCCGATGGCCACTGGATCGAGTACAACCCGGTGATGCGTGAGGAGTTCCGTCGCATCGGTGGCGCCGCCGCCGAGGAGGCCTTCGTGCTCGCGGCCTCCCGGGTGCCCAATTCGCTGAAGCTGTCGCTGGCCGAGCGGCAGCGGAAGCGGGTGGGGCAGGAGGCCTTCTGGGGGTCGCCGTCGGAGAACGTGCTCGATCGGGCCACCGCCATGCTGCCGCGCCTGCTCTACGAGCGGCTCGACGACCTCGGCATCGACTTCTGTGTCGTGTACCCGACGGCCGGGCTCGGCTATCACCGCATGGAGGACACGCGCATGCGGCGGGCGATCTGCCGCGCGTACAACGTGTTCACCGCGGAGCAGTTCAAGGGGCTGTCCGACCGCGTGATCCCCGCGGCGATCATCCCGATGTACACGCCCGAGGAGGCGATCGAGGAGCTGGAGTTCACCACCAAGGAGCTCGGCTACAAGGTGGCGATGGTCGGCGGCATGATGCGCCGTCGCGTGCGTGCGCTGGAGGAGGAGAATCCGCAGGCCTCGCAGGCCGTGCAGTGGTACGACGTGGTCGGCCTCGACAGCGAGCACGACTACGATCCGGTGTGGCAGAAGTGCCTGGAGCTGAAGGTGGCCCCCAGCTTCCACAACGGGGCCCGCTCGATCCTGCTGCGCAATTCGCCGTCGAACTTCTGCTACAACCACATCGGCCACTTCGCCTCCGCCGGGCATGCGGTGGCCAAGGCCATGTTCCTCGGCGGCGTCACGCGGCGGTTCCCCACGCTCAACTTCGCGTTCCTCGAGGGCGGCGTGGGCTGGGCGTGCATGCTCTACGCCGACCTCGTCGGGCACTGGGAGAAGCGCAACCGCCAGGCGCTCGAGCACACCAACCCCGACAAGCTGGACGTGAAGAAGCTGCTGCAGTTCACCGAGAAATACGGCAACCAGGCGATGATCGAGGCGGTGCGCCGCGGGGAGGGTCTGGAGGGCGACTCCAACTCCAAGCTGACCGGCGGTATCGAGGATCTCGACGACTACTTCCGCTGCCGGATCGGCAAGAAGGAAGACATCAAGGACCTGTTCGTGCCGCGCTTCTACTTCGGCTGCGAGGCCGACGACCCGGTCAACGCGTGGGCGTTCAAGCGCAACGCCAACCCGATGGGCGCGCGGCTCAACGCGATCTTCAGCTCGGACATCGGCCACTTCGACGTGCCCGACATGGCCGCCGTGGTGCCCGAGGCCTACGAGCTGGTGGAGCACGGGCTCATCGACGACAACGACTTCCGGGATTTCATGTTCGCCAACGCCGTCCGCTTCTGGGGCGAGGTGAACCCGGACTTCTTCAAGGGCACGGCGGTCGAAAAGCAGGCGGCGGAGGTGCTGCGCAATGGCCGTTGATCCCCAGGTGGCGTTCGTCCTCGACCTCGTCATCAAGTCCGGCCGCCCGGCCTACAACACGCTGTCCCCGAAGGACGCGCGCCAGCTCTTTCGCGAGACGCGCCCGGCCTCCACGCCGCAGCCGCCCGCGATCGGCGCCGTGCGCGATCTCTCGGCCGACGGCGTGCCGGTGCGCGTCTATCGTCCGGCCGGCGTGCCGGACGGCACGCGGCTGCCCGCGCTGGTCTACTTCCACGGCGGCGGCTGGGTGATCGGCGACCTCGAGACCCACGACGTGCTCTGCCGGCAGATCACCGCCGAGGCCGGGATCACGGTTGTCTCGGTGGACTACCGGCTGGCGCCCGAGCACAAGTTTCCCGCGGCGGCCGACGACGCGTGGACGGCGACGTCGTGGGTGGCCGCTCACGCGGCGGAGATCGGTGTCGACGCCGCCAAGCTCGCGGTGGGCGGCGACCGCGCGGGCGGCAATCTCGCCGCGGTGGTGGCGCTGCAGGCGCGCGACGCCGGGGCGCCGAAGCTCAGCCTGCAGGTGCTGCTCTACCCGGTCACCGACGTCGGCGCCGAGACCCAGTCGTATCGCGACCTCGCCGACGGCTACCTGCTCACGCGCGAGGGCATGCGGTGGTTCATCGCGCACTACCTCGCCAAGCCGCAAGACGCCGAGGACTGGCGCGCGTCGCCGGCCCGCGCGAAGGCGCTGACCGGCGTGGCGCCGGCGCTGGTGATCACGGCCGGCTACGATCCGCTGCGGGACGAGGGCGACGCCTACGCCCAGCAGCTGCGGGCGGCCGGCGTCAACGTGGACCAGGTCTCGTACGGCGGGATGATCCACGGGTTCATCCCGATGGGCAAGCTGATCGACACCGGCAACCGCGCCGTCACGCTGATCGCGGGCTCACTGCGTCACGCGTTTCGCTGAGGCCGGGCGGCCGGCCGCCGCGCCGTGAGGACGGGCAAGGAGTATCGCGCGGCGCTGCGTGATGGCCGGCGCGTGTGGATCGCGGGTGAGGGGCTGATCGCCGACGTCACCGAGCATCCCGCCACCCGCGCGATGGTCGACGAGTACGCCGCCTGGTACGATCGCCACCTCCAGCCGGCCTGGCAGGACACCGTTCTCACGCCCCCCGATGCCTCGGGCCGCCGCACGCCCTGGTCGTTCGTGGTGCCGCGCAGCCCCGGTGACCTGCGCGCGATGGGCCGCTGCTATGCGGCGACGACTTTTCCGACGGGCGGCAACGTCACGCACACGCCCGCCTATGGCCACCTGATCGCCCTCGGCGTCCTCGACGCTGTCCGCCAGCGCAACGTCTCCGCCGAGCAGATCGCCGCCGCCGAGGCCCATCGCGAGACGCTCGTGCGCACCGGGCGCTTCCTCACGTTCTGCGCAGGCGCGGCGACCATCGGGGCGCGCCTCGACCCCGATCCCGCGCGGCGCTCCGCGCTGCGGGTAGTGCGGGAGACGGGCGCGGGCCTGGTCGTCAGCGGCAAGGTGGGGATGCACACGAGCCCGGCGTTCGCCGAGGACGTCTATATCGGCAGCCACAACGGGATCGACCGCGGTCCCCACCGCGCGACGTTCGTGGTGGCCGTGAACGCGCCCGGGGTGACCGTCGTCTGCCGCAAAATCGCCGTGCACCACCCGAACCCGTTCCTCTCGCCGATGAGCACGCGCTTCGACGAGCTGGACGGTCAGCTCTGGCTCGAAGACGTGCTGGTGCCGTGGGAGCGCGTGTTCCTGACCGAGGCTTCGCCCGAGCCGGTGGCCTCGTGGCTCTTCTGGCACCAGCTCTACTGCTGGCTCGCCAAGGCCGAGTTCACGCTGGGCCTCGCGCTGGCCTGCACGGATGCGATGGGCCTCAAGGGGCACGAGCCGACGCTGGAGTACCTGCTGGACCTCGTCACCGACGTGCAGACGGTGCGCACGTGCCAGACCGCCGCCGAGCTCGACCCCGAGCGCAGCGTGGACGGCTCGTGCATCCCGAACCGCATTCACGTGGCGGCCGGGAGCATCGCGATGCTGAAGGCCCGCCAGCGCATGGCCGAGACGCTGCGCATCCTGCCGGGCTCCTCGCTGGTGGTGGCGCCGGCGGACTCCGACCTCGACTCGCGCGAGGTGGGCAAGGGCTTCACCGAGGCGTTCGAAGGTGGTGGCTACACGGCGAGGCAGCGCGCGGCCCTGCTGCAGCTGGCCGCCGACCACGTGACCTCCGCGCTCGACGCCCGCGAGTCCGCCTTCGAACTACACGCCAACGGCGGCCTGCCCGCCTGGCGCGGCCGCCTGCGCCGCTTCTTCGATCGCTATAACGAGCTGGCCAACGGCGTGCTGCGCAACCTGCCACTGGCGATGCCGGCCATCGACCTCGACGGCTTCCGCGACATCCCGCTCGCCCCGCGCCGGCCGGTCACGCCGCCGCCGCGTGGCTGACCCGGGCTACTTCAGGACGCGGGGCGTGCAGCGCGTCGGCATGGGCTGCCATGCGGCCGCCCGGGTCTCCGCCTCGGCCTTTTGCTCGGCCGTCAGCTTGTTTTCGAGCCGGTAGCTCCAGGCGCCCACGGTCTGCCGAAACCGTGTGTACACCGGCGGCACCGAAGCACCGGCCAGTCGTAGCCAGTAGTAGGCCGTCACCAGATCCTCGGGCACCTCGCAGCCCTGCCGGCAGTCGATGACGATCTGCCTCAGAAACGTGCCCTCCTGGAACACCTCGCGGGCGTATGCGTTGGCGAGCGCGGCCTGGGCACGATACTGCCCCTGGTGTGCCGCCTTGGTCCACCAGTCGACCGCGGTGCTCATCGATTTCGGCACGCCGGCGCCGAGCGCGAACAAGGTGCCGTAGCGGTACTGCCCATCGCAATGTACCGGTCGGTGGTGTCGTAGTACGTCCCCGCGCAGCCCACGACAGTGACGCTCAGCGCCAGCGCGGCGAGCCCGCGGCGCACGATGCTTACTCGTAGTATGCCGGCGAGTACTTCAGCGACGCGCTCTGCGGCTTGTCGTGGTTGATCCACAGCGTGGCCTTCTGGTCGGCCAGCACCTTGGCGATGCGCTCCAGGGAGGCCAGCGACTGGTCCTTGTTCGTGTTCATCGAGGGCACGCGCTTGTGCGTCCAGTTGTCCTGGAAGTGCACGGCATCGCCCGAGAGCACCAGCGCGCCGGTCTTCGGCAGCTTCACGAGCAGGGATTGATGGCCGGGCGTGTGACCCGGCGTGGTGATGATGGTGACGCTGCCGTCGCCAAACACGTCGTGATCGCCTGCGAGCTTCTGGATCTTCTGCGAGTCCACGAAGGCCGGCTTGTTCTGGCCGGCCATGGCCCAGTCGTACTCGGCCCCCTGGATCAGCACGGTCGAGGTCGGGAACAACCCGATGTTGCCGACGTGATCGCCGTGGGTGTGGGAGACCGCCACGTAGGTGACGTCGGCCGGCTTGACGCCGAGCTCGGTGAGCTGGGCGGCCAGCGTCTTGGCCCGGCTCTGGATGATGGCGCCGTTGGCCGTCACCAGGCCGTTCGGCATGGCGGCCACGGCATCGCTGATGCCGGTATCCCACAGCAGCAGGCCCTGGCTGTGCCGGAGCAGGTAGCAGTTGTCGGAGAACTCGATCGGCTTGCCCTCATTGACGCCGGGCGACCAGCGTGACTGGTCCTTGCCCAGGTTGGTCCCGCAGTCGAGGACGTACAGACGCTGCAGCTCGGCATGCGCGGCGGTGGTCGTGGCGACGAGCAGGACGGCGGCGACGACGCCGGTGAGCAGTCGGATCATGAGGAGGCCTCCCGTGGAGGCCGAGCATACCGCAGCGCTCGCAGGCCCGCCGACCGTCGTCGCGATGACGGTGGCGCCGGACATGTCAGGAGCCGGACGGGCTCTCGCTCCGCGCCGGCGGCCCCGATGGGATGGCCGGGAACGGGATCCACACGCCGCGATCGGTCGTGATCGACTTGATCACGACGCGGGCGCCGACCGTCAGAAGATCGATGCCGGCGAGAGATGCGCGGACCCACGCATCGATGACGATTCCCTTGTCGAGGACGCGTTCGAGCACATCGATGACACTGGAATCGTCCACCACCGGCGGGCTCTGCATCGTCGGGAAGCTCCCGCGAGGCCAACGGCTGCAACCCGCGTACCGTGAGGACACCCAAAGGTGCGCTCGCAGAAGAAAAGATTTTCCCGGGCCGCGCTCAGGTCGCGGCGCCCGCGCGGCGAGGCACGCGACCGGCCACCGCGCGCACCTTGCGGGGCGCGGCCAGCCAGATGGTGCCGCCGGAGAAGACGCTGCAGCCGATCGCGATCCACCAGGCCGCCATGTAGCTGCCCGTCGCATCGTGGATCACGCCGGTGAGCCAGGGACCGGCGGCGCCGCCGCCGATGGCGGCGAGCATCAGCACGCCGAAGATGGTGCCGTAGTGCTTGCCCTGGAAGATCTCGGCGGGGATGGCGGCGATGACCGAGGTGAGCCCGTAGCCGAGGACGCCCTGCGCGAGGACCATCAGGTAGAGCAGCGCCGGCGT
>JBKPRI010000327.1:0-5523 GCA_046734515.1 Candidatus Methylomirabilota bacterium | reverse complement strand
GTGTGCGAGGGCTGCGGCGACTGCGGCGTGAAGAGCAACTGCCTGAGCGTGCACCCGGTGGAGACGGAGTACGGGCGCAAGACGCAGATCCACCAGTCGTCGTGCAACAAGGACTACTCCTGCCTGCGCGGCGACTGCCCGTCGTTCCTCACCGTCGTGCCGCTCGGCGCGCCGAAGAAGAAGGAAAAGCCGCGCTTCACCGTGGATCGCGCGCTGCCCGAGCCCGCGCTCAAGGTGCCGCGTGACGCCAACGTCTTCATGATGGGCATCGGCGGCACCGGGGTCGTCACCGTGAACCAGGTCCTTGGCACCGCCGCCCTGCTCGACGGCAAGCACCTGCGCGGCCTCGACCAGACCGGCCTCAGCCAGAAGGGCGGCCCGGTCGTCTCGCATCTCAAGATCTCCGAGGCGGCCCTGGAAGTCTCGAGCAAGGTGGCGACCGGCTCGGCCGACTGCTACCTCGGCTTCGACGTGCTGGTGGCGACCTCGCCGGTGAATCTCGACCACGCGCGCCCCGACCGCACGATCGCCGTCATCTCCACCAGCCAGGTCCCGACGGGCGGCATGGTGACCTCCACCGAGGTGCAGTTCCCCGACCAGGGTGGCCTGCGCGCCTCGATCGACCGCGTCACGCGCAAGGACGAGAACGTCTACTTCGACGCCCTCGGCCTGGCCGAGACGCTCTTCGACGACCACATGGCCGCCAACATGCTCGTGCTGGGCGCGGCCTATCAGGCCGGCGCCATCCCCGTGAGCGCGGCGGCCATCGAGCAGGCCATCACGCTCAACGGCGTGTCGGTCACCATGAACACGCAGGCCTTCCGCGCCGGCCGGCTGCTGGTCGCCGATCCCGCGTGGGTGAAGACGCTCAAGCGCCACCGCCTCGGCGAGGTGGAGACGGCGGCCGCGGCGCTGACGCCGGCCGCGCGCGCGCTGGTCGACCGGGTGAAAGCCGAGGGCGAGCTGCGGCGCCTGCTCGAGGTCCGCGTCCCCGAGCTGATCGAGTACCAGAGCGAGGCGTATGCGGCCGAGTACGTGGACTACGTCGCACGCGTGCGCGCCGCCGAGCAGGCGCGGGGGCCGGGCGAGACGCGGCTCTCGGAGGCCGTTGCCCGCTACCTCTTCAAGCTCATGGCCTACAAGGACGAGTACGAGGTGGCGCGGCTGCACCTCAAAGCCGACCTCGGCCGGACGCTCGCCGAGGAATATCCGGGCGGCGTGAAGGTGCACTACAACCTGCATCCTCCGCTGCTCCGCGCCCTCGGCCTCGAGCGCAAGCTGAAGTTCGGCGCGTGGTTCGACGGCGCGTTCCGCGCGCTCGCCCGGATGAAGGGCCTGCGCGGCACCGCGCTCGATCCCTTTGGCCGCGCCGCGGTGCGTCGCGTCGAGCGCGCGCTGCCGGGCGAGTACCGCGCGCTGGTCGACCGCGCGCTCGCCGATCTTTCACCGGCAGGCTACGAGCGGGCGGTGAGCCTGGCGCGCCTGCCCGACGTGGTCCGCGGCTACGAGGACATCAAGCTGCGCAACGTCGCCCGTTTCCGCGAGGAGGCCCGCAAGCTGAGCGTCTGAGGCCCGCGGGCGGTCGGTGGCACCGCTCTTGCCCATCCTCCTCCCCACAAGGGAGGGTGTCACCATGAGACACATCATCACCGTCGCCGCGCTTCTGGCGGCCTTTGTCGTCCCCTCGGTCGCCAGCGCATTCCATAGCGGCGAGGTCGTCGTCGGCCGTTATCGGCTGCCGAAGGACCACCGCTTCGAGAGCCCGAACGCCCAGGGCAAGTACGAGGTCGTCGACATCAACGACGTCCCGCGCCTGATCCGCGAGGGCCGCTTCGTCTTCGACCGCACGGGCAACGCCTGGATCGCCAAGCCGGGCGGGGGTCCCATCAACGCGGCGTACCTCGCCAACGGCGCGAACGCGACGGCGAGTACGCCTAGCACGTCGCCCAGCAGCTCGGAGTGGCAGCAGATCCACGGCCGCGTCGTGAATGTGAACGGCTCGACCATGACGCTGCACGCCGACGACAACCGGCGGCTCACCGTCGACATGTCCAAGGTCGGCAGCGAGATTCAGAAGAACCTGCAGCGCGGTGATCGGGTGACCGTGGCCACCCACGAGGTCGCCGGCACCAACGTCAAGGCCGAGTTCATCCAGAAGGACTCCTCGGCCGGCGTGCAGCCCTCCGCCTCGCCCTCGACCACGCCGGTGGACGAGAAGAACTGGCAGAAGATCCACGGCAAGGTCACCTCTGTCAGCGGCGCCCAGCTGATGCTGAAGGCCGACGACGGGCGCGACCTGACGGTGGACATGAAGGAAGTGAACCCGGCGGTGCAGAAGGCCTTGACGCCCGGTGAGGGCGTGACGGTGGCCGGCTTCTACCGGGGCGACGACAAGAACGTGTCGGCGAAGTTCATCCAGCAGGACTCGTCCGCAAAGTAACTCATTCGTCTCCGCCCGGGTGGGTGCGCGAGCGCTTCAGCGCCCCTCGACGTCGCTTGACGTCGAGGCGGCGCTGCTCGGCGCCGGCGGTCGTGCGGGTGGCTATCCTCGCGCGCGGCCGCACCAGCGCCGCGCGTACCAGCCGCCGCACCTTGTCGCGCGCGTCTTCGAGGTTGGCGGCCTGCGTGCGCTCGGCCTGACTCGTCACCACCAGGCGGCCGTCGGCATCCAGGCGCTGGGCGACCAGCGTCCGCAGCCGCGAGCGGGCGCCCTCGGGCAGTCCCTCGATGGCGTCGAGGTTCACCCGCAGGTCGATCTTCGTCGCCACCTTGTTCACGTTCTGGCCGCCCGGGCCGGAGGCGCGCACCGCGCGCACGGTGAGGGCGCGCCCGGGCACGCGCACGCTGTCAGTGACCACGATGGCCTCGCTCATGGAATCATTGTAGTAGCCTGAGACCACGGAGGCGCCATGGGAACCCTCGAGAAGCGGTGGAAGGCGTTACAGCGGCAGCTCACCCAGCTCGGCCGTCAGGCCAAGCGCGCGCGGACCGTGGCATCCAAGCGGATGAAGCGCGTCGAGCGGCGCACGCGCGTGAAGATGACGCGCGCCTACCGCAAGGCGGAGCCGCAGGTGCGCCAGGCGCTCGCCGAGGCCGAGCGCGTCAGTCGCGGCGTGCGCGCCGGCGTGAAGGCCGGCACCGCCGCCTACCGGGACAGCGGGCGGAAGCGGGCGTGATTCGCGGGCCGGTGATGACCGCCGGCCAGCGCCGGCGGCTCACCGCCGTCGCCCGCGGCGAGGCGCCCGCCGACCTCTACGTGCGCGGCGGCACCCTGCTGAACGTCTACACGGGCGAGCTCTATCCCGCCAATGTCGCCGTCGTCGGCGAGCGGATCGCCTACGTCGGTGCGCGCGACGACATGGTGGGGCCGCGCACCACGACGCTGGCCGCCGACGGCCGCATCCTGGTGCCCGGCTACATCGATCCTCACGTCCATCCGGCCCACGTCGTCACGCCGTCGGCGCTCGCCCACCACCTGCTGCCGCTCGGGACCACGACGGTCTTCGCCGACACCCTGCAAATCTGGGAGCTCGGCGGCCGCCGCGCTTTCGAGATCGTCGCGAACGCGCTGGCGCGCTCGCCGCTCAAGTTCTACTGGATGATCCGCGTGCACGCGCAGGCGCGCAGCCTCGACGAGCCGCGGCGCTATCCGCGGCGCGAGCTCGCGCGCGCGCTGGCGCATCCGTGGACGCTCGCCGCCGGTGAGGTGACGCGCTGGCCCGACGTGTGGAGCGGCGACCCCGATCTGCTCGCGCGGCTGGATCTGGCCCTGCGCCGTGGCCAGCGCGTGGAGGGCCACACGGCGGGGGCGGCCGGCGACAAGATCCCGGCGCTCGCCGCGGGCGGCCTCACCTCCGATCACGAGCCGATCACCGCGCGCGAGGTGCTGGAGCGGGCGCGGCAGGGGATCAGCGTGATGCTCCGGGAGTCGTCGCTGCGGCCCGATCTCGTCGGCCTGCTCGACGCGCTCAAGGAGGCGCCGGCGCTCGTCTCGCGCCTGATGCTCACCGCCGACGGCTCGATGCCGGCGTTCATCCGCGACCACGGCTTCGTCGACCACCTCATCCGCACGGCGCTCGAGCGCGGCATCGCCCCGATCGACGCCTACCGGATGGCCACGCTGAACCCGGCGACCTACATGGGGTGCGACGGCGACATCGGCGGCATCGCGCCGGGCCGCCACGGCGATCTCTGCCTGCTGCGCGATCTCTCCGAGCCGACGCCCGAGGTCGTCGTCGCGCGCGGGCGGGTAGTGGCGCGCGACGGGCGCGCGCTGGTGCGGGTGGCCGAGCCCGACTGGCGCCGGGCGTTCGTCACGCGCGAGGCGCGGCTCACGGTGACGTGGCGGGCGCGGCCCGAGGATTTCCGGCTGCCGCCGCGCGCCACCTATCCGGTCATCCGGCTGACGAGCGCGGTCATCACGCGGCTGGAAGAGCGAGCGCCGGCCGAGGGCGATCTCTTCGCCGCGCTGGTGGATCGCGCGGGCCGCTGGGTCGCGCCGGCGATCGTGGCCGGCTTCGGGGAGCGCGTGGACGGGCTGGCGTCCACCATCACCACCGACTTCAACATCCTGGCGCTCGGGCGGAGCCCGGCGGCGATGGCGCGGGCGGTGAACCGGCTGCTGGACCTGCGCGGCGGGATCGTGCTGGTGGACGGTGAGCGGGTGGCGTTCGAGCTGCCCCTGCCGCTCGGCGGCGTGATGACGCGCCGCCCGCTGCTGGAGGCCGCCGCGCAGGAGGACGGGCTGCGGGCCGCCCTGGTGGCGCGCGGCTACCCGCATCACGAGCCGCTCTTCACGCTCTTCTTCCTTGCCGCCGACTTCCTGCCGTTCGTGCGGCTCTCGCCGCGCGGCGTGTGGGACGTCAAGCAGGGGCGCGTCTTGCTCCCGCGACGCGCGCGCACCTGATCAGTCGTCAAGGGGAACGCTCGCAGGGTTCCCCTCTTGTCTCTTATGTAGGGGAACCCTGGAAGGGTTCCCCTCTTCCCCTCCATTTCCGCGCGGCGGCGCCGCACCGTTCCGGCTTTTGTGCCCGCGCCGTATTTGTCGGCCTGCTGCTCCTGACGGCGTTCATGGGCGCGGCGCCGGCGGGGGGGACGTTCGAGCGGGGGACGTATGAGGGGCGGGCGTATCGGGTGTGGGTGCCGGGGCGTGTGGAGCCGGCGCGGCCGCTGGTGGTGGCGCTGCACGGATGCTGGCAGACGCCGGAGGACTTTGCGCTCGGCACGCGGCTGAACGCGGCGGCGGAAGCGCGGGGGCTCATCGTCGTGTATCCGGCGCAGGGCCAGCGCGCCAATCCGTACCGCTGCTGGAACTGGTTCGAGCGCGCGCAGCAGACCGCGGCGAGCGGCAGCGAGACGGCGCAGATCCTCGCGCTCGCGCGCCGGGTCCAGGGCGAGCGCGGCGTGCGCGAGCCGCGCATCATCGTGCTCGGCTTCTCGGCCGGCGCGTGGGAAGCGGTGAACCTCGCGTGCGCGGCGCCGGAGACGGTGCTCGGCATCGGCGCCGCCGCCGGCGGCCCGTAC
>JBKPRI010000326.1:0-3228 GCA_046734515.1 Candidatus Methylomirabilota bacterium | reverse complement strand
GACCCGTTCCCTCCGGGCGCCTCAGCGCGCTACCCCGTGAGGTTGGGAACTTCTGGCGGGCAACCGCGCGCGACGGGAAGTGGTCAGAGGGCCCATGTCCCGCCGCCTTGCCGCGCCGGCCCTCGCCGACCGGCGCAGCGGCCATCAGCACGAGCGACGCGGAGTGCTGCGCGACCAGGCGCGCGACGGCAGGATCACGCAGCGTAGAGACGTCGTTGATCACGCGGGCGCCGGCCTCGAGCGCCACGCGGGCAGGCTCCGGCCGGCAGGTATCGGCGGAGATCGGCACCGGAAGCTTGGCGGCGAGCCGTTCGATGGCGCGCCCGAGTCGCGCGGCTTCTTCGGCAGGGGTGATCTCGGTCGCGAGGTACGGCGCGGTCGAGCGCGCGCCGATGTCGATGAGCGCGGCGCCGGCGTCCACCATGCTCAGCGCCGTGGCGAGGACGTCCGCGGGACGGCGGACGGAGCCGGCGTGAAAGGATTCCGGGCTCACGTTGATCACGCCCATGATGGCCACGGGGCGGGTGCGGCCCACCGAGACGCCCGCGAGATCGGCGACATGCTCACGCGACATGACTCACACCCCTCGGCGGCGCCGGGGGTTGCGTTCTAGGCGGTCGCGGGCGCTTCCTGGAACGGCTGCGCGCGCAGGATCCGCGCGATCTCTTCGGAGTCGAGGGACTCGCGCTCCAGGAGAGCCCGGGCCAGGGCGTGGAGCTTCTCGATGTTCTCCTCGAGGATCTGGCGGGCCCGCGTCGCACAGTCCATGACGATGCGCTTGATCTCACCGTCGATGGCCAGCGCGGTCTCCTCGCTGTAGTCCTTGGCCCGCGCCACTTCGCGCCCGAGGAAGATGTGCTCCTCGTTCTTGCCGAAGGTCAGCGGCCCGAGCACGTCCGACATGCCCCACTCGCACACCATCTTGCGGGCCATCTCGGTGGCCTTCTCGAGGTCGTCGCCGGCGCCGGTCGTCTGCTGCTTGAGGACGATCTCCTCGGCCGAGCGGCCGCCGAGCAGGATCGTGATGCGGTTGATCAGGTACTCGCGCGAGTAGTTGTACTTGTCGTCCATCGGCAGCTGCATGGTGAGGCCCAGCGCGCGGCCGCGCGGGATGATCGTCACCTTGTGCAGCGGGTCGGCGCCCGGCAGGAAGTCCGCCACCAGCGCGTGGCCGGCCTCGTGATAGGCGATCGTCCGCTTCTCGGTGTCACTGATGATCATCGAGCGCCGCTCGACGCCCATGAGGACCTTGTCCTTGGCGTTCTCGAAGTCCGGCATCTCGACGAGCTTCTTGTTCTGCCGCGCCGCCAGCAGCGCCGCCTCGTTGACGAGGTTGGCCAGGTCCGCGCCCGAGAAGCCCGGCGTGCCCCGCGCGAGGACCTTGAGGTCCACGTTCGGCGCCAGCGGGATGCGGCGCGCGTGCACACGCAGAATTTCCTCGCGGCCCTTCACGTCCGGCCGCGGCACGACGACCTGCCGATCGAAGCGGCCGGGGCGCAGGAGCGCGGGATCGAGCACGTCGGGCCGGTTGGTGGCCGCGATCAGGATCACGCCCTCGTTCGTCTCGAAGCCGTCCATCTCGACCAGGAGCTGGTTCAGCGTCTGCTCGCGCTCGTCGTGACCGCCGCCGAGGCCGGCGCCGCGGTGCCGGCCGACCGCGTCGATCTCGTCCATGAAGATGATGCAGGGCGCGTGCTTCTTGCCCTGCTCGAAGAGGTCGCGGACGCGCGAGGCCCCCACCCCCACGAACATCTCGACGAAATCCGATCCCGAGATCGAAAAGAACGGCACGTTCGCTTCACCCGCAATCGCCTTGGCCAGCAGCGTCTTGCCGGTGCCGGGAGGTCCGACGAGAAGCACGCCCTTAGGGATCTTGCCGCCGAGCTTCTGGAACTTCTGAGGATCTTTCAGGAAGTCGATGATTTCACGAAGCTCTTCCTTGGCCTCGTCGACGCCGGCGACGTCCTGGAACGTGATCTTGTTCTGCTTCTCCGAGATCAGCCGCGCGCGGGCCTTGCCGAAGCTGAGGGCCTTGGCGCCGCCGCCCTGCATCTGACGCATGAAGAAGATCCAGACGCCGATGAACAACAGCATCGGGAACCACTGGAGCACGATCGTGTACCAGGGGTTCGAGTCCGGCGGCTTCACGGCGATCCGGACGCCCCGCTCGCGCAGCATCTTGATGAGGTCGGGGTAGTCCACGATGAAGGTCCGGAGCGGCTGCCCGCCGTCCTTCAGCGTGTAGGTCACCAGGTTGCCCCGGATGGTCACCGACTCGACGCGGCCGAGCTCGACGTGACGCAGGAATTCCGAGAAGTTGGGCGATTCCTGGCCACCCTGCTGCGAGGTGCTGAACACGGTGAAGAGCAGGATGACGATGAGGCCGATCACCATGAACAGGGCGAGGTTTTTGTAGACCTGGTTCATGCGAGTCCGATTGTAGCACGGGGTTCCAATGACGCCCCGCGCCAGGGCCTCCGGCCGTTCACTCGCCCTCGAGCGCCGCCACGTACGGGAGGTTGCGGTAGAGGCCCTCGTGATCGAAGCCGTAGCCGACGACGAACACGTTGGGAATGGTAAAGCCGACGTAGTCGAGCCCGACGTCGACCTTGCGGCGCTCGATCTTGTCGACCAGCACGCAGACCTTGAGCGAGCGCGGGTGGCGCGCCTCCAGCGTGCGCTTCAAATAGGTCAGCGTCAGCCCGGTGTCCACGATGTCCTCGACGACCACCACGTCGCGCCCCTCGATGGACATGCTCAGGTCCGACACGATGCGCACGTGGCCGCTGGACTGCGCGCCGGCGTAGCTGACCACCCCGATGAAATCGGTCGTGAGATCGATGGGAGTGGCGCGCACCAGGTCGGCCATGAACAGGAAGGCGCCCTGGAGGACGCCGACGAGGATCGGGCTCCGGCCGGCTTTTCCGCCGTAGTCGCGCGCGATGTCGGCCCCGAGCTCGGCGATCCGCGCCTTGAGCTCGGGCTCGCTGATGAGGACTCGCCCCGGACGCGCCATGGGCTCAGCGTGTCGTGACGAATGTGGCGAGCGCGCGCTCGGCCGACAGGCGCGTGGCGGCGTCCTGGGCGGCCGGGCGCGTGACGAACGCGCCGACCTGCACGCGATAGCGGACGCCCGTCGACGTCGCCGCCTCCACCACGCGCGCGTCGTGGCCGGCCGCGGCCAGCGTGGCGCGAAGCGCCTCGGCGGGCGTCCGCGCGTTGTAGCTG
>JBKPRI010000325.1:0-9911 GCA_046734515.1 Candidatus Methylomirabilota bacterium | reverse complement strand
GTGTACCCCGGTGTGAGGATCAGGACCGCGCCGACCCTGAGCGCCAGGCTCGTCTGAGCGCCGTTCAATCCGCGCACCCTTGCGCCGGCGCCCACCGCGCCAAGCAAGGGCGCCTGGCCATTCTGGTGCGCGAGAGGGCGGGCCGTCAGTCCGGCGCCCACTCGCGCCGCCACCTCGTAGCCGAAGATGAGCCCGGCCAGCGCCTCACGGCCGGATCGTTGCAGCCATTCGGCAGAAGCCAGTGCCGTCGGCAACGCCTGCACCGCGGCCTGGCAGGCGACGTAGCGATGGCCTTCGCAGAGCTCGATGGAGCGTCCCGCCAGCCCGTTGAGAAACGCCGCCGTGCGCGGATCCGACGTCGGCGCTCCCGGCGCATAGATCGTGGCGCCGTGACCGCCCGTCGCGGTCAGTCGCGCACGGACGTCGGCGACTTCGGGTTGGACCGAGCCGGCCAGAATCACACCGACCGTGTCGAGCACGACGAGCTTGGCATGCGCGCGGACGGAGGCGGGGATCGCCTCCCACGGCGTATCGGCGATGAAGTCCGCGAGTTCTTCGATGGCCTGGCCCATCGGGAGCTCCGCGCCCTATTTCAGGAGCGGCGTGACTCCGGCGGGCAGGGGCACCTGCGCAACGTTCAGCGTCATCGACACCAGGCTGTAGTAGCCGACGGCGCCGACGAGATCGACGACGCCACGCTCGCCGAAGGCGTCCTTGACGCGCTGGAACGTCGCGTCCGAGACGCGGCCGGTGGCCAGCAGCTCCGAGACGAAGTCGTAGACGGTTTCCTCGTCCTTGGCCATGCCGGCGGGACGCTGGTTCGCGGCGATGGCATCGGCGATGGCCGGGCTCAATCCCGCCTCGAGGGCGAGGCGGCGATGCGCGTAGAACTCGTACTGCGCTGTCCACTTGCGACCGGCCATGATGATCGCCATCTCGTTCAGCCGCTGCGGGATCGAGCTGCCGAAGCGCACGTAGGCGCCGACGCGCTGGACCAGATCGCAGAGCTCGGGGCTTCGCAGGAGCGCATTGAATGGGCCGCGCAGGCCGGCGCCGCGCGGGCCCGACTGGATGGCCTCGGCCACGCGCTTCTGGTCCGCGGTCATCGTCTCCGGTGTCAGCGTCGTGAATCTCGACTCACTCATCGCGTGTCTCCTTGATGGTGTCGACCCGCCCGGCAGAGTAACAGGCGGCCGGAGCCGCCGCTGACCTGTTTCGGTATACTCGGCTGCGCACGCCAGCCAGGAGGGTCAGCGGATGATCACGACGGACGTGTTCCCGGGCAAGGATCTCGGCACACTCGATCTCACGATCAGCGACGAGATGGTCCAGCACTACATCAAGGGACTCGACGAGCCGAACCCGTGGTACACGACGGCCTCGCCGTTCGGCGGGCCGGTGGCTCCGGCAATCGTGTACCAGCAGGCGGACAGCGAGTTCAAGGGCTGGTACCTCGACAACCTGTTCGGTAACCTCTGGCGGCGGCAGGAATGGGAGATCCACGCGCCGACGCGCGTGGGACAGATCTTGACGTGTAGCGCGCGGGTGGCCGATCGCTACCGGCGGCGCGATCGCGAGGTCGTCGCGCAGGAGATGTGGGTGCGAGACGAGGCCGGACAGCTGGTCGCGCGCAGCGTCCATCACCAGAGCTTCCTGGCCGAGCAGACCAGCGGTGAGGTCGCCCTGCGCGATCCGTCGAGCAAGGAGGGCGCGAGGCAAGGCGGCGACCCCGCCGGCGAGCCGCTGTCGCTCGAGCTCCACAAGACGATCACCGACGCGATGTGCAACGAGTTCTTCTTCCGAAGCCGGAACTATCACAACGACAAGGCCGCTTCGAAAGAGCTCGGCTTCGGCGATACCGTGATCGGGGGCCGCATGACGCTGTCGTGCGTCACCGAGCTCCTGACCCGGCACTTCGGCCGCGGATTCTACCTGGGCGGGCGCCTGGACGTGAAGTTCACCAACGTGCTGTGGCCGAACGAGCGCTTCACCACACGCGGGATCATCACCGGCCGGCGGGTCGAGAACGGCCAGACCCGTGCCGACGTCACCGTCTTCTGCGAGAAGGCGGACGGAACCAAGATCATCGTCGCGAACGCGAGTGCGCTGGAGATGTGATCGCCTGCGCTGAACCGTTCGACGCCGGGTGCCCGCCGGTTACTTCTTGATGTCGCGGGCGGAATCGCGGGCGTCCTGCTTGATGTCCCGCTTCTCCTGCCGACACTCCGCGCGCGTCTTTTCGTCTCCCGCCTTGCACTCGGCCTTGGCGTCGCGTGCGTCCTCGCGGCCGGTCTGTCTCGTATCCCGGGCATCCTGGCGATCGTCCCGCCGATCCTGGCGACGTTCCGAGCCCTGGGTCTGCGCGTAACTCGGCGCGAGCTGGGTGAGCGGTCCCACCGCGAGAGCCAGCGTCAACACGACCATCCGAAAACTGATTGTGTTCTGCATCGTTCCCCTCCTCGAGCGGATACGCCCCGAGTGTAGCGAGGCCTTCGAACGCCACCATGGGATCTTGGGCCTACCCGTCGGGCTTTACCCGATATTGCATTTGCAGGCTCGAGCGACGTAGATTCCGCCCACCTTCGAAAGGCCCGCTCGAGAGGGAGGTCCTCGCATGACGCCCAAGGGAATGCTCACCGTCGTGGGAAGCCTCGATATCGCGCAGTTCTGGCCGGCGACGAAGGGGACGCGGTCGTCCGACGGCGACACCGTTCACCTGAAGATCGATCCCGCCACCTCGTTTCTCTTTCAGACCTCACCGTCCGCGACACCGAAAATCACGAAGGCGTTCGTCGACACGCACGTGAACGACGGCGGCCGGATCCAGAAGACGATCACCGCCAAGAGCGAGATCAAGATCCGTCTGCAAGGGATCGATGCGCCCGAGCTGCACTTTCCCGTCATCGGCAAGCGCGACCCGTCCAAGAAGGGCAAGTATCCCGACTTCCGGCAGCCGTACGGGGCTTCCGCCGCCAGCGCACTGCACGCCTATCTCACGGGCCTGCTTCCCTCCGGCGGTGGCACGATGATCCACGCGCGATTCGTCACGCAGATCAACCGGCCGGACGATGCCATCGATTCCCATGGCCGCTTCGTCGGGGATGTGATCGTGGGAACCGCGGGCAGCAAGAGCATCAACGTGTGGATGGTCGAGCACGGCTGGGCGTACCCACTCTTCTACGACTCGATGACCGCGGCCGAGATCACGACACTGCTCGACGCCTGGAAGCTGGGCCAGGCGGCGGCCGGACGCCCGGGGAAGGCTTTGCGGAAGCCGCTGCAGGCGTTCCGCCCGGATCTCGACGTGAAGAGTGCGAAGCTGCCGGACGGCGGCAAGCTGAACATCCCGAAGATCTTTCGCCGCCAGGCGAAGTTCTGGACGGAGATCGCCGGCCCGCTGTCAGCGGCGCAGTTCGTCGCGCGCCTCAACAAGAAACTGCCGGGCAAGCCCGACAGCGCCTACCCACTCGCCTACTTTCTCGCCAACGCCGGGGCGCTCAACCCCAAGAAGCGGGTCACGCTGGCCAGCCAGGTCGGCGCTCAGGGACAGGCGAAATTCAAGCCGGAGGGCCTGGTGTTTCGCGAGGACCCTTCGACGCTGTTCGACGCGGCGAACAAGAAGGTGACCAGCTGGTAGCGCGGCGTCTGGTTACCTCTTGAGCAGGGCAAACGCGATCAGGCCGACGATGCCGGAGGCCGCCACGAGGAGGGGCTCGGGAATCTTGTAGCGCCACAGGATGCCCAGGCTGACGAGGGCCACGAGCGCCGTCGGCACGTCGTAGATCGCCTTCCTGGCCAGCAGGATGACCGCCCCTGCGATGGCGCCCGTGGCCGCCGAGGTCGCGCCGAGGACGAACGCCTTCAGCAGCGCATTGTCGCGGTTCCGCGAGAACCACGGCGCCGGGATGATCGTGAACAGGTAGACGGGCAGGAAGATGCCGACGGCGGCCGCCATCGCGCCGAGGAAGCCCGCGGCGAGGAATCCGATGAAGACCACCGTGATGACGACGGGGCCGGGGGTGATCATCGCGACGGCCACCGCGTCGATGAACTGCTGCTCGTTCAGCCAGCCGAATTGCTGGACCACCCCCTGGTGCAAGAAGGGCACGATCGCGAGCCCGCTACCGAACACGAAGGCACCGGCCTTGGTGAAGAAGACCAGGATCTGGAGCAGGATCTGATCGCTGCCGACCTTGAGGTTCACGAACCAGCGCTCGATCAGCCAGATGATCGTGACCACCGTTGCGCCCCCGGCGGCGGCCAGCACGGCCTGTCTCCGCGTCGGGTGCGCGCGTGCGAAGAGGGTCACGAGGCCGGCGATGACGAAGAACTCGGCGAGCTCGGCTTCCGCGATCATGGTGACGAGCGCGAGCGCGATGAAGACGCCCCAGAGCAGGGGATCCCGCTTGTTGGTTGACCGGGCCAGCTTGTAGGCGGCGATGGTGATGATCGCGATGACGGCGGCGCCGATGCCATAGAACAGCGCCTGCATCCACCAGAGGCCGCCGAAGCGGCGGTAGGCGATCGAGATGCCGATCACCATGACGAACGAGGGCACCACGAAGGCCAGCCCCACCACCGTCGCGCCGAGCACCCCCCGCTGGAAATACCCCAGCGCGATGGCGAGCTGCGCGGCGAGCGGCCCCGGCATGATCTGGGCGAGCGCGACGCCGAGCCGGTACTCGTCCTCGTCGATCCATCGCCGCCGCTCGACCAGATCGCGGTGCATGAATCCGACGAGCGCGACGGGGCCGCCGAAGCCGAGCGTGCCGAGATACAGGAAGTAGCGGACGAGCTGACCGAGGCTTGCCCTGGCCGGGCGGTCCGCGACCGCCGGCGCTGTCGCGACCGGCCTCATCGCGGCGGGGTGAGCTCGTCCAGGAGTGTCGTCACTCGCGCCACGATGGTGTCCCGCGCCCGCTTGAAGTCCTCGCTCACCGCCGGCACGTCGTCCCACCGCTCGATGTGTCGCGCCCCCGCCGCCAGCGGCCCGAGGTCGCAGGCGAAGGTGACGACCGTCGTGGCCTGCTCGACATCGGCCGGCGTCGGCTTCCGCGGCCGTTGCGCGCGCACGTCGATGCCCTCCTCGAGAAGCCCCTGGGCGACGCGCGGTGGGATGGCGTCGTCGGGCTCGAGCCCCGCCGAGTCGACGGTGATCGCCACGCCGCGCGCGGCAGCGAGCCGGCGGAGCTGCTCCGCCGCGATGACGCTCTTGGCCGATCCATGCAGGCACACGAAGAACACGCGTTGCGCCATCTCGGTCTCCTCCGATCGCGACGACGCTCCGGGGCGCCGTCGCGCATTTCGGAGTGTAACCGCAGCGCGACGATGTAGCAATCGTTGCGCCGCACCACCGGCGCCGCGGGGCCCTGAAGCGACGCCTCCCCGGCGCGGTCGCCCTCGGCCCGTCCCGCCGCGCTGGCATAAACGCCTGCCATACAAGAGGTATCTAGCCATCGCCACGCCGCCTTGACATCGATATGAAACTATTGTTTCATAAAGCAACAAAAGATCACCAAGGAGACCGATATGCTGATCAACCCGTACCTCGAGGAAGTGCTGGTCCGGGACTTCATGGCAGACGTTGCGCGCGGCGCCGCCCGCCGACACATGCTGCAGGCGCTCGAGCCCCCACCGCGCGCCGCCGGCTCGACGTGGGTGGGGCGCGTGCTGCGCGCACTGCGGGCGCCGCGCCCGGCCCGCATCGAGAGGCTGGTGACGCGATGACGCCCGGCCACGGCGTCGCCGAGGTGCCGGGGGGCCTTTCGCGGCGATTCGCTAGAGAGCGCCCGACGCGACGGAAGGCGGACGCTGGCTGACGACCAGCGCGCGCCGGCGCTCCAGCCGCTCGATGGCCAGATCGACGTGCAGCGTGAGCTGGAAGAGCTCGGCGAAGTACATCAGTGCGACGTCCGTCTCCTCGACGACCTTCCGGCGGAGCTCGCGCAGGAAGGCAATCTCCGCCTCCACGGCAGGCAGCGACGACGACTCGCCGCGCGCCAGCGACTGGCGCAAGAGCTCGTAGCCCCGCGCAATGCGGCGGCGCTGTCGTCGGTCCAGGATCGGGAGCACGAGTCCAAAGAGTGGCAGCAGCAGGGTGGCCACCGGCAGGATCATCAGCACGAGGCGGTCGAGCATCCCGGCGACCCAGAACGGAAAGGTTCGCTCGAGCCACGACGGCCCCGCGCGCAGGTAGCGGCGTGCCTGCTCGTGCAATGGCAGCTCGACGTTCGCCTCGGAGGGGAACTGCCCGGGCCGCTCGAAGAGACTGCCCTTGCGGTGCACCCGGTCCGCCGCGTTCAGCAGGAGCCGGACGTGGTCCGGATGGATTCCCGGTCGGACGGCCAGGCTGGCGGTGACGCCGACGATGACTTTATCCTCCGGCGGTATGTCGCGGGCGATGTCGAGCATGCCCTCGCCGATATGCAGCGGCGCCACGAATGTATACCGTCCGGCATAGGCGAGATGGCGCCGCACGTTCAGGAGTTCGACGACAGGATTCGCGGCCAGTCGATGAATCAATTCCGCGCGCGGTGCGATGACGAACAAGGCGGCGTCGACATCGCCGGCCGTCAGCGCCCTCTCGGCATCGGTGCCGCCCAGGGCGAGCAGGCGGCTGTTGCTGGGGGTGACCTCGTTGTCCGCGAGGAGGCGCAGGGCGAGCTCGCGTGTGCCGCTGCCGTCCTCGCCGATGGCCACTCGTCGCCCCCGGAGCTGCGCGAGCGACGACACGCGGAGGGCCTTGCGATGAAAGATCCACAGTGGCTCGTAGAACAGGCTACCGAGCGCCGTCACGCCGCCGGGGTCAGCCGGAGCCGTGCCGCCCTGAACGAAGCCGGCGTCGACTTGTTGCGCCGCGAGCCGCCTCAGCGTGGCGACCGAGCCGGGGCCGGGCTCGATGTCGAGCGTGAAGCCTTGAGAGGCGAGGATCTTCTGGTATTCCAGCGCGTACGCATAGTAGGCGCCGTCCGTCCGGCTGGTCGAGATGACGAGGTGGCGCGCCGGCAGCGGCCCCGCGAATCGGTTGGCGACCAGTGCGCCGAGCACGAGCGCCACGACGAGGGTGCTGCCGATCAGGGCCAGGCGCAGCCCCCGCCGGCGCCGGCGCCTCATGCTATCGGGCCGGCCTTACGTGGCGAGCGTCGCCGGTGCGGGAATGCAGGGCATGACATCTCCATCGAGCTCGCCGGCAGTGAAGCGCGGTATGACCGAGCCCCTCAATCCGACCTTGGTCCTATCCTGGAGTCCTTCCGGGCTCGGTGCGTCAGCCGCGCTCGGACCAGCCCTCGGGCGGATCGCACGCCACGGTGCCCATGTCGGCCGGAACGGAGATTTCCAGGAGCTCCAGGTCTCTCGACGCCCCGGTCTCGTTGTGCCGCAGGCCGCCCGGGATGTAGAGCGACTCGCCCGACTGCAGGCGCACCTTCTGGCCGTCCTCGAACACCAGGTCGACCCATCCGTTGAGCATGTACACGAACTGGCCCTCGCAGACGTGATAGTGCCAGCCGGTGGGCTGCGTCATGCCCTCGGCGCCGATCGTGACCTGGGCACGGATCTTCCCGCTGCTCGCGGCGGTGACGCCGAGGTCGCGATACTTGAAGAAGGAGCGCCGGCCCGCCACCAGCGGGGCGGTCGCCGGCGTCGCGTACGCCAGCTTGCCCGGGGGGGTCACGGCCGGCGGCTGTGCGCTCGTGCTCGCGTCGTTCATCATGGAGGCCTCCTCTGACGTCGTAGCGCCGATACTACTCCATCCCTGCGCAAATTGAAGTCCGAGTGTCCCCGTGCCGACTCGGATCGTCACAGCGCTGACGTCCCGGAAAAATCTGGATTCTTCCATCGCGCGTCAACCGCGCGGAAATCCGTGCGTGGACGTCTGGCACACCCGCTGCATTTGCGTGGACGCCCTGAACCTTCGCGTCAAGGAGATCCGATGACTGGCAATCCGTGGAAGATGACGGCAATCGGCATGGCGCTGGTCGTGACGACCGCCCTCGTCACCGGCGTCGTGGTGGCAAATCGATCGAAGCCCGACGAGCGTCCCGCGACCAGCCAGCGGGCCAACGCCGCGAACCCGGCGACCGCGAAGCCCGTGGGGGCGATCACGCCCGAGCCCGCGGCGCGGCCGGCGACGCCGTCGCACGCGACGGCTCCCGCGCCGGCCGTGCCGAAGGCGGACGTCGTCAAGGCCTGCAACGATCAGGCGGCCGCCGCGAGCGGACCGCGCGACAAGACGGTGGACACCGTTAAGGACGGCGCGGTGGGCGCGCTCGTCGGCGCGGCCGTGGGCGCCGCGGGCGGCGCCATCGCCGATGGTGGCAAGGGCGCCGGCAAGGGGGCGGCGATCGGCGGTCTGGTGGGAGGCGGCGCCGGCGCGCTCTACGGCCTCAACGAGAACCGCAAGCACGATGCCGCGTACCGTGACGCGTACGCCGGCTGCCTGCGCGCGCGAGGGTACCGCGCCTAGCCGCCGAGATACGCGCGGCGGACGTGCTCGTTGTCGAGCAGAGCGCGTGCGGTGCCTTCGAGCACGGTGCGGCCGGTCTCCATCACGTAGCCCCGGTCGGCCATGCGCAGCGCCAGGTACGCGTTCTGCTCGACCATGAGCACGGTCATGCCCTCGCGGCGGATCTCGGCGATCAGCTCGAACGTCCGCTCCACCATCGCGGGAGAGAGCCCCAGCGAGGGCTCGTCGAGCACGAGCAGCTTCGGTCCGGACATGAGTGCCCGCGCGATGGCGAGCATCTGCTGCTCGCCGCCCGAGAGCGTCCCGCCGAGCTGCGCCGCGCGCTGACGCAGCACGGGGAAGCGCTCGAGCACGCGCTCGAGATCCTCGGTGGCCCGGCCCGCGCGGCCGCGCACGAACGCGCCCATCTCGAGATTTTCACGGACGGTCATCTCGGGAAAGATCCGGCGGCCCTCGGGACAGTGCGCGATGCCGGCGCGCAGGATCTCGTGGGCCGGCCGGCCGTCGATGCGCGCGTCGAGAAAGCTCACCCGGCCGCCGCGAGGACGCAGCAGCCCGGAGATCGTCTTGGCCGTGGTCGTCTTGCCGGCGCCGTTGGCGCCCAGCAGGCACACCAGCTCCCCGGCCGCCACGCGCAGGCTGACGCCGCGCAGTACCTCCACGTTGCCGTAGGCGACCCGGACGTCCTCAAGCGCGAGCATCGGCCTGCCCGGCGCCGAGATAGGCGCGGATCACCTCGGGATCGCGCTGGATGTCGGCCGGGCGCCCCTCGGCGATCTTCTGCCCGTGGTTGAGCACCACGATGCGGTCGGAGACGCCCATCACCATCTTCATGTCGTGCTCGACGAGCACTACGCTCACGCCCTGCGCGCGAATCTGCTGGATCAGCGTCATGACCCGCTGGGTCTCGGCCGGATTGAGCCCCGCCGCCGGCTCGTCCAGGAGCAGCACGGCGGGCCCCGGCGCCAGCGCGATGGCGAGGCCGAGCAGCCGCTGCTCGCCCAGCGAGAGATTGCTCGCGATCTCGTGCGCGCGCGGAGCGAGGCCGGTGAAGTCCAGCAGCCACGCCGCGCGCGCCGCGAGTGCCGCTTCCTCGCGCCGCGTCGCCCGCGTGTTGAAGACCAGCGCCCAGAAGCCCGCCCGTCCGAGCCGGTGTCCGGCCATGGTGACGTTGTCGATCGCGCTGCGCTGGGGGAACACGCTGGCCTTCTGGAACATCCGCACCAGCCCGTGGCGGCACACCTCGTGGGGCGGCAGCGTGGTGAGGTCGACCCCCCCATCGCCGAGCACGCGGCCGGCGGTCGGCGGCAGGAAGCCGGTGATGACGTGGAACGCCGTCGTCTTGCCGGCGCCGTTGGGGCCGATCAAGGCCAGGATCTCCCGGCGCGCGAGCGAGAACGTGACGTCCGACAGCGCGGTGAGCCCCCCGAACTTCACGGTGATGTGC
>JBKPRI010000324.1:0-3249 GCA_046734515.1 Candidatus Methylomirabilota bacterium | reverse complement strand
GAGTGAAGTCTCGTGGGCTCGGAGATGTGTATAAGAGACAGGCGCCACGCCGTCCACGCCGAAGCTGATCAACACCTGCTACAGCCTGGTCGCGCCCGACTACGGGATCTCGGTCGCCGGCGTCTACGTGCCGTCGGGCGGCCAGCTCGCCGACGTGCCGGGCGCCGGCGGCGTGAGTCCCGCGAACGCGCCGCGCGCGGCCCGCGCGGCCGAGGCCGTGCTGGCGGACGCGTGGTTCCGCACCATCACCGGCGAGGTGTTCGGGTGAGGGTGGCCGCGGCCATCGTCGCGCTCGCCGGCCTCGCCGGCGCCGCGCACGCGCAGGACGCGCTTCCGCAGTCGCTCACCGGTGCCCCGGGCGATCCCGCCCGCGGCCGCGCCATCGTGGCCAACCGCCAGGTCGGCCTGTGCCTGCTGTGCCACAGCGGGCCGTTTCCCGAGGAGCGCTTCCAGGGCGAGCTTGCGCCGGACCTGCGCGGCGCCGGCGCGCGCTGGACGGAGGGCCAGCTGCGGCTGCGGATCGTGGACTCCGGCCGCATCAATCCCGCCTCGATCATGCCGGCGTATCATCGAACCGAGGGCCTCACCCGGGTGACGCCGGCGTTCCGCGGCAAGCCGATCCTGAGCGCCGAGCAGGTCGAGGACGTGGTGGCCTTCTTGATGACGCTGAAAGAGTGATGACGCACGACCCCTCGCGCCGCGACGTCCTGCGCGCCGCCGCCGGGCTGACGGTGCTGCTGGCCGTCCGGCCGGCCGCGGCGACGCCGGCCACGATGCAGGACGCGATCCGCGCGGTGGTCGGCACGGCGCCCGTCACCAAGGGCCGGGTGAAGCTCGAGCTGCCGCCGCTGTCGGAGAACGGCAACGCGGTGCCATTGACGGTCAGCCTCGAGAGCGCGATGACCCCGGCCGAGCACGTCCGCGCCATCCACGTGTTCACCGAGAAGAACCCGCAGCCGGAGGTCGTCAGCTTCCGGCTTGGCCCGCGCGCCGGGCGCGCGCGCGTGTCGACGCGGATCCGGCTGGCCGACACCCAGACGGTGATGGCCATCGCCGAGCTCAGCGACGGCTCGTTCTGGTCAGCCGCGGCAGCCGTGGTGGTGACGCTCGCCGCCTGCCTGGAGGAGACGTAACCGTGGCCGAGACGCTGATCAGCGTGCCGCCCCGCGCCCGGCGCGGCGAGATCGTGGAGATCAAGACCCTGGTCTCGCACGTGATGGAGACCGGGTACCGCCGCAGCCAGCTCGGCGCGCGCATTCCCCGCGACATCATCCGGCTGTTCGTGTGCACCTACAACGGCACGGAGGTCTTCCGGGCCGAGCTGCACCCCGCCATCGCCGCCAACCCGTTCATCACGTTCTCGACGGTCGCCACCGAGAGCGGCACGCTCGCGTTCCACTGGACCGGCGACAACGGCTTCTCGGTGCGGGAGACCGCCGAGATTCGCGTCGACTAGCGTGCGGCGGCTCGTCGCGGCGCTGGGGGCGCTGGCGCTCGCCGGCTCGGCGTTCGCCGCCGAGATCCCGCGCGCCGAGCGGCGCTCGGGCTACGACCTCATGAGTCCCGAGACTCGCGCGATGCAGGACGACGACACCGCCAACCCCGGCATGCTGTCCGTGCTGGAGGGGGGCGCCCTGTGGAGCCGCAAGGCCGGCGCCGCCGGCCGATCCTGCGCCGATTGCCACGGCGACGCGCGCGCGAGCATGAAGGGCGTGGCCGCGCGCCACCCGGCGTTCGACGCCGCCCGCGGCCGGCCGGTCAGCGTCGAGCAGCGCATCAACGCCTGTCGCGTCGAGCGGCAGCAGGCGCCGGCGCTGGCGCACGAGAGCCGCGAGCTGCTCGCGCTGTCCGCCTACGTGGCTCGCCAGTCGCGCGGGCTGCCCATCGAGATCGCTACCGACGCGCGCACGCAGCCGTTCCTCGACGCCGGCCGCGCGCTCTGGGAGCGGCGCCAGGGCCAGCTGAACCTGGCCTGCCGCAACTGCCACGACGACAACTGGGGCCGCCGGCTGGCCGGCAGCGTCATCCCGCAGGCGCATCCGACCGGCTATCCGCTCTATCGCCTCGAGTGGCAGACGCTCGGCTCGCTGCAGCGGCGGCTGCGCAACTGCCTGGTCGGCATGCGCGCCGAGCCGTACGAGTACGGCGATCCCGCGCTGGTGGACCTCGAGCTCTACCTCATGTGGCGCGCGAGCGGCATGCTCATGGACGCCCCGGCCGTCAGGCCGTGATCACGGTATGATCGCGCCGAGGGAGGCCCGATGACGATCGCCATCCGCCAGATCCATCCCGTGTTCGTGGGCGAAGTGTCCGGCGTGGATCTCACGCAGCCGCTGTCGCGCGACGAGGTCGCCGCCATCGACGCCGGGATGGATCGCTACGCCGTGCTGGTCTACCACGATCAGAAGATCACCGACGAGCAGCAGATGGCGTTCAGCGTGAACTTCGGGCCGCTGGAGAACGCCCGCGGCGGCAACATCACGAAGGACGAGGATCGCCGGCTGCAGGTCGGCATGAACGACGTCTCCAACCTGGGCAAGGACGGCCGCCCGATGGAGCGCGACTCGCGACAGCGCGCGTTCAACCTCGGTAACATGCTCTGGCACTCCGACAGCTCGTTCCGCTCGATCCCGGCCAAGTACTCGCTGCTCTCCGCGCGGGTGGTGAACCCCGTGGGCGGCAACACCGAGTACGCCGACATGCGCGCGGCCTACGACGCGCTGGACGCCGGCACCAGGGCCGAGATCGAGGACCTCGTGTGCGAGCACTCGCTGATGTACTCGCGCGGCTCGCTCGGCATGCTCGACTACTCGGAGGAGGAGCGGGCGATGTTCAGGCCGGTGCGCCAGCGCCTCGTGCGCACGCACCCGGTGACGAAGCGCAAGTCGCTCTACCTGTCATCGCACGCCGGCGCGATCCTCGGGATGCCGATGGCCGAGGCGCGCATCCTGCTGCGCGATCTCAACGAGCACGCCACCCAGCCGAAGTTCGTCTACGCGCACTCCTGGCGCGTGGGCGACCTCGTCATGTGGGACAACCGCCAGGTGATGCATCGCGTCCGGCGCTACGACGACAATCAGCCGCGCGACATGCGCCGCACGACCGTGGCCGGCCAGGAGACTACTTATATGGGGGGCCCCGAAATGGCCCCCCAAGCCCCCCAGGCGGCGCGGAGCGCCCCGGCGTAGCCGGAGCGCTCCGCGGTCACCGGCGCGGGCCGAGCAGGTCGGCGAGCGTGCCGGCCAGGAG
>JBKPRI010000323.1:0-22056 GCA_046734515.1 Candidatus Methylomirabilota bacterium | reverse complement strand
CGCCGCCCCCGTCGCGCTGCCCACCCTCGGCGGCACGCTGCCGCTGTGGGTCTTCACCGAGTCGCTCGGCATCCCCGCGCTGTGGATCCCCGCGGCCAACAGCGACAACCAGCAGCACGACGTCAACGAGCACTTCGTGCTGAAACACTTCTTCGGGCAGATGAAGCTCTACTCGGCGATCGTGAGCTCGCGGCCGGCCTGAGCCGCGCGGCTCAGTACCAGCGCCACGCCCAGACGCCGGCGAAGATCAAGGCGGCCAGCGCCAGCGCCAGCACGAAGAGCGTGCGGTGCCACCGCAGCGGCAGGCCGAAGTCCAGCAGGAGCGCGCGGACGCCGAGGAGCGCGTGCAGGAGCACGAGGGCCAGCAGCGCGGCCTGCAGTCCGCGGCGGAACGGGTTGACCAGGTGCAGGGCGACGACGAGCAGCAGCGCCACCGCGGCGGCGCGCTGGATCAGCCAGGCCCACATCCCCGCGGTGGTGCCGCGCCAGCTCTCCGCGCTCGTCCACCCCCGGCGCAGGACGCGCGGGCCGTCGCTCATTTCCAGGAGACGTCGAACACGATCGGCGTGAAGACCGCCGCGGCCACCACGGCAGCCCCCACCACCACCATGACCCAGGTGCGACGGCGGGCCATCTAGCGCGCGGCCGCTATCACAGCGTGGCCTTCCGGTACGAGCGCTTGGCGGCGATCTTGCCGGCGCGCAGCGAGAGAATGTCGCAGCCGTGCACCTCGTAGCGGCCGGCGCCGCGCGGCGTGCCGCTGGTCACCCACTCGACCGTGGCGATCTCGGGGCAGGCGAAGTGGCGCGTCTCGTCCCAGCGCACGTCGGGGATCCGCTCGAACATGTCGGTGAGGAACTCGCGCACGGCCTTCTTGCCGACCACGCGCGCGCCCCACGGATCCTTGCCGAACGACGCCTCGAAGATCACGTCGTCGGTCATCATCTCGAGAATGCCGTCCAGGTCGTGCCCGTTCCACACGGTGTTGAACCGCTCGATGAACTTTTCGCCGTCGAACGCCATGGCTGTCTCCTTCACTTCAGTCGATTGACCGCGATGCGGCCCTGGGCCACGACGAGGCGCACCTCGTCGAGAGCCTGGACCCGCTCGGTGGGATTGCCGTCCACCGCCAGCAGGTCGGCGGCAAGCCCGGGCGCGATGCGGCCGGTCTCGTGCTCGAGCCCGAGCGCGCGCGCGGCCGCCGCCGTCGCGGCGTGGACCACCGCGCCCGGCGTCATGCCCCCCTTCACCATGAGCGCCAGCTCCGGCACCAGCGAGCCGTGCGGGTTGCAGGGCGTCCCCGCGTCGGTGCCGGCGGCGATCGTCACGCCGGCGCGCAGCGCCATGCGAAAACCCTCCAGGTGGCGATCGGCCACCGCGAGCGACTTGCGGACCGCGTACTCCGGGATGCCCGCGGCCACGCCGCCCTGGGCGATGGCGGCCGGTGCAATCAGCGTCGGCACCAGCGCCACGCCGTCCCGCGCCATGCGCTCGCACAGCGCCTCGGTCAGGAAGACGCCGTGCTCGATGGTGGTGATGCCGCCGTCCAGGCAGTTGGCGATACCGTCGCTGCCCATGGCGTGCGCCGCCGTGCGGCGGCCGGCCTTGCGTGCCTCCTCGATGGCGGCGCGCACCTCGTCGGCGGTGAGCTGGGCGGAATTCGGCTCCACGCCCGGCGTCATGACGCCGCCGGTCGCGAAGATCTTGATGACGTCGGCGCCGGCCTTGAGCTGCTCGCGCACGGCCTTGCGCACGTCATCGGGCCCGTCGGACTCGCGGCCGATCAATCTCCAGCCGTGGCCACCCGTCATGCAGATGCCCCGGCCCGCGCAGAGCACACGCGGACCGGTGATGACGCCGGCGCGAATGGCGTCGCGCACACTCAGCTCGGCGTAGTCGCGGCCGCCGAGGTCGCGCACGGTGGTGACGCCGGCCTCGAGCGTCTGCCGCGCGCGCAGCACCGCCTTGATGACGGTCATCGGATAGGCCTCGCCCAGCATGACGCTGGCCGGATCGGCCTCTCCCCCGAAGCACAGGTGCACGTGCATGTTGATGAGGCCGGGCAGCAGCGTGAGGCCGTCGAGCTTCAGCGTGGTGCCCGACGGCGCCTCGGTGGCGCTCACCACCGCGGTGATCCGCCCCTGCTCGACGACGACCGCGCGGCCGCTCACCGGCGGTCCCCCGCTGCCGTCGAGCAATACCGCCCCCGTCAGTATCGTGCGGTCCATGGCGGCCGATGATACCTCTCAGAGCTCCATGCCGTCGCGTGCGACCACGATCTCGCCCGTGAAGTACGGCCGCGCCGCGTCCACCCACATCTGATCGGTGATGAGCGGGTCGTCGGCCGGCACGAGGTGCGACAGCACGAGGGTCTTCACGCCGGCCGCCGCCGCCACCCGGCCGCAGTCCTCCGCGCTCGTGTGGCTATCGATCAGGTGCTGCCGCAGCGTGCTGGCGGTCGGCACGCGGGCGGCCAGCCGGTCGACGCCCGGCATGTACATCGCCTCGTGCACGAGGACGTCGGCGCCCTTCGCCAGCTTGACGAGCTCGTCCGACTTGTTGGTGTCCCCCGAGAACACGATGGACCTGTCCGGGCAGTCGAACCGATAGCCGAGCGCCGGTGTGACCGGCGGATGGTGCACGAGCGCGGCCGTCACTTTCACGCGCTCGTCCTGCATCACGGGCCCAGCCTGGCTGACCTCGTGCGGGTGGACCATGGGCACCAGCGGTGGCCGGCCCTCGTCCTTGATGCGCGTGTCGATGTCGTAGGCGTTCAGCTCGAAGAAGAGGCGGGTCATCTTCTCGAGCGGCGGCGGCCCCCAGGTGTCGACGCGCCCGCGGAAGCCGCTCGCCCATGTCAGGAGCAGCAGGTTGCCGTAGTCGGCGTTGTGGTCCGAGTGGTGGTGCGTGATGAAGAGGTGCCGCAGCGTGGTGAGCGGCACGCCGGCCTGGACGATCTGCCGCGCCACGCCGTTACCGCAGTCGATCACGTAGAGAACGTTGTCGACCACGACCGCGTGCGCCGTGGAGCCACGGTCCTTGCGCGGGCGCGGTCCGCCGCCCGTGGCCAGCATGAGGAGCCGGCTGCGCCTGGCTTGCGCCCGCGTGGGCAGCGCGACAAGACCCAGCGCGGCGGCCGCGCCGGTGACGAACGTACGTCGCGACATGCGGCGCATCAGGCGTTCCTCCTCGCGACGGGGCATCGTCGCGGGTCAGTCAGTCGCCGATCTCGACCGTCTGCGGCGTGGCGGCCCGCGCGGGCGTGGCGCGCGTGAGCGCGACCGCCGCCGTCGTCACCACGGGACCGTCCTCCCCGCGGCGCACGCGGATGGTGAACGGCGCCTCCGGCGAGGGCGCCGGAAAGTCGCGCCGGTAATGCGCGCCGCGACTCTCGCGCCGCGCGACCGCGGAGCTGGCGATCAGCCGAGCGGCCAGCGTCTGATTCCGCACGCTGAGCCAGTCCTGCCACGCGGTGTTCATGGACGGATCGCCGGCCACACCGACGGCATCCAGTCCCGCCTCGATGCGCTCGAGGGCGCTCAGCGCGTGGGCGAGACTGGCCGCGTCGCGCACGAGACCGGCGCGCTCCCACATCACATCGCGCAGCTCGGCCTGCAGATCGTAGAGCCCAGGCCCGGCCGCGCGCGTGAAGGGCGCGGTGAGCGCCTCCGCCAGCGGCTTGAGCGCGGCGTCCGGCAGGCGCGGTAGTGCACGGCCCTCGACGAAGGCCGCGATGGTGTCGCCCGCGATGCCGCCGAACACCGTGGACTCGGCCACGCCGTTGCCGCCCAGGCGATTGGCGCCGTGCACGCCGCCGGTATCTTCGCCGGCCGCGAAGAGCCCTTCGACCGCCGTGTGGCACGCGGGGTCGATCACCACCCCGCCCATCAGGAAGTGCGCGGTGGGCCCGACTTCCACGGGGCCGCGCGCGAGGTCGCGGCCGAAGTCGCGGCAGCGGCGAACCATGCCGCGGAAGTTACGCTCGACCACCTCGGCGCCGAGGTGCGAGACGTCGATCCACACACCCCCGTTCGGCGTCCCGCGGCCCTCCACCACTTCGAGGAACGACGCGCGCGAGACGAGATCGCGCGTGGAGCGCTCCATGCGCGCGGCGTCGTAGCGGGCCATGAAGCGCTCGCCGGCGCCGTTGCGCAGGTGGCCCCCGGCGCCGCGCAGGCCTTCTTCCAGCAGCGCGCCGGTCATCAGCGAGCCGGGGATCACGAGACCGGTGGGATGGAACTGCACCATCTCCATGTCGCGCAGCGGGAGGCCCGCGCGGTAGGCGAGCGCGATGCCATCGGCCGACTTGTCGGCCGAGCACGCGATGACCCGGTACATCGTGGGACCGCCGCCCATGGCCAGCAGCGTGGCCTTCGCGCGCGCCGCCACGAACGTGCCCGCCCGCATGTCCAGCAGCAGCGCACCGGCCGCGCGGCCGGCGTCATCGCGCAGGAGTTCCACCGCGCGGCATTCCTCCAGCGCGGCGATGTTCGGGCGCGCCAGCACCTGCTCGGTGAGCCGGTTCATGATCTCGATGCCGGTGAGATCGCCCTTGTGGATGGTACGGTCGTGGCTCTGGCCCGCGAACGGCTTCTGGTGGATGCGCCCGGCCGGCGTGCGGTCGAACAGGCAGCCGTAGCGCGACTCCAGCTCCAGCACGCGGCCGGGCGCCTCGGTGACGAGCGTCCAGACCAGCTCCTGGTCGTTGATCCAGCCGCCGCCGGCCAGCGTGTCGAGCAGGTGCGCCTCCAGCGAGTCGGGCTCGGTCATGACGGCGTTGTAGCCGCCCTGCACCATGCGCGTGCACCCGGCGCGCCCGAGGAGGCCCTTGACGACGACGGTCACGCGGAGCGCCGGCGAGGCGTCGGCGGCGTGCAGGGCGGCGGTGAGGCCGGCGCCGCCGGCGCCGAGAATCAGGACGTCGGTGTCGAGGGTCGCGATCACCGCCCGCGCGCTACTTGGCGACGAGCCGCGTGAGGAGCGCCCGGCCCTCCTTCGAGGTCCAGGTCTTCGTGCCGAGCGCCTTGGCGACGAGCTTGCCGTCGCGGCCGATCAGGAACGCCGTCGGCGTGGCGGTGATCTGGTACGCGCGGCTGGCATCGCCGTCGACGTCGAGGAGAATCGGCACGCTCATGGTGTGCTTGCGGACGAAGCCGGCCACCGTCGGACGGCTCTCCTCGATGTTGATCGCGAACAGCGCCAAGCCACGATCCTTGAACTCCTGGTGCACCTGCTCGATGGTCGAGGGTAACTCCCTCGTGCAGTACGGTCACCAAGTCGCCCAGAAGTAGAGCAGCACGGGCCGCCCGCGGAGCTCGGCCAGCGAGACCTTCGTGCCGTCGATCAGCCGCTCCAGCTCGAAGGCCGGCGGCGTCTGCCCGGCCATCGGGACGAGCTGCAGCTCGAACAGCAGGTCATCGAGGACCTTGTCCTTGTCGGCGGCGGGCGCCGTGCCGCCCGCGAGGGCGACCACGGCCAGCCCCACCAGCATGAGCAGCGCGAATCGGCGTGGAGTCATCCCGCGTACTGTATCAGAAGGGCCCGTGGCGAAGCGCTCACGGCTTGACGTACGTGTAGCCGAGCTCCTGCAGCTCCATCACGCGCGCCACGCCGCTCGGCACCGCCGTCAGGCCTTCCAGCAGCTCGCGCACGTCGAGCTTCTGGCGCTTGAGCGTGATCTGGCAGGCGTCGATCTTGAGGCCGCCCGCCATGAGCTTCTCGAGCTTGCCCTTCACCTCGGGGTCGAGGTCACGGGCCAGGAAGCTCTTGAGCGCGGGCCCATGCACCACGAGCTCGAGCGCCTCGATGTTCTGCCAGCCCACCGTGTCCACGTGGTTCTGGATGTTGGTGAGCACGGCGATCGCCTTGGCGTTGCCGGCCTCGTTCAGGTGATAGAAGATCTTGTGCTTCTTTGCGTATTCCTTGCTGTGCGTGGCCTCGACGCCGGTGGCGCCGAGCGTGGCGAGCATCGCGAGGGCCAGCAGTGTCCTCATGCCGCATTTCCTCCCGTCTAGATCACGCGCACCCGCGGGCGGGGTGAGAGCCGCACACGCTTGACGCTCCGCAAGTAGTCGGCGACCACGTCCCACGCCGGCGGCCCGTCGGCCTCGCCGAGCGACGCCCAGCCGGTGGCCTTGTAGCGCCGCGCCGGCTGTAGCGCGCGGCCGCCCACGCGCACGTCGCGGATGCGGCGGCCGATGGGGGCCGCCGGGTCGATCGCGTAGGTGAGGCCGCCCACCCGCACCATGTCACCGCCCTGACGATAGTACGGATCGGGGTGGAACAGGTTGTCGGCGATGTCCTCCATGAGGCCGACGATCTCGCGCCCGGTCATCTCGCGCACCCAGGTGTTGGCATAGGTCAGCGCAGTGTGAGCGTAGACGTCCTCCAGCGTGATGGCCTGCCCCGGCACCACCGACAGGCCCCAGCGGAAGCCCGGCGAGAACGCCACCTGCGCATCGGCGCGCTTGAGGAGCGCGTCGAGGATCACCTCGTCGAACGTGCCGTTGAAGTTCCCGCGGCGATAGAGGAGCGTGTCGGAGACCGCCAGCGTCTCGCCCAGCTTCGCCTCGTGCGGCGCGCGCAGCTCCTGCACGAGCGCGCTCATCGCGGGCTCCGGGGGCAGCAGGTCGCTCAGTACCGGCAGCAGCCGGTAGCGATGGGCGGCCACGCGCCCGCCCTGCACGTCGAGGTCCAGGCGGCTGAGAAACTTGCCGTGCGAGCCCGAGCTGACCACCAGCGTGCCGCCGACCTCGATGGGCCGCGGCAGACCGTCGTGCGTGTGGCCGCCCAGGATCACATCGAGCCCGCTCACGCGCGCGGCCAGCTTGAGATCGACGGCGATGCCGTTGTGGCTCAGCAGCACCACGCAGTCCGCCTTCTTGTCGTCGCGCAGCTCGCGCACGAGCGCCTGCACCGCGTCCTCGCGGATGCCGAACGTGAGGTCGGGCACGAATCGCCGGGGATGGGCGATCGGCGTGTAGGGAAACGCCTGGCCGATGACACCCACGCGCACGCCGCCCACCTCGCGCACGGTGGACGGCGTGAAGAGGCGATCGCCCCAGCCGACCTCGCTCACGTTCTGGGCCAGGAACTGACCGGTGAACTTGCCGCGCGTCTCCCGGTCGCCGAACAGCTCGCGCACGCGCTCGAGCCCGTAGACGAACTCCCAGTGCGCGGTGAACAGCTCGACGCCGAGCTGGTTGGTGGCGCGCAGCATGTCCTCGCCGCGGCTCCACAGCGCGGTGGCCGAGCCCTGCAGGGCATCGCCGCCGTCGAGCAACAGCGTCTTGCCCGGGCGCTCGGCGCGCACGCGCTGGATCAGGGTGGCCAGGTGCGCGTAGCCGCCCATCCGCCCATAGCGCGCCGCCAGCGTGGGGAAATCGAGATAGGTCAGCGCGTACGCCTCGGGACTGCCGCGCGCGATGCCGTAGGCGGCCAGCAGCGCCTCGCCCGTGAGATACGGCGGCTTACCGCGCTCGGCGCCGACGCCCAGCAGCGTGTCGGGCTCGCGGAAATACACCGGCTTCAGCATGGCGTGGGTGTCGGTGAGGTGCAGCAGCGTGACGTTGCCGAGCGGCTCGAAGTCCAGCAACCGCTCGGGCGCCTCGGCGGCCTCGGCGAGCGCGCGGGGCACCATCCCGATCATGCCCGCGGTGGCCGCGACTCTCAGCAGATCACGCCGTGTCACCGCATTCATCGGCCCGGCGCCTGCGCCGTCAGGGTGGCCGGCAT
This sequence comes from Candidatus Methylomirabilota bacterium, assembly GCA_046734515.1. Classification (GTDB taxonomy): domain Bacteria; phylum Methylomirabilota; class Methylomirabilia; order Rokubacteriales; family CSP1-6; genus AR5. Next base: position 14,322 of record JBKPRI010000323.1, on the reverse strand, counting down.
CAGGACGGCGGCGCCGAGAGCGGCGAGCCTCGCCGCGCCCACGTCAGTGACGGATGCCCGGAACGTTGAGCGGCTTGCCGTTGTCGAACTGCGCGAGGTAGAGTTCGAGCTCCGCGTACTCGATGGCGTCGGCGGGCAGCATGTTGGTGCCTAGCGGCGTCATGCACCACTGGAAGCGCTTGCGCATGTCCCAGGCGTCGTTCTGGCTCGTGCGCCACGTCGGAAAGTGGCGCGTGAGCCCGCTGGTCGCGTCCCCCAGCAGCCGGCCGCCCAGGAACTTGTTGGCGCCCTTGTCGGGCGTGTGGCAGTCGGCGCACGCGTGATTGCGCTCGCCGACGCGGCGGTGGAACGTCGCCTTGCCGCGGGCCAGCGCCGCGCGCGCGGGGGCGCTGGTCGTGTCCACCGCCACCGGCAGGCCGTCGGAGGCCATCTTCACCAGCATCGTGAGGTCGAGGTTCTCGGCGCCTTCGATCGGCAGCGGCGCGCCCGTCGTCTCGGGGCCGTGGACCGTCAAGAAGTCCTCGATCGCCATCACCCGGTTGTACTGCGTCACGTGCCGAGGATAGCGCACGGCCACGCCGCGCATCGACGTCGCGGCGCCGCCCGCGTGGCAGTCGGCGCACGACTTGCCGGCCGGGCCGCGGCGGGCCCAGGCCGCCTCGGCGCTCTCGGCGCGCACCACGGCCGGATTGTTCGTGGGATCGAGGTTGTCGCCGAAGCCGACCGGCTTGCTGCGCGTGAACGGATTCCGCTCGCGGTCCTTCTCGGCCGCCGGCGGCCCGTGCAGCGTCTGCAGATAGGCGACGAGGTGGACGAGCTCCTCGGGGGAGAACACGCCCTGCGCGCCCCACGGCGGCATCACCGTCTGCGGGAACGTGACACGCGGATCCCAGAGGTGCTGGTAGAGATAGGCGTCGGGCAGCCTGCGGTCGGCCAGCGTGGACAGATCGGGACCGACGCTGCCGGCCGGCCACACGTCGTCGCCGGGGACCAGGTGACACCCGGTGCAGGGCCCCTTGACGCGGTCCATGAAGAGCGCACGGCCGCGCGCGGCATCGCCGGTCACGCCGGCCGGCATGGCGGCCTTCTGCACCGGCGGCTCGGGGCGCGCGTCGTCGTAGGCATAGGTGCGGAAGCCGCTGTAGTCGCGAGTCGTCCAGCCCGCGTAGCGCACGGCCACGCGCTTGCCGTCCGGCTGCACCCTCACGTCGCCGCGCGCCTCGGGCGTCGCGCGCGTGGTCCAGCGCGGGACGGCGGCGTAGTCGGGGCGATCGGAGGCGGCGGTGGCGCACCCCGCCGCGAGCATCAGGATACCGAGCCAGGCACGTCGCATCAGGCGCTCAGGAGAACGCGATGTCGACCGAGCCCTCGTACTTCTGGCCGTGCGTGTCGTGGAAGGCGACGGTGAGCTTGCCGGGATCGGTCGCCTTCACCGCGAAGGCGAAGAACGGGTTCTCGCTCACGCTCTGCGTGGTGTCGAAGGTGGCCACGGTCTTGCCGAGGTACGTCACGGTCACGGTGTCGATGTACTGGTACTTCTTGTCGATGATCTTGCCCGCCTTGTCGCGCTCGATGCGCTCCATCGGATGGATCACCAGGCAGCGCACGCGGATGACGTCACCGGCCTTGATGCTGGCAGGCACGCGCAGCCGGACCTTGCCGACGTCCGACATGGCGCTAACCTCCGCAGCCGCCGACGGTCACCTTCACCTCGCGCTTGAGCGCGAAGAGCGTGCCGTCGCTCTGCTCGACGATGGCCCGCACGTCGGTCGTCTCGCCCAGGCGGATGTTGGCGCCCATGTAGGCCTGGCCCGAAGCGGGCGTGAGCGCGACGCGCGTGACGATCGGGATGCGATTCTTGTCGGCCACGACATAGATGTGCTTGACGTAGCTCTGCGGCGTCATCGGCGCGTTGACCTCGACGCTCACCGGCACCACCGCCCCGTTCTCGGCGATGAGCGGGATATCGAGCTTGATCATCCCCGTGCCGTCCTTCATTGGACGCCCGCCGAACACGCGCTTGAGCGCCGCGTCGAGCGGCTCGTTCTGCCCGAGCGCCTGCGCCTCGGCCGGGGCGGCCGGCAGCACCATCGTGGCCCCGGCCACGCCGAGCACGCCGAGCACCGCCCGCCGGGTCAGCCCTCCCGCATCGCCTCGTCGACTCATCGTGCCCCTCCCTGAGCCGCTCCCATTATCACCGGCTTCGCGCCGATGTCGAGACACCGGCCGTCGTGGCCGGTCCGCTCAGGCGAGCTGGCGGCGGAAGCGCCAGGCGCTGATGCCGACGAAGACCGCCGCCAGCGCCAGCAGCGCGAGGAGGTTCGGATAGACGGTCTCCAGCCCGGCGCCCCGGATCAGCACGCCGCGCGCGAGCTTGGAAAAATGCGCGATGGGGTTGAGCAGCGCCAGTGGCTGGACCCACTTCGGCATGGCTTCGATCGGCGTGAGGCCTCCGGAGAGCATGGCCAGGGGCGGGTTGATGAAGAAGCTGATGAGCTGCGTCTGGCTGGCCGAGCGCGCGAACGTCGAGACCAGCGTGCCGAGGCCGATGCCGGTCAGCACGCAGCCGGCGCACGAGGCGAGCAGCAGCAGCGGGCTGCCTCGGAACGGCACGCCGAACACGACGCGGGCGACGCCGATCACGAACAGGACCATGACCATGAGCAGCACGAAGAGCGGCACCATCTTCGCGGTGACGATCTCGAGCGCGCTGGCCGGCGTCATCAGGAGCTGCTCGACCGTGCCGCGCTCCTTCTCGCGGATCATCGTCGCCGCCGACACCAGCGAGCCGTTCAGGATGATCAGCGTGCCGAACACGCCGGTGACGATGAACCAGGCGTTCACCAGCCCCGGGTTGTAGAGGAGCGCGGCGCGGAGCTCCACCGGCGCGGCCCGGCCGCCCGCCTGCTGGCGGTTGTAGAACGCGACCCCGGCCTCGACGTAGCCCTGAGCGATCTGCGCCGTGTTCGCGTTCGCGGCGTTCAGCAGCACCTGCAGGGTCACGGGCCGCCCGCGCACGTGGCGCCGCGCGAAGTCCCAGGGCACCACGACGCCGACGTCGAGCCGGCCGACCGCCAGCTCGGCGCCGAGGGCGTCGGCGGTGGCCCAGGTGCCACGCATCTCGAAGGTGGTGTTCTGCGTGAGCACCGATAGCAGCTCGCGGCTCTCGGGCGTCCGGCTCTCGTCGACCACGCCGAGTCTGAGGTGGCTGACGTTGGAGTCGAGCGCGAAGCCGAACAGGAGGATCTGCAGGGTCGGCGGGATGATGAGCGAGAGCGTGAGGCGCCGGTCGCGGCGGATCTGCCGCAGCTCCTTGAGCGCCAGCGCCCAGAAACGGCTCACGCCTTCACCTGCATGCGCCGCATCGAGCGCCAGGCCAGCGCGTAGAACGCGGTCCCGATCGCGCCGATCGCCAGCACCGCCCACCACACCGCGCGCCAGCCCCCGCCCTGCAGGAAGGCATCGCGCACGACGACGATGTAGTAGCGCGCCTGCACGAGGCCGGAGACCCAGCGCAGCCCGGCCGGAATGTTCTCGATGGGAAAGATCAACCCCGAGAGCAAGAAGGACAGCAGGAACCCTCCGAGCGCCACGGCCTGCACCGCGGCCGCCTGGTTCGGAATCGTCGCGCCCACGAGCGTGCCGAAGCTGTTCACGCAGAAGACGAAGAGCGCGCTGGCCGCCAGCAGCGGGGTGGGATCGCCGGCGATCCGCAGGCCGAACAGCGTGACCATCAGGACGGCGAGCAGCGCGCACTGCGCGACGCCGACGACCATGCCGGTCAGGATCTTGCCCAGCAGGAACTCGTGGGCCGAGATGCTGGAGACGTACACCTGCAAGATCGTCTTCTGTTCGCCCTCGCGCGACATCGCCAGGGCGGCCAGCACGGTCGGAAAGATCGACAGGCCGAGGACGAGAAAGCCGGGCCCGTAGAATTTCCGCGACTCCCGGCCGGGATTGAACCACAGCCGGGTGGCGGTCACGACGCTGGGCACCGGCGCGCCCGGCACTTGCCGCGCGAAGGCACGCGTGACCTGCCCGGCGCTGCCACGGATGATCTGGGCGGTGTTGCCATCGGTGGCGTCGACGAGGATCTGGGCCTCCACCGGCCGTCCCCGGCGCAGCTCGCGCTCGAAGTGCTCGGGGATGATCACCGCCGCCCGGACATGCCCGCCGGCGAGCACCCGCTCCGGCGACGTGGCCGGCGGCAGCGTCACCACCCGATAGGTCAGCGAGGTGCGAAACGCGTCGGCAAAGCGGCGCGAGAGCGGTGTCTGGTCGAGGTCCTGGATGACGACCGGAATGTCGGTCACGGTGAGGGACACCGTCGTGCCCATGAGGGCGGTGAGGCCGAGCGGCAGCACGAGCGCGAGTCCCAGCGCCAGCCGATCGCGCCGCAGCTGGGTCAGCTCCTTGCGGGCCTGGGCGATGATGCGGCGCATGCGGCCGGCCCTCAGGCCGCGGCGGTGTCCCGGGGCTTGACGGCGCCCTTCTCGACGATCGCGAGGAAGACGTCCTCGAGCGAGTAGTCTTGCTCGAGCGCCTCGACCACGTGGATGCCGTCCCGGCCGAGGCGGGTCGCGATCTCGCGCGCCGCCGCGGCGGCGTCGCCATCCACGATGACGTGGAGGCGGTCGGCGAAGAGCGACACCCGCCACGGCTCCAGCTCGCGCTTGAGCAGCACGACGGCGCGCTGCGGATCGTCCGCCCGCACGTCGAGCACGCGGCCGCCCTGGGCCGCCTTCACGCCGCCCGGCGTGCCCTCGGCCACCAGCGCGCCGGCCACCATGAAGCCGAGCCGGTTGCACTGCTCGGCCTCCTCCAGGTAGTGGGTGGTGACGAGGATCGCGGTGCCCTGGTCCGCGAGGCGATTGATCATGGCCCAGAACGCGCGGCGCGCGATGGGATCCACGCCGGACGTCGGCTCGTCGAGGAAGAGCACCCGCGGCTCGTGCATGATGGCGGCCCCGAAGGCCACGCGCTGCTTCCAGCCGCCCGGCAGGCTGCCGGTGAGCTGCGTGCCCTTGCCGCCGAGGCCGGCGAACTCGAGCACCCACTGCATGCGCGCGCGCCGCTGCGCGGCGGGCACCTGGTAGACGCCCGCGAAGAAGTCCAGGTTCTCCTCGATCGTGAGGTCGTCGTAGAGCGAGAACTTCTGCGACATGTAGCCCATCTGCTGACGGACGCCCTCGGCGCGGAGCGCGCCCACCTCGCCCACCAGCCGCACCTCGCCGGCGCTGGGCTCGAGCAGGCCGCAGAGCATCTTGATCGTCGTCGTCTTGCCCGCTCCGTTGGCACCGAGCAGCCCGTAGACCTCGCCGTAGCGCACCTCGAGGTCGATGCCGTTGACCGCGACGAAGTCGCCGAACGTGCGGCGCAGTCCGCGCGCCCCGATCGCGACCGGATCGGCGGGACGCTCGCGCGGCCGGGCCTCGGGAAACGGCGGCACGCGCGCGTCGCCCTCGAGCCCGCGCAGGATGGCGACGAAGGCGTTCTCGAGTGTCGGCGCCGCGACCCGCGTGCGGCGCAGGGCCGCGCCCAGCGCGTCACGCACGATGCGCTCCCCAGCCGCAGGATCGCGCACGAGCACGTCGAGGCGGTCGCCGAAGCGCTGGACGTCGGCGATCCCGTCGCGGCCCCCCAGGGCGGTCTCGGCCTCCCGCAGGTCGTCGGCGTGCACCTCCAGGCGCTGCAGGCCCAGGCTCATGCGCAGCTCGGTGGGCGTGCCCGTGCGGTGCAGGCGCCCATCGTGCATGAGTGCCACGCGGTGGCAGCGCTCGGCCTCGTCGAGATACGGCGTGGCGAGGAGGATCGTCATGCCCTCGCTGGAGAGCTGCGCGAGTGCGTCCCAGAACTCGCGGCGCGACACCGGGTCGACGCCGGTGGTCGGCTCGTCCAACAGCAGCACGCGCGGCTCGGCCACCAGCGCGCACGCGAGCGCCAGCTTTTGCTTCATGCCGCCGCTGAGCCGGCCGGCCAACCGGCCGGTGAAGCGCTCCATACCGAACATCTCGAGGTACCGGCGGCCACGCGCCTCGATCTGCCGCCGCGGGACACGGCGCAGGTCGCCGACGTAGCGAAGGTTCTCGGCCACGCTGAGGTCCAGGTAAAGACTGAACGCCTGCGTCAGGTAGCCGACGTGCTCGCGCGCCAGGCGCGCCGGCTGCCCGAGCAGCGTCGCGGTCCCCGACGTCGCCTCCATCACCCCGCCGAGGATCTGGAACGTCGAGGTCTTGCCGGCGCCGTCGGGACCGATGAGGCCGAAGATCTCGCCGGGGCATACCTCGAGGTCGATCCCGCATACGGCCTCCAGGGCGCCGTAGCGCTTGGTCAGCGCGCGGGTGCTGATCGCCGGCGCCGCGCTCACCGGCGGGCGGACCGCGCCGGCCACGCCGCGCCCTCGACGAGGATCTCGCCGTCGGCGGGCATGCCGGGCTTCGCGAAGCCCTCGCCGCCGCGCAGACGCAGCTTCACGCCGACTACCTGCTTGACCCGGTCCTCGCGGAAGTACGTGTTCTCCGGCGTGAACGACGCCTGCGGATCGATCCGCATCACCTCGGCCTCCAGGGGCTTCGCCGGCGCGGAATCGATGTACACGCGTGCCGGCTGGCCCACGCGCACACGTCCGATCTGGCCCTCCGGAACGAACGCGCGCAGGTAGACCTCGCCCAGGTTGACCAGGGTGATGATCGGCGTGCCGGCCATCACCACCTCGCCGGGCTCGGCGGTGCGCGTGGCCACGGTCCCGGTGAACGGCGCGATCACGCGCAGGTCCTGGCGATTGGCGCGCGCCTCGTCGAGCTGGGCGCGGGCTCGCTCGGCCTCGGCCTGCGCCGCGGCGATGTCGGCCTGGGCCTGGAGGATCTGACCCTGCACCGCGGCGACCTGCGAGGAGCGGATCGCCGGGTTCACGAGGTTGGCCTGCGCTGCGGTCAGCGCGCCGCGCGCGGCCTCGACCTGGCGCCGCGAAGCGGCGACGAGAGCGGCCTGCGCCTCCTCGGTGCTCACTGCACGGCGCGCCTCCTGCTCGGCGATGAGCTCGCGCTTGTGGAGGCTCGCCATCGCGTCGCGGTCCCACTTGGCCTGGGTCCACGAGGCCTCGGCCTGGGCCAGCTGCGCCTCGGCCGCCGCCAGCTTGGCGTCGGCCTCGCTGACGCGCCCCTGCGCATCGGTGCGGGCCTGATCGACGCCGAGCCGGCTCTGGCGGAGCTGCTCCTCGAGCACGGCGATCTGGTGGCCGGCCAGGCGGGCGCGCGCCTCGGCCTGCCGCACGGCGGCCTGCGCCTGCTGCTCGCGCGCGCGGATCTGCTCGTCGTCGAGGACCGCGATGACCTGGCCGGCCTGCAGGCGATCGCCCTCGCGTACGGATATTTCGCGGATGCGCCCCGACGTCTTCGCGGCCACCGCGGAGTCGTCGCCCTCGATGCGCCCGCTCACCGTGACCACGCCCGGGTCCACGCCCGGCGGCGCGAGGACGAAGCGCCACGCCGCCAGCCCGCCGAGGACGACGAGCCCGACGATCACCAGCCGGCGAATCCGCGCCTTCATGCCTGTCGCCGCGCACGGCGCGGAGACGCCGCCAGGCCGTGCGTGAGGAGATCCTGGATGTGCCGGACATACGCCGCGGCACCCGGAGGCGTGATCGGCGGGCGCCGCCCCGCGAGCAGCCGTTCCCGAAACCGCGCCGTGGCGAAGAAGAAGACCAGGCTGCCGACGAGGCTCAGGTGCGTCAGCAGCGGATCGACCGGGCGCAGGTCGCCCTCGCGCACGCCGCGCGCGACGATGCGCTGCACGGCGGCGAGAATGCGCGCCGGGTGATCCATCAGCGCGGGGTCCAGGTGCTCGGCGCCGGTGACCACCTCGCGCATCATCATGGCGCAGAAATGCGGGTGACGGCGCGAGGCCGCCTCGCCCACGACGGCGACCAGCTCGCGCAGCACCTCGGGCGCCGGGCGCGTCGACTCGGCCAGGCGCTCGACGCTCGCCACGATCTCCGCGAACGTGAGCTGCACGATGGCGAGGTAGAGCTTCCGCTTGCCGCCGAAGTGGTAGTTGATCATCGCCTTGTTGACGCCGGCCCGCTGGGCGAGGACCGCCACCGGCACGCCGTCGTAGCCGCGCTCGGCGAACAGCTCGGCGCCCGCGCGCAGCAGCGCCTCCCGCGTGGCCGCCGAATCGCGCCGGCGCGCGCCTTCCCGCCGCTTCGGCGCCGCCGTGGTCGTCGTGGTCGGCTTCATGTCAACTAAACGTACGGTTAATTAGAGGCCCGCGTCAAGGGGTGGAGACGCGTGAGCGGCGGTCACATCCTGTAGGCGCTCGCGTCGGGCTTGAACGCGCGCGGCAGCCACAACGGCCGGCGGAGATTGCCCGGGCCCGGGGCCGGCCGGGCCTTGGCCAGCCACTGCTTGTAGAGCTCGAACGAGCGATTGGTGTCCACGAAGATGTCGCCGTAGCGCTCGTCGGGGCCGGGACGGCTGACCACCACCTTCTGATGCCAGCAGTGCTGGCCGCTCACCGGGTCGGGCTGCACCGGGAATGTGAGGTTCTGGTGGACGCCGGCGTCCTCCCACCACACGCGCTCGGAGTCGGGATCGCTGCTCTTCCACGGTTGCACGCCGTGCACCTGGCGCATGCGCCAGCGGCCCGGACCTTCCTGCTTGAGATCGACGAGCGCGGTCGACCAGCGCTCGCCGCCGGTGGACTCGGCCAGGCGCCAGCGCCCGAGGTGATGCGAGCACGCCACGATGCCGGGCCGGATGGCCTCGGTCACCCAGACCTTGTCGACGAACCAGCCGATGCCGGTGGCGATCTTCAGCAGGTCGCCGGTGCCCACGCGCAGGCGCGCGGCGTCCTCGGGATGCACCCACAGCGGGTTCGTGTGGGAGATCTCGTAGAGCCACTTGGCGTTGCCCGAGCGCGTGTGGATCAGCGTGGGCAGCCGGAAGGTCGGCAGCAGCACCATCTCGCCCTTGGCGCGATCGACGTTCGAGAAGTGCACGTGGCTGCGGATGTAGCCGGGCAGCGCTTCCTCGGGCCACTTCCAGTCCTTCAGGGTCTTGGAGAAGAGCTCGAGCTTGCGCGAGGGCGTGGGGAAGCCCTGGTGCGGGCGCCCGTCGATCTCCACGCCGATGGCGTTGCCGCCCTTGGAGATGACCTTCGTGACCGGATCCACGGTCGCGCCCTCGAGGTCCTTCGCCGAGGGGCCGACCTCGTGCGTGCGATAGACGTTGTCCTCGACCAGGAACGCGCCGTAGCGGCGCATGTACTCGAGCGGCGTGAGCCCTTCCTTCTGAGCCGCCGCCGGCAGCCCCGGCACGCTGTTCTCGAAGATCCAGCGATAGAGCTCCTCGATGCGCAGCTTCTCGCCCGGGCGGTACGGCGACTCGAAGTACTTGCGGATGCCCAGGCTGCCGTCGGGGTCGATGCGCCACGAGAGCTCGATCCAGAACTCGTCCTCTTCCCAGACTTGCCCGAGCCCGGCGGCCTCGTGCGCCTGCCACGTGAGGTCGAACGTCTGACCGCGCCGCTCGAGGGCCACGCGCAGCACGGGCTGGCGGAAGCCGATCCAGCGCGCGGCGTGGGTCTCCTGCGACATGAGGTCGTGGCGCTCGGAGCCGTGGCCCATCGGCAGGACGTAGTCCGAGAACCACGCGGTCTCGCTCCACACCGGCGTGAGACAGGCGTGCCGCTCGACCTTGCTCTCGTCGGTCAGCATCTCGATCCACGACATGCCGTCCGGGTTCGTCCACACCGGGTTGTAGACACGCGTGAAGTACATCGCCAGCTTCCCGCGACCCTCCTTCAGGAAGTGCGGGAGCAGGAAGCTCATCTCGAAGAAGGCGAGCGGATACTCCTTGGGCATCAGGAGCTCGCTCCAGACCTTGCCGGGCGGCGGCATCATCGGCGGCGCGGGGATGGCCTTGTTCCACGCGCTCGGCGCGGTGCCGCCCGGCGTGCCCACGGCGCCCATCAGCACCACCAGCCACTCGAGCGCGCGCGCCACCTGCCAGCCGCCCAGGTTGCCGGCCGCGGTGTTGCGCCAGATGTGCGTGGCCAGCGCGGAGCCGGCGGCACCGATCTCGCGGGCGAGCGCGACGATCGTCTCCGCCGGCACGCCGCTCTCGCGGGCCGCGTACTCCGGCGTGAAGCGCGCGTAGTGCGCGTCGATGGCGGCGTGGAAGGCCTCGAACGTCACCGGCTTGTCGGGATGCTCCTCGCGCAGGTACTCGTCCCAGTTCGTCCACCGCCGCACGAAATCCGCGTCGTAGCGCCGCTCGCGGATGAGCACGTGGGCCATGGCCAGCAGCAGAGCGGCCTCCGAGCCCGGCCACGGCGCCAGCCAGTAATCCGCCATGGAGGCGGTGTTGCTCAGGCGCGAGTCGACCACCGCCACCTTGGCGCCGCGCTGCTTGGCCTCGATGATGCGCTGGGCGTGCGGGTTGAAGTAGTGGCCGGTCTCGAGGTGCGAGGACAGCAGCAGGATGAAGCGGGCGTTGGCGTGGTCGGGCGAGGGCCGGTCCATGCCGTGCCAGAAGGCGTAGCCGGCGCGCGCGCTCGCCGAGCACACGTTGGTGTGGCTGTTGTGGCCGTCGATGCCCCAGGCGTGGAAGACGCGCTGCAGGTAGATCAGCTCGTGGCCGGGCCGGCCGAGGTGGTACATCACCTCTTTCTGCCGCCCCTCGACGATGGCCTTGCGGATGCGGCCGCCGATGTCGTCGAGCACGGCGTCCCACGTCACGCGCTCCCACTGCCCGCCGCCGCGCTTGCCGGTTCGCCGCAGCGGATAGAGGATGCGCTCGGGATCCTGGATCTGATTGAGCGTGGCCGGGCCCTTGGCGCAGTTGCGGCCGCGGCTGCCCGGGTGCACGGGGTTGCCCTCGAACTTCTGGATCTGCAGCGTCTGCTGATCCACGTAGGCCAGCAGGCCGCAGGCGGCCTCGCAGTTGAAGCAGATGGTCGGGATCAGCGCGTAGCGCCGCTTGACCTTCTCGGGCCAGGCGACGGGATCGAACTCCTCCCAGTCGGCCCACCGCTCGACCGGCGGATAGGAGGCCAGCGCGGGCGGCGTGAGCTCGCGGGCGACGGGATGCAGTGGCTCGACGTGATTCATCTATTCATGGGGGCCCCGACATGGCCCCCAATCCCCCCAACTTTCGGGCCGCCCCGGCGGAGCCGTGGCAGCCCTCTGGATTGCGCTTCAACTCAGCGGGATCGACTGCCCGGCCTTCACCCAGAGATCTTCATAGATCCACAGGCCGACGAGCGCGAGGATGGCGGCGGCGCTCGTGGCCACCGGCTCCTGCAGCGTGACGCCCATCGGCAGGTGCGTCGCCGCGGCGCCCAGGCCCCAGATCACCAGCATGAGCGGCGCGGCGATGCCGGTGATGATGGCGCCGCCCCAGAAGCGCGAGCGCCAGGCGCCGTGCGTGACGAGCCGCGCGGCACGCCGGACGTCCACGCTCGGATGCGTGCCGAAGAGCTCGAGCCCGATGACGAACGCGTGCGCGAGCAGGCCCGCGGCCATGGTCAGCCGCAGCCCCTCGACACCCATCAGCTCCGGGCCCCAGGTGTCGTGGCCCGTCAGCAGGTGCAGGACCGTCAGGGTAGCGCTGCCTGCCACGATCGCGCCGGCCAGCAGGTGCGGCAGGTGCAGCGGCGATTGCCAGAAATCGCGGCCTTCGGCCTGGCCGAAGAGAAAGGCGCTGTAGCCCGCGGTGGCAACGGCCAGCAGGACCACCGGCACGGCGAGCGTACGCAGCAGATCGGCGCGGCCGGCGAGCCCGGCGATGAGCCAGACCGTCGCGAGACCTCCGTACGCCAGCAGGATCCAGGCGCCCCTCACGAGCCAGGAGCGCGGGTTGCCCTTGAGCAGGATGTAGTGGAAGCGGTCGGGCCGCTTGAGGTCGAGGACGAGCAGCGCGGTGGTGATCAGCAGGAAGAGCAGCGCCACCACCGGCGCGAGCACCGCGGCCAGCGTGCCCACGTTGTGCGGCCGCAGCAGCACGTTGCAGGCGCCGACCAGCAGCGCGCCGGCGGCGATGGCCTTGGTCCACAGGTACGCCGACACGCGCCAGCCCCACGGCCGCGGCGCGTGCGGGGCGTCGTACACGGGCCGGCTCAGCGCGCCGTCACCGCCGGGCTCCTTCGCCTGCACCGCCGCCACCATGCGGACGAGATCCAGCTCGGCGGCCGGGCGCTGGCCGAACACGTAGCTGGTGGCGGGCTGCTGCAGCGACGGCGTCAGCGCGGAGGTGTCGGCCCCGACGTAGAACACCTTGGGGCGCGTCCCCTGCTCCGGCTTGCGCACGTCGACCTGCTCGCGGGCGACGAGACGCGCGATGGGCGTGCGCGGATCGTCGAGGTCGCCGGCGATGATCGCCTGCTCGGGACACACGATGACGCACGCCGGCTCCAGCCCCACCTCCACCCGGTGCGCACAGTAGTTGCACTTGGCCGCCGTGTTGGTGGTGGGATCGATGTAGAGCGCGTCGTAGGGGCAGGCCTGCATGCACGACTTGCAGCCGATGCACCGGCGGCCGTCGAAGTCCACGATGCCGTCGGGCCGGCGGTAGAGCGCGACGGTCGGGCAGATGGTGACACACGGCGCGTCGTCGCAGTGGTTGCAGCGCAGCACCGAGAAGTAGCGCCGCGTGTCCGGGAACGTGCCGCGCTCGACGTACTTCACCCACGTCCGGAACGCGCCGAGCGGTACGCGGTTCTCCTCCTTGCACGCCACCGTGCAGGCGTGGCAGCCGATGCAGCGCCGATGGTCGATGACGAAGCCGTAGCGCACCCTCAGTGGCCTCCCGGGATCAGCAGATCCCACCACACGCGCACCGCCGAGACGAGCGTGATCAGGAAGAGCACGCGCCGCAGGCTCGCGCCGCTGAGCCGGCGGCTCACGAGCGCGCCCAGCTGCGCGCCCGGCACGGCGCCCAGCACCACCGCCGCGGTGGGAAACAGCGGCACCTGGGCGGTGACGAGCTTGCCGATGACGCCCGCCGTGGCCGCCAGCGCGGTGATGGCCAGCGAGCTGCCGATCGTCACGCGGATCGGGATGCCGACCACTACCATCAGCAGCGGCACCAGCAGGAACGCGCCGCCGGCGCCGACGAGACCGGCCGCCACGCCGACCCCACCGCACACGGCGCTCGCCCGCGGCCGGTTGAACTCCACGCGCTCGGCGAAGATCGGCTGGCCGGCCGTCTCGACGGGGATGACCATGAGACCGAGCGCGCTGAGGGTCATGAGGCCGAAGACGAAGAGCAGCGTGCGATCGTCGGCCCAGTGCGACAGCAGCGCGCCGGTGAGCGAGCCCGCCGCCATGGTGACCCCGCCGATCAGCGCGAGATCGCCGCGCACGGCGCGCCGGCGGCCGTGCGCGAGCACGCCCGACAGGGCCGCGACGAAGACCTGCACCATGGTGATCGCCGTCACCGTCTTGACGTCGAGGCGCCCGACGCCGAGCAACGGCGGCACGTACAGCAGCAGGGGAATCATGACGATGGCGCCCCCGACGCCGACGAGGCCCGAGACGAACGCGCCCGCCAGACTGAGCACCACCAGGGTCAGGAGAAAGGTCACGCCGGCGAGGCTACCTCAGGCTCGAATAGTAGGCGGCCAGATCGGCGAGCGTCTCGTCGGGGACGGCCTTCAGGATGGCCTTCATCTTGGTGAGTGGCTCGTCGCCGGGGCTGCGCTTGTCGGCCTTGAACAGCAGGAGCTGGTTCTTGAGGTACGTGGCCGGCTGTCCGGCAATGGCCGGCCCGAGCTTGCTCGGATCGCCCTGGCCGCCCTGACCGGCGGCGCCGTGGCAGACCGCGCACTCCGCGGAGGCGGCGCGCCCGCGCTCGACGGCGTTGCGATCGGCCCTCACCGGCGTGGCCTCGCGGCGCTGGGCCGCGAAGAAGGCCGCCAGCTCGTCGACGCCGAGCAGCTTCACCTGCTTGGCGAACGGCTCCATCTCGGCGGACACGCGCTTGCCCGTCGCGTAATCCTCGATCGCCTTCTTGAAGTACGCCGGGGACAGACCGGCCAGGATCGGGACGGCCTCGGAGCGGCTGTTGCCGGACGCGCCGTGGCAGGCCGAGCACGTCATGGCCTTCACGTAACCGGGCTGATCGAGCGGCCCCGCGGCCTCGGAGCGCGCGGAAGCGCCGAGCAGCAGGACCGCGGCGAGCGCCACCAGAACGGCGAGCCGGCGATTCATGCGGCACCTCCGCTGCCGAGCACGTCGGCCCAGATGCTCTTGGCCCATCCCTCGGCGTGCTGTGCATAGACCGTCGAGTGACCCGGCGTCAGCTTCTGCTCGACCTGCACCAC